>JBQDDT010000255.1:0-2595 GCA_052092505.1 Microbacterium sp. | reverse complement strand
GCGGAACGCACGGCCGACCGTCTCGTCACCTCAGGCGCGGGCGGCCCACCAGGGCTTGTGCGCCTCGACCAGGCTCGAGTACTGCGCGAACCGGTCGTGGGCGCGGGAGCGTCCCGCGCCGGGCTCGACGACGCGGGTCGCCGACTCCATCTCGCTCGCCGCCTCGGCGAGCGAGGAGAACGCCCCCACGCCGGTCGCCGCCACCATCGCTGTCCCCAGGGCGCCGCCCTCGACCGTCGTCGGGATGGTTACCGTCCGACCGAGGGTGTCGGCGAGGATCTGCGGCCAGATCTCGGAGTTCGTCACGCCGCCGGTCACCCGGATGTCCGACACGTCGAACCCGTCCAGCAGCCCGTCGATGTGGATCCGGTGGTTGAAGGCGAGCCCCTCGTACAGGCCCCGCAGGACGTGGCCGCGCGTGTGCCAGGCGCGCAGGCCGGAGAACGAGGCCGACGCGTCGTGCGGGAAGGGGCTGCCGTAGAGGAAGGGCAGGAACGTCACCGGCTCGTCGTCGTCGGCCACGGTGGCGACCTCGCGGTCGACGAACGCGTAGGGGCTCTCCCCCAGCCGGTTCGCGGCGTCGACGTCGGCGGCGCAGAGCGTGTTGACGAACCACTCGAGGTTCGATGAGCTGGTGGGCGAGATCGACATGTTCATCCAGCGCCCGCGCTCGACGAACGCTCGACTCATCCACCGCTCGTCGATCTTCGGGTGGTCCGAGATGACCTCGTTGATCGACCAGGTGCCGGCCATGACGGCGAGCTGCCCGGGCCGGACGGCGCCGGCGCCGATCGCAGCAGCATCGACATCGTGCAGGCCTGCGAGGACGGGCAGGCCCGCGGGCAGGCCGGTGTGCAGGTGGGCCAGGTAGGTGACCTCGCCGACGACGTCGGTCGGCATGGCGATGTCCGGCGCCTTGTCGCGCAGCGCCTCCAGCCCGTAGGCGGCAAATGCGGAGTCGTCGTAGTCCTGGGTGTCGACGTTGGTGAAGGCGGTCGACGCCTCGGTGAGGTCCGTGCCGATGGTGTCCGTCAGTCGCATCCGCAGGAAGTCCTTGGCCGACATGAACCAGCGGGCGCGCTCGATGCTGTCCGGCTCGTTGTCGGCGAGCCACCGGAGGACGGCGCCCGGCGACGGTGCGGACACGCCCTGACCGGTGACGGACAGCAGCGCGTCGCGGCTCTCGGCCATGAGACTCGCGGCCGTGTCGAGTGCGCGGGAGTCGAGGGAGAGGATCCCGGGGCGGACGGGGGTGAGGTTCTCGTCCACGAGCCAGGCGCCGTCGCCGTGCGCGCTGACGGCGATGCCGAGGATCTCGGCGTCGCCGCGATCGAGGCTCGAGGTGAGCTTGCGGAGCATCCGGCCGAAGAGCGCCCAGAACTCGCGCTCGTCGCGCTCGACCCAGTGCGGCTGCGGCATCGCGCTGGGCGAGGCCTCCGACGCGGAGTCGACGACCTCCCCGTCGAGGGAGAAGGCGACGGCCTTCATACCGGTCAGCCCGATGTCGACGCCTATGACGACCCGGGACCCTGTGCTGCTCATCAGCGAACCTCCTCGTTGCTGTGGGGGACGAACCTCGTGAGGTACTGCTCGTACCGGTCGATCTCCTCCGCGCGCCGCTCGGCCGACCAGCCGAGGAGCTCGGCCATGACGTCCGCGACGGGTTCCACGGCGCCGCGACCGAGGTCGTTGCGCAGGGTGATCATCGTGCGGCGGGCGAGGACGTCGGCGAGGCGGTGGGCGTGCTCGTGGCGCACGCCCCACTCCACCTCGCCGGCCGTGAGGCCGTAGTCGTCGTCGAGGACCCGGGCCCGTGCCGGTGTCGAGTCGACGAAGGTGGCGACGTCGACGGCGCGGGTGCCGTACATGTCGACGAGGCGCTCGGCGAGCGCCTCGGAGCGCCCCGTACCGGCGACCCGACGGCGAAGCCGGCGCAGGTTCTTCTCCGCGCCACCGGGGAGGGTGAGCCGCTTCGTCACGGACCGGCGCCGCGACCCGAACCGCTTGGCGAGCAGGTCGCCGACGTCCTCGCCGACCTGGCGGAACGTCGTCAGCTTGCCGCCGACCAGCGTGTAGAGGCCCTCGGCGACCTCGGGGTGGGTACGGACGTCGTGGCGACGGGTGATGTCGGAGACGTCGGAGTCCTCGTCCGCGTACGGCAGCGGACGCACCCCGGTGTAGGAGTACTGCACGTCGTCGAGCGTGAGGTTCGCCGTCGGCAGGATCCGGTTGGTCTCGTCGAGGATGTAGTCGTACTCGTCCTGCGTGGCCGAGGCCTGGTCGAGGTCCCCGGTGAACCGCAGGTCGGTCGAGCCGATGAGGTAGCGGCCGTCCCAGGGGATGACCATCATCGGCCGGCCGTCCGTGACGGCCTCGTAGTAGAAGGCGTCCTTGGGCGCTCCGGGGAACGGGTCGACGACGAGGTGGGTGCCCTTCGTCCCGCCGTTCATGCGCGGCAGGCCGAGGTCGTCCTCGCGCCAGACATCGTCGATCCAGGGGCCGGCGGCGTTGACGACGACGCGCGTGGGGATCTCGTGCTCGGTGCCCTCGATCTCGTCGCGCACGGAGACCGAGGTGACGCGGCCGCCGGAGCGG
>JBQDDT010000254.1:0-2631 GCA_052092505.1 Microbacterium sp. | reverse complement strand
GCGCCGGCGACGAGGTGTTCGTGGGCGACTGGGACGCCGACGGCTCCGACACCCTCGGCATCCGCCGCTGACCCGGGTCCCCTTCGACCGACGACGCCCCCACCGCCCTCGGGCGTGCCTACCCCCCCCCGACCGAACATCCCCTCGCTGTACCGGATGAATCCTGGAGGAGAAGTGAGTGACATGACGATCCGAACATCCCATCTCAGACGCGCGGTGCTCGCCGCCGTCGCCGCGATGGCCGCGGTGCTGCTTGCGTTGGTGCCGGGCGCGGTGGTGCCGGGTTCGCAGGCGGCTGCGGCTCCGGCTGACGGGGCGGTGCGTACGTTCGATGAGGAGCCGCTCGGTGAGCCGCCGGCGGACTGCCGGATCATCGGTGACGTCACCGTGGCCGAGGCCGCGTTCGGTGGTGCGGCCGAGACGAACCGGGCGATGCGCGTGGTCGATCAGGACAGCTCGGTCTACACGCGGGCGTGGTGCGACTACCCCCAGACCGAGGAACGGTCGGTCTCCTACCGGTTCTCGCCCGCCGAGTTCGACGCCGGCCCCTACGTCGCCATCCAGGGCGCAGAGGGCGCCAGTGCCAACGGCGTCTGGCGATTCACCTTCAACCGCGACGGTGACGACATCCGCGTCGCGGCCTACGACGGCTCCTCCTTCGCGGACGTTGCCACGGTCACGGGCGGTGCGGCCCTGAACGAGTGGGTGGACGTCACCATCAACGCCACCACCGAGCGCGCCGAGCTTGTCCTCGACGGTGTCCGGTTCGAGACCGAGCGACGCAACGCGGCCTCGCCCACGATGGGCGAGATCTACTTCGGGTCCGCGGGCCAGGGCGCCGTGGGCGTGGACTACTACATCGACGACCTCGCGGTGTCCGGCGAGCTTCCCGAGGACGCCTTCGGCGGCCTCACCATCGAATCCACCTTCGACGACACCGACCTCGTCGTCGGCACGGAGGTTACCGATGAGCCCATCGCCCGGTTCCAGCTCCCCGACGGTGCGGCGCTCGAGGACTACACGGCGGTCGCCGAGTGGCAGGGCGAGACCATCCCGGCGGTGCTCAGCGGCCCCGACGAGGACGGCTGGGTGACGGTGTCGATCTCGCACACCTTCGCTCAGGCCGGCGTCAACACCCTGCGCACGGTCGTGACAGACGCCGCCGGCAACGAGTCCGACAGCACCCAGGAGATCACGGTGGCCGGGGACTTCGACACGCTCACGTTCGAGTCCGACGACGTCGGCTCGGTGCCGGCCGAATGCTCCACGCTCGACGGGTACGACCCGGCACTCGTCACAGACGAGGCCGCCGCCGAGGGCGCGCACTCGCTCCGGGTGCAGGACACGAGCACCGAGGCAGCCGTGGGTGTGACCTGTCCGGTCGCCCCCCAGCAGGGCGCCTACCTCTCCTTCGACGTCAACCCCACGGCGCTCGAGGGATTCACGTTCGACATCGTCGGCGACTCCCTGGTCCCGACCGGCCACCCGGCCAACTCGCTGTTCCGCCTGCGGGTGACCGAGGACGGCAGCATCCAGTGGTACGAGCAGTGGACCAGGACCTGGCGCGAGCTGAGTCCGGCCGGCAGCGTCCCGCTCGGTGAGTGGTCGCAGATCGAGGTCGCGGTGCCCAGCGACAACGCCGCCGCGCGGGTGAGCATCGACGGCGCGTACGTCGGCTCCGCGGGCTCCACGATCGGCAACAACTCGGGCCAGCACAACGAGGTCACCGCCATCACCGGGATCGCCTTCACGACCGGGGCCACCGGCGTCGGTGCGGCCGTCGACGACGTGTTTCTGGACGACATCACGTTCGGCCCGGCCGGGTCGACGCCGCCCGCGGCCGTGGGTACCGCGCCGTTCGGCATCTCGGAGACGGTGACGATCGACGACACCGGCGAGCAGGTCGGCTTCCCCCTCGGCGGGATCGTCGTCCCGACCGGCGAGGACAGCAGGCGCGTCCTCATCCCGTACTCGGCCCACCCGGACCGGATCGACGCGTCCGGCTTCCTCTTCGGTGCCTCGGACGACGACGGCGCGACCTGGTCGAGCGGCGTGGACATCAATCCCATGCCGGACGCCTCGGGCATCACGCTGACGAGGCTCCGCAACGGCGACATCATCGCGGTCGACTACAACTCGTTCATGGTGGAGGGCAGCGACAATCGCCAGGCCAGCGTGGAGACCGCGGTGTCCAGCAACGGTGGCGAGACCTGGGAGCACCGCGAGGGCGTGATGGAGACGCCCGAGCCGATGCGCCCGATCGGTGCGACCTCCCCGCGGCCGGGGACGACGCTGGGTGGCTTCGTGCTCCTCCACACCCTGCTGGAGGACCCCGATGGGACGCTGTACATCTCGGCCTACGGGTACTACGAGGGCGACGAGAACTACCGCCAGATCCTGCTCGTCTCCGAGGACGGCGGCATCAACTGGGACGTCGCCGGCACGGTCGCCGAGCCGGATCCGGAGCAGGTCGACGTCACGCCCTACGACGGGCCGAGCGAGGGCGCGGTCGAGCGGCTCGCCGACGGCTCGCTGTTCATGGTGATGCGGCAGGGATGGCACCTGCCGATGATCTACTCGCGCTCGACCGACGACGGCGCGACCTGGAGCGAGCCGCAGGAGATCGAGGTC
>JBQDDT010000253.1:0-2647 GCA_052092505.1 Microbacterium sp. | reverse complement strand
ATGATCCTGGCCGCCTCGTCCTTGCCGAGCACGGCGCCGAGGCGCTCCGAGACGATCAGGCCGCCGGAGGCGGCGAGGGTGCGTGCCACGTTCTCGCGGTTCACGCGAAGCCCCTCGGCGAGGTCGGCGGCGTGGGAAGACGCGCCGAGCGCCGCTCGCAGGAGCTCGCGCAGCGCCGGCCACTCGGCGTGCCACGATCCGTCTGGCCGCTCGTCCACCGCGAGGGCCGCGGCGAGATGCAGGGTCGCGCCCAGCTGCGGGGCGCGGATCGCGGCCGAGCGGATCAGGACCGAGCGGGTCGGGTTCTGTTTCTGCGGCATCGCGCTGGATCCGCCGCCCGACGGCTCCGCGAGCTCGGCGATCTCCGTGCGCGACGCCGTCGCGACGTCGGCCGCCAGCTTCCCGAGCGCGTCGAGCGCGCCCACGAGCGCGTCACCCAGCTCCGTGATCGGCCAGCGCTGCGTATGCCATGGCGCGGCGGGCTCGAGGCCGAGCTCGCGCGCATAGGCGTCGCGCAGCGCGAGAGCCGCCTCCTCCCCTGACGAGTACGCCAGCGCGAGGGGAGTGCCCTCCGCCGCGGTCCGCTCGCCCGTCGGGTCGTCGTGCGCATCCGGCGCGCCGGCGTCGCGGATCGCCTCTCCGAGGATCTCCGCTGTCGCGGCGAGCGTGCCGCCGGCCCCGCCGAACTGGGCGGGGAGCCGGTCGCGCGCCTCGCGGAGCCGCACGGACGCCCGCTCGACGCCGCGGAGCCAGTTCGCGGCGCGCAGCCCGATCGTCGTCGGCACGGCGTGCTGGGTGAGGGTGCGCCCCGCGGCCACGACGTCGCGCTGGCGCTCGGCGAGATCCGCCAGCGCCGCCACGACCCGGCCGAGATCGTCGATGACGCGATCCGCCGACGCGCGCGCCACGAGTACGAGCGCCGTGTCGAGGACGTCCTGGCTCGTCGCGCCGCGGTGCACCCAGGGACGCACCTCCTCCGCCGCGGCGGAGCGGAGCAGCCCGACGAGCGGGATGACGGGATTGCCCCCGGCGACCGCCGCGCGGGCGAGCTCGCCCGCGTCCACGACGGCTCCGCGCAGCGCGGCGGCGGCCTTCCCCACCGAGGCGGGGGCCGCGCCGATCGCCGCATAGGCGCGCACGAGGGCCGTCTCCGCCTCGATCAGCGCGCGCAGCACGGCCGCGTCGGATGCCGCTGCGTCCCGCCCGGCGGAGACCGGTGTCAGCAGCCCCTGATCGACCGCGACGCCATCGGCCCGCGACGGCTCTCCGCCACGGGCTCGAGGTGCGTCAGTAGGCAAGGAAGACTGTCTCCTTCTCGCCCTGCATGTGGAAGTCGTGCTGCAGGAAGCCGTCGTCGGTTCGCGTTGCCACGAGCGTAGCGCGCTCCGCCTCGCTCAGCTCGGAGAGGAGCCGGTCCTGGGCGAGGAGCTCCTCGTCGTCTGGCAGGTAGATCCGCGTGTGCAGCTTGTTCGGAAGGCCGCGGGCGTAGACGAGCGCGGCGAAGAACGGGGCCTTGCCGTCGATCGGCCCTGGGTTGCGGGTCCAGAAGTGGAACTGCCCCGAATCGTTCGTCATGCAGCGCCCGAAGCCGGTGAAGGTGAAGCCGTCCCGCGCGAGCGATCCGCGGGCGCGGGGGACGGACCCGTCGCTGTCGGCGCCGAAGATCTCGATCAGCCCGTCGGGGATCGGCGACCCCTCGGCGTCGTAGAGCGTGCCCTTCAGCACGATCGCGCCCTCGCTGTGGGGGAAGGCGACCTCGTTCATCCGGTCGTACTCGAGGCCGAACCGGAAGAACGGCCCGATGGTCTGGCCGGCCGTGGGGTTCAGGGTCTTCTCCTGCGCCATGATCAGTGCTCTCCCTCTGGCTCGAACCACGTGGCATCCGGGCCGTCGACGACGATGTCCCAGCGGTAGCCCATCGAGAACTCGGGGACCGTGAGGTCGTGGTCGTACGCGGAGATGAGCTGCTGGCGCGACTTCTCGTCGCGGATGGTGTTGAAGATGGGGTCCAGCGCGAACAGCGGATCGCCGGGGAAGTACATCTGGGTGATGAGGCGCTGGGTGAAGCCGGAGCCGAACACCGAGAAGTGGATGTGGGCCGGACGCCACGCGTTCACGTGGTTCTTCCACGGGTAGGGCCCCGGCTTGATCGTCGTGAAGGTGTACTCGCCGTTCGCGTTCGTGACCGTCCGGCCCGCACCCGTGAAGTTCGGGTCGAGGGGCGCGGGGTGCTGATCGCGCTGGTGGATGTAGCGGCCGGCGGCGTTGGCCTGCCACACCTCGAGCAGCTGGTTCGGGATCGGGCGTCCCCAGCTGTCGAGGAGGCGTCCCGTCACGGTGATCCGCTCGCCCTGCGGCTCGCCACGGTGCTGCAGCGTCAGGTCGGCCTCGAGGGCGGCGACGTCGCGCTCGCCGTAGGCGGGGCTCCACAGCTCGATGGTCTCCGGATCGACGAGCTTCGGGTTCTTCGTCGGGTGGCGCAGGACGCTCGAGCGGTACGGCGGGAAGTCGTACAGCGTGCCTGGCACGTCCTCGCCGGCGGCGACGCGCTGAGCGGCGTCGGCGTGGATGCTCTTGATCTCGTCGGTGATCTGGCGCTGAGAGGCCTGATCCGGGGCCGCGAGAAGCGACTCGGGGGCCGCGGCGA
>JBQDDT010000252.1:0-2660 GCA_052092505.1 Microbacterium sp. | reverse complement strand
GCATCCCGGGGCCGCCGGGGGGCGCCGCGGCGCCGGCGCCGGCGCCGGTCGCGCGCGCCGCGCCGGGCACCGCTTGGTGGCCGAACTGTTGGGCTCCGCGGCCGGAGAGACCCGGCCGAGGCGTCTCGTCCGCGGCGACGCTCGTCCCCTCGGCCACCGCCGCGGGCATCGATGCGAGGGCGATGCCGGCGTCGCCCTCGGGCGGCGCCGTGAGGTGCTCGGCGGCGCCGTCGATGCCGAGCGCGAGCGGAAGCAGCACCAGGGGCAGGCGGCTGCCGACGTCCTGGGCCTCCGCGGCGACGATCGCGCAGCGCGGGCACGATGCGATGTGCGCGTCGGCCCTCTCGCGATCGCGAGCGCTCAGGTTGCCGCGCGCGTGCGCGCCGAGACGCTCATCGGTCCAGCGGCAGTCTGAGCCGTCGGGAACCGCGGCGGCGTGGGCGCGGATCCACGCGTCGCGCAGGCCGGCCCTGGCGCGATAGGCGAGCTGCGCCGCCTCCGTCGCATCGAGGCCGACGAGCGATGCGATCTCCGACGGCTTCCTGCCCTCGACCTCGGTGTACCAGAGGGTCTCCTGCCACCGCTCCGGGAGGTGCCGGAAGACGGTCACCGTCAGGCTCTCGTCGAGCGCGGCATCGACCGGCCCGGCCGGCGCCGGGTCCGCGCGCTCCCGGGATTCGGCGGTGCAGCGGATGGCGGCGAAGAGATAGGCGCGGAACGATCCCGTCGGACCGCCGCCGCGCCTGATCTCCTGGAAGAGCGTCGCGAACGCCTCCTGGACGAGGTCGTCGGGATCGAGGGAGGGGGCCACGCTTCGCGCGGCGACGACCCCCGCTCGTGCGTGACGGGCCCAGAGCTCGCCGAAGGCGTCTGCGTCTCCTGACCGGGAACGGAGCACAAGGTCGGCGTCGGCCGTCTTCTCGCGATCGTTCGTCTCGGAAGCACGCATCGAACCATTGTGCGCTTTTGCCCCGGTGGTTCGCCACCCGGCATCCTGAACGTGGGAGGAGCGGCCCGCGCGAGTCGGAGGGGCGCGCCGGTTAGACTTCCTCTGTCGCGACTGGCGTTGAGGTGGGCCACCACCGGGGAGCGACGGAGACGACGATCGGCCGCACGCCTGGGCCGATGGCGAACACCTGTCTGAACGTCCGTCTGGAGTCCGCATGACCGATCCGCTGTTCACCGCGCCCCTGACCGAGGTCGACCCCGAGATCGCGCAGGTCCTGCAGCGCGAACTCGACCGCCAGCGCGGCTTCCTCGAGATGATCGCCTCGGAGAACTTCGTGCCGCTGTCCGTCCTGCAGTCGCAGGGCTCGGTGCTCACGAACAAGTACGCCGAGGGCTACCCAGGGCGCCGCTACTATGGCGGCTGCGAGGAGGTCGACGTCGCCGAGAGCCTCGCGATCGAGCGGGCGAAGGCGCTGTTCGGCGCCGAGTACGCCAACGTGCAGCCCCACTCCGGCGCGTCGGCGAACGCCGCCGTCCTGCACGCCCTCGCGCGCCAGGGTGACACGATCCTCGGCATGTCGCTCGACCACGGCGGCCACCTCACGCACGGCATGAAGCTCAACTTCTCCGGCCGGCTGTACGACGTCGTTCCGTACGAGGTCGACCCCGACTCCTCGACGGTCGACATGGACGAGGTCCGCCGGCTGGCGCTCGAGCACAAGCCGAAGGTGATCATCGCGGGCTGGTCGGCGTACCCGCGCCAGCTCGACTTCGCCGCGTTCCGCGCGATCGCCGACGAGGTCGGCGCGTACCTCTGGGTCGACATGGCGCACTTCGCCGGCCTCGTCGCCGCGGGCCTGCACCCGAGCCCCGTGCCCCACGCGCACGTCGTCTCGTCGACCGTGCACAAGACCATCGGCGGCCCGCGCTCCGGGTTCATCCTGTCGAACGATGCCGACGTCGCGAAGAAGATCAACTCCGCGGTGTTCCCCGGCCAGCAGGGCGGCCCGCTCATGCACGTGATCGCGGCGAAGGCCACGGCCTTCAAGCTCGCGGCCACTCCGGAGTTCCGCGACCGCCAGGAGCGGACGCTGCGCGGCGCGCGGATCGTCGCCGACCGGCTCTCGCAGCAGGACGTGGCCGACGCGGGGATCACGCTGCGCTCGGGCGGCACCGACGTCCATCTCGTGCTCGTCGACCTGCGCGACGCCGCGATCGACGGCAAGGCGGCGGAGGACCTCCTGCACGAGATCCGCATCACGGTCAACCGCAACTCGGTCCCGAACGACCCTCGTCCGCCGATGGTCACGTCGGGCCTGCGGATCGGGACGCCCGCGCTGGCGACCCGCGGGTTCGGCGACGCCGAGTTCGCCGAGGTCGCCGACGTGATCGCGCTGGCGCTGCAGCCCGAGCCCGACCTCGAGGCGCTGCGCGCCCGCGTGGCCGCACTCGCCACCGCGTTCCCCCTCTACCCGGGGCTCGAGCAGGCCGGCACCGGCTACGCCGGGGCCTGATCGGCCGCGCCTGGCCGGCCCGAGGCGCACCCGCTCCGGTGGGTTCGGCCTGATCCGACCCGGGCGGCGGCGCGTGCACAACGCAGTCGATCCGTCGGATGAGCGGTCGAGCCCGGCCCGGTTTCGGGGTCTACGGCGCGAGGCGACTGCGTTGTGCACGGGAAGCCGCGCGTTCGCGGGGCGGAATCCGGCTGTCCA
>JBQDDT010000251.1:403-2673 GCA_052092505.1 Microbacterium sp. | reverse complement strand
CGCCGGTCCCGCGGCGCTCATGCGACCGAGCGCGTCGGTGAGGCCCGCCGACGCGCGCAGCACGTCCTCGCGCCGGTCCGCCCACGCCTGCCGCGCGGCGTCGAGCAGCGTGAGCAGCTGGTCGCGGGGGTAGTACGTGCCGCAGTGGAACGGTTCGCCGTCGGGGGTGAGCAGGCAGGTCATCGGCCAGCCCCCCTGGCCCGTCATGGCGACGGTGGCCGCCATGTAGACCGCATCGACGTCGGGCCGCTCCTCGCGGTCCACCTTGACGGCCACGAAGCCCGCGTCGAGCGCCTCGGCCACGCCCTCGTCCTCGAACGACTCGTGGGCCATCACGTGGCACCAGTGGCAGGCCGCGTAGCCCACGGACAGCAGGATCGGGACGTCGCGGCGCCGCGCCTCGGCGAACGCCTCCTCGCCCCACGGGAGCCAGTCGACCGGGTTGTCCGCGTGCTGGCGCAGGTAGGGCGAGACGGCGTCGGCAAGACGGTTGGCCATCTGTCGATCCTCTCTCGGTCGGGCGTCCGCTGCACCTGGTCGGCTCAGACCGTGAGCAGGGCCCGGGTGTAGTCGTCGCTCGGGTCGGTGACGACGGCGCCGACCGGCCCCGCCTCGACCACCCGCCCGTGTCGCAGGACCATCACCTGGTCGGCGAGCTCGGTGACCACGCCCAGGTCGTGCGTGACGAGGAAGTAGGTGAGGTCGAGGTCCTGCTGCAGCTCGGCGAGCAGCGCGATCACCGCGGCCTGGACCGTGGCGTCGAGCGCGGAGACGGGCTCGTCGAGGACGAGGAGGCGCGGACGCAGCGCGAGGGCCCGCGCGATGGCCACCCGTTGGCGCTGCCCCCCGGACAGCTCGGTCGGCCGCCGGCCCGCGTACGAGACCGGCAGCCGGACGAGGTCGAGGAGCTCCCGCGCGCTCTGCCGGCGCGAGCGCCGGTCGCCCACCCGGTGGGCCTCGAGGGGCTCGGTGATCAGCCGTTCGAGGGTGAGCCGCGGGTTCAGCGACTCGAAGGGGCTCTGGTAGACCACCTGCATCTGCCGGCGCAGGTCGCGCAGCTCGCGCCGGCTCGTCCGCGTGACGTCCCGGCCGAGCACCTGCACGGTCCCCGCGTCCGGGCGTTCGAGCCCGAGGATCATCCGCCCGGTGGTCGTCTTGCCGGAGCCGGACTCCCCGACGACCGCGAGCGTCTGCCCGACCGGCAGGACGAGCGAGACGTCGTCGACGGCGGCCGTGCTCCCGAAGTACTTCGAGACGCCGTCCAGCCGCACGGCGGGAGCGGCCCCGGGAGCCACCACGGGGCGGTCCCGCCGCGGCCGTGCGGTGAAGGCCTCGGCGACGCTGACCACCTCGCCGTCGCGGATCCGCACCGAGCTGGCGAGCAGGGAGCGCGTGTAGTCCTGCCCGGGCGCGGCGAAGACCTGTGCCACCGGGCCGCTCTCGACGACCCGCCCCTGGTGCAGGACGTGGACGTGCTCGGCGTACCGCCGGGCCACGGCGAGGTCGTGGGTGATGAGGACGACCGTCGTGCCGTGCCGCTGCCGGACCGCCTCCATGCTGCGCAGGACCTCGCGGCCGACGAGCGCGTCGAGCGCGCTGGTCGGTTCGTCCGCGACGACCAGCCCCGGCCGTTGGGAGAACGCGATCGCCACGAGCACCCGCTGGCGCATCCCCCCGGACAGCTCGTGGGGGTACCGGGCGAGCAGCGTGGCCGGATCGTCGAACCCCAGCTCGTGGAGATCCTCGAGGATCAGCGCCTCGGCGGCCTCGTCCACGCGGCGGCCGGCGAGGGTGAAGGTCTCCCGGAGCTGGGCGCCGATGGTCATCGTCGGGTTGAGCGAGGCGACCGGGTCCTGCGGGACGAAGCCGATGCGGGCTCCGCGCACGGCCCTCATCGACCGCTCGCTGCACGCCAGGAGGTCGTCCCCGGCCACCTCGATCCGGCCGGCCGACCTCGCGGAGCCGGGGAGCAGCCGCATGAGGCTGTGGGCGAGCGTGGACTTCCCCGAGCCCGACTCCCCCACCACGGCCGTCACCACGCCGGGCGGGATCGCCAGGGAGACGGCGTCGAGGGCC
Organism: Microbacterium sp.; assembly: GCA_052092505.1. GTDB lineage: Bacteria > Actinomycetota > Actinomycetes > Actinomycetales > Microbacteriaceae > Microbacterium. Next base: position 597 of record JBQDDT010000251.1, on the reverse strand, counting down.
GGGGGCGCGGCGGGGTCCGCGCCGTACCGCACGGTGAGGTCGTGGATCTGGACGGCGGTCATGAGTCCTCCTGCAGGAGATGGGCGATCCTGCCGAGCAGGACGACGGTGGCCGCGAGGGCGACGCCGGGCGGGACGGCCACCCACCAGGCGTGCACCAGGTAGCGCTGCCCGCCGGCGATGAGCACCCCCCAC
>JBQDDT010000251.1:0-393 GCA_052092505.1 Microbacterium sp. | reverse complement strand
TGCCTCCCCGAAGCCGAGGTAGCTGAGCGAGCCGATGGCCAGCAGCGCGAGCCCGAAGTTCAGGGCGGTGTAGGCCAGCAGCGGTGGCGCCACGCGCGGCACGATGTGGCGGGTGACGACCCGCAGCCGGCCGGTCCCCAGTGCGCCGGCGGCCTCGACGAACGTGAGGGTGCGGGCCTGGATGACCTGCCCTCGGACGAGGCGGGCGAACCCGGGGGCCTCCGCGATGCCGACGGCGACGCCGGCGACGAGCGCGCCGCGGCCGTAGGCGGTGATGACGGCGAGCGCGAGCAGCACGCCCGGCACCGCGAGGACGGCCTCGCTGAGGACGCCGAGCACACGGTCGAGGATCCCCTGCGGCGCCAGGCCGGAGAGGACCCCGACGACGAGACC
>JBQDDT010000250.1:0-2676 GCA_052092505.1 Microbacterium sp. | reverse complement strand
TCAACAAGCTCATCGAGATGGGCATGGAAGGATCCGTCGGCTGATATGGCAGACAGCACCCAGGCGCCGGCGACGGCGCAGCACGACGACGCCCAGGCACCGGAGGGGCACCGCGACCCCGCGACGGTGATCATCCCGCCGCAGGACGAGGTGACCGTCCCCGTGCAGACCCGCTCGGAGCGTCCCCGCTCGTTCGAGCCGTCCGACTTCGGCACGCCGACGGGTCGCGAGGTGAACTGGCTCCACTCGCCGCTGAAGACCCTGTCGCCGCTGTTCGAGCCGGCGGGGGAGGCCGACGGCATCGCGTACGAGATGCTCGCGGGCGAGGCCTATCTCGCTGAGCCGCTCGCGGTCGGCGAGGCGCCCCGCGGCGAGTTCTTCGTCCCGGAGGACCTCCCCGCCGCGATCGCGTGGCAGGGGGCGACGGGGGCGCACCACATCCGGATCCCGCGTGAGGAGGAGGTCGCCGAGCCGATCGTCCTGCGGATCACCGGCCGCGGCGCCGAGGCGCGCGCCGACGCGCACATCGTGATCGAGGCGCAGGAGCACGCGAAGGCCGTCGTGATCCTGCGCCACGAGGGCGCGGCCCAGTTCGCGGAGAACGTCGAGATCCTCGTGCGCGACGGCGCGGACCTCACGGTCGTCGCGGTCCAGCACTGGGACGACGAGGCCGTGCACGCGTCCTCCCACCAGGCCACGGTCGGGCGCGACGCCCACCTGCGCCACTTCGTCGTGACCTTCGGCGGACACGTGGTGCGCGTCAACCCCAGCATCGAGCTGACCGGCGCCGGATCGGCGGGGGAGGGCTTCGGCCTGAGCTTCGCGGACGAGGGGCAGCACCTCGAGAGCCAGGTGTATCTGCACCACAAGGGCCCGCAGACGACCGGCGATGTGCTCTACAAGGGCGCGCTGCAGGGCGCCAGCGCGCGCAGCGTGTGGATCGGGGACGTGCTGATCGGCCGGGAGGCCGTCGGCACCGACTCCTACGAGGCGAACCGGAACCTCGTGCTCACCAACGGCGCGCGCGCCGACTCGATCCCGAACCTCGAGATCGAGACCGGCGACATCACGGGCGCCGGCCACGCCTCGGCGACCGGCCGGTTCGACGACGAGCAGCTGTTCTACCTGCAGGCGCGCGGCATCTCCGACGAGGAGGCGCGCCGCCTGGTCGTGATCGGCTTCCTGACGGAGATCGTCCAGAAGCTCGGCATCCCCGCGCTGGAGGAGGAGCTCTCCCGCGCGATCGAGCGCGAGATCGCGGAGGGCGCCCGGTGAGCGCAGTCCGCGTGTGCGCCCTGAGCGATCTCGTGCAGGACGAGGCGACGCGGGTCGAGATCGATGGCGTCCCGATCGCCGTCGTGCTCGACTCCGCCGGCGAGGTGCACGCGATCGGCGACACCTGCACGCACGGCGACATCTCCCTCTCCGAGGGCTTCGTCGAGGGCGACACCCTCGAGTGCTGGGCGCACGGCTCCGCCTTCTCGCTGCGCACCGGCGAACCCCTGAATCTCCCCGCTTACGAGCCCGTCCCCGTCTACGTGGTCCAGATCTCCGGAGACGACGTGCTCATCGATCCCAATGTGAAGAAGGAAGGCTGACATGGCTGTCCTCGAAGTCCGCGACCTGCACGTCACCGTCGACACCGACGAGGGGACGATCCCGATCCTCAACGGCGTCGACCTCACCGTCCGCTCCGGAGAGACGCACGCGATCATGGGGCCGAACGGCTCGGGCAAGTCGACGCTCGCGTCGACCATCGCCGGCCACCCGAAGTACACCGTCACGAGCGGATCGATCACGCTCGACGGCGAGGACGTGCTGGAGATGGCCGTCGACGAGCGCGCCAGGGCGGGTCTGTTCCTCGCGATGCAGTACCCCGTCGAGATCCCCGGCGTGACCGTGACGAACTTCCTCCGCACCGCCAAGACGGCGATCGACGGCGAGGCCCCCTCGATCCGACACTGGACGAAGGAGGTCAAGGAGGGCATGAAGAACCTCCGCATGGACCCCCGCTTCGCCCAGCGCAACGTCAACGAGGGATTCTCCGGTGGCGAGAAGAAGCGCCACGAGATCCTCCAGCTCGAGCTGCTCAAGCCGCAGCTCGCGATCCTCGACGAGACCGACTCCGGGCTCGACGTCGATGCCCTCAAGGTCGTCTCGGACGGCGTGAACCGGGCGAAGGAGACCACCGACCTCGGCGTGCTCCTGATCACCCACTACACGCGCATCCTCCGCTACATCACTCCCGACTTCGTGCACGTGATGATCGCCGGCCGCGTCGTCGAGGAGGGCGGCCCGGAGCTCGCCGAGCGCCTCGAGGAGTCCGGATACGCGGACTATCTCCCGTCCGACGCGCCTCTCGAGGCGTAAGCTGGGTCTCATGACCGACACGCTTGCCGCCGAGAAGCATGACGAGGTGACCGAAGCGCTCAAGGACGTGATGGATCCCGAGCTCGGGGTCAACATCGTCGACCTCGGTCTCATCTACGACCTGAGCTGGGACGAGGAGAACGACGCGCTCGTCATCCACATGACGCTCACGAGCGCCGGGTGCCCGCTGACCGACGTGCTCGAGGAGCAGACCGGTCAGGCGCTCGACGGCGTCGTGGAGCGGTACCGGATCAACTGGGTCTGGATGCCGCCGTGGGGCCCGGAGAAGATCACCGAGGACGGCCG
>JBQDDT010000249.1:0-2694 GCA_052092505.1 Microbacterium sp. | reverse complement strand
GCCCGCACGCGCTCGTACGCGCGGCGGCCGTCGACCTTGATCGCCGAGACCGCGCTCGGCACCTGCGAGATCGCGCCGGTGAGCGAAGCGATCCCCTCGTCGATCCCCTCGTCGCCGACGGCGGCGACGTCGTCCGGATCGGCGCGGCGGACGATCTCGCCGTCGGCATCGTCCGTCGTCGTCGACTCGCCGAGTCGGATGGTCGCCTCGTACGTCTTGTCGAGGCCGACGAGATAGGTCAGCAGCCGCGTCGCGCCGTTCACGCCGAGCAGGAGCAGCCCCGTGGCCATCGGGTCGAGCGTTCCCGCGTGACCGATCTTGCGCGTGCCGAGCGCACGGCGCGCGCGGGCGACGACGTCGTGGCTCGTGACGCCCTGCGACTTGTCGACGAGGAGGACGCCCGAAGTCATGCCATCCACCCTATGCGTCTTCCGGCGCCTCGCTCGGCGGCGGTCAGCCGCAGATGTCGGCCGAGTCCGCCTCGCCGAGGGTCACGAGGATCCCGTCGACGCGATCGCTGGCTGCGTCGACGCGGAAGGCCAGGGCGCCGTCGGAGGGGTCGTCGTCCGCGGCGCGGATGACGATGGAGCCGTCGTCGAGGGCGGACTCCTCGGCCGTGGGATGCACGGCGCGCACCTCGTCCCTGGTCGAGCCGAGCCCGAGCCCCTCCGGGGTCTGGGGTGCGGCCGACGGCACCCCGATCGCCCCGGTCACGGAGATCGCGTCGATCCCGGCGGCTGCATCGTCGCGTGCGAAGGCGATGTCGAAGTCGTGCGGCGTGCTGTGCCACGTGGCGCCCAGCGGGCAGGCCTCGTCGTCCCACTCCCCCGGCACGGTCTCGAGCGCGCCGCCGAGATCGTCGCCGAGGCGCACCTCCCCGACCGCGTCGCTCGTGATCACCCAGGTGGCCGGATCCTGCGGATCCTCCGCGTCGCCCGACGGCAGCTCGGGGGCGACCTCGACCTGATCGGAGAGCACCGCCGACGACGACGCTTCGTCCTCCTGCCCGGCCGTGCAGGCCGCGAGCGCACCGAGCCCGATGGCGGCCACAGCGGCGACCGCTCCGATCGCACGCGTGCGCGACCGAGGAAGGAGGAGGGGCATGCAGACGACGGTACGGGCCGAACATCACGAGCAGGACGCACGGCGATCACGGTTGCATCGCGATCAGCCGAGCGCGCGTTCAGGGTCGCGTCGGGCCGGATGGTATGGGCCGGCGCATCCCCCCGGGACGCGAAACGTAGGCTGGGACGATGACCGACTGGGCCGGCCGGCTGCTGCCGTGGTACCGCGCGCACGCCCGCGCGCTGCCGTGGCGGGCCGACGGCTTCGGCGCGTGGGGCGTGCTGGTCTCGGAGTTCATGCTGCAGCAGACCCCCGTCGCCAGGGTCATCCCCCTGCTCGAGGCGTGGCTGGAGCGGTGGCCGACGCCGGCGGCGCTGGCGGACGACGCTCCCTCCGAGGCCGTGAGGGCCTGGGCGAACCTCGGCTATCCGCGCCGTGCACTGTGGCTGCATCGGGCCGCCGTCGAGATCCGAGACCGCCATGGAGGGGTCGTGCCGCGCCGCGTCGAGACGCTTCTCGGGCTCACGGGCGTCGGCGACTACACGGCCCGCGCCGTCGCCGTCTTCGCCTACGGCGACCGACACCCCGTCGTCGACACGAACACGCGCAGGGTCATGGCGCGCGCCATCGACGGCGCAGCGCACCCCGGCCATCCGCATCCGAAGGACCTCGAGCGGATGGCCGCGCTGCTCCCGCGCGACCGGGCCCGAGCGGCCGCGATGAACGCGGCCGTCATGGAGCTCGGCCAGGTCGTGTGCACCGCGCGCTCACCCCGCTGCGATGCGTGCCCGATCCGATCGTCCTGCGCGTGGGACACGGCAGGACGCCCTGACACGCCGGACGTGCGGCGCAGGCAGGCCCGCTACGAGGGCAGCGACCGCCAGGCTCGCGGCGCGGTGCTGAAGGTGCTGCGCCAGGCGAGCGCACCCGTCCCGCAGGACGCGATCCTCGCCGACTGGAGCGACGCCGCGCAGCGCGACCGCGCCGTCATCACGCTCCTCGAGGACGGCCTCGTCGAGTCGACCGGCGGTGCACTGCACCTTCCCCACTGAGGGGCGTGAGTCACTCGTCCTCGTGCTTGTACGGGTCCTCGTCGCCCGCGTAGTGCGCGCCGGCCGCCATCCCGCGCACCTGCTCGTCCCGCTCGGCCGCCTGGCGGAGGAGATCGGTCAGGTGCGACGCCTCCTCTGGCAGCGCGTCGGGGATGAACTCGAGCGTCGGCGTCAGCCGCGTGTTGAGCTTGCTGCCGACCTCGCGGCGCAGTAGCCCCGTCGCCGACTGGAGCGCGGCGGCCGAGCCGGCCCGCTCCTCGTCGGTGCCGTACACGGTGTAGAAGACCGACGCGTGCTGCAGATCGCCCGTGACGCGCACCTCGGTGATCGTCACGAAGCCGAGCCGCGGGTCGCGAAGGCCCTTCTGCAGCCGCTCGGACAGGACGACGCGGATGCGATCGGCGACTCGCGCCTGGCGCTCACCTGCCATGGGGACTCCCTTTCGAGAACGGGTCTGCCGGGCGGCCACGAGGGCCGCCCGGCAGGACCATCACATCACATCAGCCGCGAGGCTTCTCGACCCACAAGATGGTCTCGATCTCGTCGCCGCTCTGGTTGTCGTTGTACTTTCCGAGCC
>JBQDDT010000248.1:0-2716 GCA_052092505.1 Microbacterium sp. | reverse complement strand
GCCCTTGATGATCAGCTGGTAGAAGTACGGCACATTCGTCAGCACGAGGACGTTCGAGAGGACCCCGATGATCATCGCGCCGATGAGCGTTCCGAGGATGCGCCCCCGCCCTCCGGCGAGGGCCGTGCCGCCGAGCACGACCGCCGCGATCGCGTCCATCTCGTACGCCTGTCCCGCGTTCGGCTGAGCCGAGAGCACGCGCGCCGAGAAGAGGATGCCGCCGAGACCGGCGCACCCGCCGGCGATCGTGTACACCCAGATCAGCGTCTTCTTCACGTTGATGCCCGCCAGGCGCGCGGCCTCGGGGTTGCCGCCGACGGCGTACACGTGTCGGCCGAACGTCGTCCGCTCGAGCACGAACCACATCACCGCGTAGACGATCAGCATGATGATCACGGGGGTCGGGATCACCGACACGTAGCTCGACCCGAGCGCCTGGTACGACAGGTCGCTGGCGATGAGCGGCTGCCCGTCGAGCAGCGCGTACGCCGTCCCGCGCAGATACGTCATCGCGCCGAGCGTCACGATGAACGCGGGCAGCACGAGCATCGCCACGAGCACCCCGTTGAGGGCCCCGGCGAGCGCGCCGGCCAGGATCCCGCCGACGACGGCGATCGGGGCGGGGAGGCCGGCGACGTGGATCAGCACCCCGGCGCAGCCGGCGACCGCGAGGATCGAGCCGACCGAGAGGTCGATGCCGGCCGTCAGGATCACCATGGTCGTCCCCGCCGCGATGATGGCGTTGATGGAGATCGCCCGCAGCACGTCCATCCCGTTGCTGAACGAGAGGAAGTTCTCCGACGCGAACGACGACACGACGATCAGGACGACGAGGACGGCGAGGATCCCGACGCGATCCCACCAGTAGAACAGCTTCCGGACGGTCTCCTCGCGGCGCGCCGTCTTCGCCGCGGCGGGGGGAGCAGCGGTGTCGATGCTCATCGTTCCTCCTTCGTGCCAGAGAACGTGCCGGTGGCATGCTCCATGACGAGTTCTTCCGTGGCGCCCTCGGCGTCGAGATCGGCCACGAGCCTTCCTTCGTGCATCACCAGGAGGCGGTCGGAGATCCCGAGCGCCTCCGGCAGGTCGGAGCTGACGATGAGCACCGCCGCCCCCTGCGCGGCGATCTCGTCGATGATCCGGTAGATCTCGCTCTTGGCGCCGATGTCGACGCCGCGGGTCGGCTCGTCGAGGATCATGAGGCGGGGCTCCTGCAGGAGCATCCGCGCCAGCACGGCCTTCTGCTGGTTGCCGCCCGAGAGCGACTTGACGGCGATCTCGGGCGAGCTCGCCTTCACGCGCAGCGCCTCCCAGACGGGCTGGACGACCTTGCGCAGGCGCCGCCTGGACGTCACGCCGAACGACGAGTGCCGCCCGAGCGTCGAGAGCTCGATGTTCTCCGTGACGGACTGCTCGAGGAACAGTGCCTGGTCCTTGCGACTCTCCGGCAGCAGAGCGACGCCGTCGCGGATGCTCCGCTTCGGATCGCTCGAGCGCAGCGGCTCGCCGTCGAGGAGCGAGTGCCCCGACACGGCGTGATCCGCCCCGTAGATCATCCGCACGACCTCGGTGCGGCCCGCGCCGATCAGTCCGACGAGGGAGACGACCTCTCCCCCGCGCACATCGAAGCTCACCGGCCCGATGCCGTTGCGTCCGGCGAGCTCGCGCACCTGCAGCCGGACGTCGCCGTGCTCGCGCATCGTGTGCCCGTAGAGGTCGTTGATCTCGCGGCCGACCATCATCGAGACGATCTCGTGCGAGGTCGTCTCCGACATCACCCTGGTGCCGACGTACCTGCCGTCGCGCAGCACCGTCAGCCGGTCGGAGAGCTCCCACAGCTCCTCCATCCGGTGCGAGATGTAGACGAGCCCCATGCCCCGATCGCGCATCTCGCCGAGCAGCGCGAACAGGCGCCGGCTCTCGCTCTGGCTGAGCGCCGCCGTCGGCTCGTCGAGCACGAGCACGCGCGCGTTCTCCGAGAGGGCGCGCGCGATCTCGATCATCTGCTGCATGCCGACGCTGAGGCGTCCGATCGGCGTGCGCGGATCGATGTCGCTCCCGACGAGCGCGAGCTTCTCCCTCGCCTCCTCCACGAGCCGGCGCCTGTTGAGCACGCCGAACGTGTTCGGCTCCTGCCCGAGCGAGAGGTTCTCGGCGACCGTCATCTCCGGGATCGTGTTGAGCTCCTGGTGGATGATCGCGATGCCGGCGGCCTGCGCCTCGCGCGGCGAGGAGAACCGCACGGGATCGCCCCCGACGAGGATCGACCCGGCGTCCGGGGAGTAGTTGCCCGTGATGATCTTCATCAGCGTGGACTTGCCAGCGCCGTTCTCGCCCGTCAGCGAGTGGATCTCGCCCGGCCGGACGTCGAACCCGACGTCGGTGAGCGCGGGCGTCGCGCCGAACCGCTTCGAGATGCCGCGCACCTCGAGGAGCGGCTCGGCCACCTGGGGCGTGCCGGACGCCGTCGCGCCCGGCACGCTCTCGGAAGCCGTCATGTGGTCAGCTCACCAGCCGGCGTAGTCCGAGACGTCGTCACGCGTGACGAGGCTCGGGTCGACGAGGGTGATGCGGTCCTCCTCGTCCGGTGCGCCGTTCGCCCGGATGTCCTTGGCGACCTCGAAGGCCTGCTCGACCATCTCGTTCGGGTGCTGCGCCGGCGTGGCCCAGAAGCTCGAGTTCGGGAACGAGTCGTCCTCCATCGCCGTGACCGCCT
>JBQDDT010000247.1:0-2727 GCA_052092505.1 Microbacterium sp. | reverse complement strand
CTGAGGGCCCCGCGCCGGGGTGCCTGTGCGTCCGGCGTGACGCGCGCGCCGATGGGTCGGTAGAATTGGCAGTCACGACGTCGGAGTGCAAGCGCGGGAGGTGCCATGGTCTCGGAACGGGGACTCCAGGTGCTGCGCGCGATCGTGCAGGACTACGTCGACACGCACGAGCCCGTCGGCAGCAGGTCGATCGTCGATCGGCATGCCTTCGACGTGTCGGCGGCGACGATCCGCAACGACATGGCGCTCCTCGAGGAGGAGGAGCTGATCGCCGCGCCCCACACGTCGTCCGGCCGGGTGCCCACCGACAAGGGCTACCGGGTCTTCGTCGACCACCTCGCCGAGATCCGGCCGCTGTCTCCCGCCCAGCGGGCGGCGATCGCGGCCTTCCTCGCCGACCCGCACGACCTCGACGACCTGCTCGCGCGGACGGTGCGGCTGCTCACGCAGCTGACGGGTCAGGTCGCGCTCGTGCAGTACCCGTCGTTCGCCAGGGCGCGCGTGACGCACGTGGAGCTCGTGCCCCTCGGCGACCGGCGGATGCTCGTGATCGTCGTCACCGACACCGGGCGCGTGTCGCAGCGCCTCGCCGGCGTTCCCGTGGATCTGGACGAGGAGGAGGTCGCGATCCTGCGGACCAGGCTGGCCGCGCTCGTCACGGGCCGACCGGTCGGCGAGGGGTCGGAGCGGATCCGCGCGCTGAGCGCCGACGCGGCCGAACCGGGCGATCGCCTCGCCTCGAGCCTGACGTCGCTCGCGGAGGTGATCGGGGAGGAGCTCGAGGAGTTCCGCCAGAACCGCCTCGTGATGGCGGGAGCGGCGACCCTCGCCAAGCGCGAACAGGATTTCCGCGGCAGCATCCATCCGCTCCTCGAGGCCATCGAGGAGCAGGTGACCCTGCTGCGCCTGATGTCGGAGATGCGGCCGGACGAGAGCGGCCTGTCGGCGAGCATCGGGCGCGAGAACGCCGCGTTCGGGCTCGGCGAGGCGTCGATCGTGGCGAGCCGCTACGACGCGCAGGTCGGATCGGCGCGCGTCGGCCTCATGGGGCCGACGCGGATGGACTATCCCAGCAACCTGTCCGCCGCGCGCGCCGTCGCGCGGTACCTGACGCGGCTGCTGGAGGAGGACGGGACGCGCTCCTGAGGCGCGTCGACGACAGCGAGCCCCTGTGGGGTTCGGAAGGACGATGAGTGGCTGACCATTACGACGTGCTCGGCGTCTCGCGCGAGGCGAGCGACGAGGAGATCAAGAAGGCGTACCGGCGGCTGGCGCGCAAGCTCCATCCCGACGTGAATCCGAGCCCCGAGGCGGCGGAGGAGTTCAAGAGCGTCACCCACGCGTACGACGTGCTGAGCGACCCCGAGCAGCGCCGTCGCTACGACATGGGCGGCGACGATGGCGTCTTCGGGGGCGGTGGCGGCTTCGGCGGCTTCGGCGACATCTTCGAGACGTTCTTCGGCGGTGCCGCGGGCGGCCGCGGCGGCGGGCGTCCCCGCGAGCGGCGCGAGCGCGGCGAGGACGCACTCGTCGCCGTGCGGCTCGACCTCGGGGACGTCGTGTTCGGCGCGCACCGCGACGTGGAGATCGACACTGCGGTCCTGTGCGAGACCTGCAGCGGCTCATGCTGCCAGCCGGGAACCCATCCCGAGCGATGCGACATCTGCGGTGGATCGGGCCACGTCCGCACGCAGGTGCGCAGCCTCCTCGGCAACATGGTCACGACGCAGCCGTGCGGCACCTGCCGCGGCTATGGGACGACGATCCCCTCGCCGTGCGTGACCTGCGGCGGCCATGGGCGCGTCCGCGCGCGCCGGACGGTGTCGGTCGACATCCCCGCGGGCGTCGAGACGGGCCTGCGCCTGCAGATGCCGGGCTCCGGCGAGGTCGGCGAGGGCGGGGGGCCGAACGGCGACCTCTACCTGCAGGTGGAGATCGCCCCGCACCCCGTGTTCGGACGCGAGGGAGACGACGTGCTCGCGACCCTGGACGTGTCGATGACCGACGCGATCCTCGGCACCACGACGTCCGTCGAGGGCCTCGACGGGTCCGTCGATCTCGAGATCCGCGCGGGCGTGCAGTCGGGCGACGAGCTGAAGATCGCCGGTCGCGGCATCACGGGGCTCCGCTCGAAGCAGCGGGGAGACCTCAGGGTCGCCGTGCGCGTCGTGACGCCGACCAGGCTCGACGCGCGCCAGCGCGCGCTCATCGAGGAGTTCCAGGCGAAGTCGAAGGACGCGAAGCCGAAGCTCTCCGAGCACCAGCCCGGCCTGTTCTCGAAGCTGCGCGACCGGTTCCGGCACTAGGCGGCCGCGTGGCACTGCACTTCGTCGCGGACGACGCCGGCCTCGCGGACGTCGGTGGGACGGTCGAGCTGACCGGAGCGGAGGCGCACCATGCCGCTGCCGTGCGCCGGGTCCGCGACGGGGAGTCGGTGACCGTCACCGACGGCGCCGGCGTGTGGCTCGAGGGCGCGGTGGAGACGGCGGATCCGCGTGCCGTCGTCGTGCGCGTGACGGCCAGGCGCGAGATCGCGGCGTCCCGGCCGCGTCTCGTGCTCGTGCAGGCGCTGGCGAAGGGCGATCGGGACGAGCTCGCCGTGCAGGCGGCCACGGAGCTGGGCGTCGACGAGGTGATCCCCTGGCAGGCCGCGCGCAGCGTCTCCCGGTGGGAGGGGAAGAAACTCACCAGGGGTCGTGAGCGCTGGGCGAGCATCGCGCGGGAGGC
>JBQDDT010000246.1:0-2729 GCA_052092505.1 Microbacterium sp. | reverse complement strand
ACCTGGAGTACTACCAGGACGCGTACGAGATCGGCTACGAGAAGGTCATCGACACCTACGCCGCGGCGACGCAGCACGTCGACCAGGGGCTGTCACTGACGCTGTTCTTCAAGGACACGGCGACGACCCGCGACATCAACCGCGCGCAGATCTACGCATGGCGCAAGGGGATCAAGACGATCTACTACATCCGCCTCCGCCAGATGGCCCTCGAGGGCACCGAGGTGGAGGGCTGCGTCAGCTGTACGCTGTGACGCTGCCGACGCCGATTACTGAGGAGAGAAGACGACCATGGTCGAATCGCTGAAGCTCGTCGACGACGTTCAGGCGATCAACTGGAACCGCATCGAGGACGAGAAGGACGTCGAGGTGTGGAACCGCCTCGTGAACAACTTCTGGCTGCCTGAGAAGGTCCCGCTGTCGAACGACATCCAGTCGTGGAACACGCTCTCGCCGGAGGAGCAGACGCTGACGATGCGGGTCTTCACGGGCCTGACGCTGCTCGACACCGTCCAGGCGACGGTCGGCGCCGTCTCGCTGATCCCCGATGCGGTCACACCGCACGAGGAGGCGGTGTACACGAACATCGCCTTCATGGAATCGGTGCACGCCAAGAGCTACTCGTCGATCTTCTCGACGCTGTGCTCGACGGAGGAGATCGACCAGGCGTTCCGCTGGTCGGTCGAGAACGAGAATCTGCAGCGCAAGGCGCAGATCGTCACCGACTACTACCGCGGCGACGACCCGCTCAAGCGCAAGGTCGCCTCGACCCTGCTCGAGAGCTTCCTGTTCTACTCCGGCTTCTATCTGCCGATGTACTGGTCGTCGCGCGCGAAGCTGACGAACACGGCCGACCTCATCCGCCTCATCATCCGCGACGAGGCCGTGCACGGGTACTACATCGGCTACAAGTTCCAGAAGGGGCTCGAGAAGGTCGACCAGGCCACGCGCGACGAGGTCAAGGACTACACCTTCTCGCTGCTGTACGAGCTCTACGACAACGAGGTGCAGTACACGCAGGACCTCTACGACGCCGTCGGGCTGACCGAGGACGTCAAGAAGTTCCTGCACTACAACGCGAACAAGGCGCTGATGAACCTCGGCTACGAGGGCATGTTCCCGTCGAGCGTGACCGACGTGAGCCCGGCCATCCTCTCGTCGCTCTCGCCGAACGCCGACGAGAACCACGACTTCTTCTCGGGGTCGGGTTCGTCGTACGTCATCGGCAAGGCCGTCGCCACGGAGGACGACGACTGGGACTTCTGATCCCGGCGCTCTGCTGAGCAGGCACGTCAAGGGCCCGGATCCGCGACATCTCGCGGATCCGGGCCCTTTTTGCGTCCCCCAGGCGCGGAGGGGCGGACGCGGGAGCCCGGCGTCGTCCGCTACGCCTCGTGCGAGCCGGCGTCCCGCAGGTCGTCCTGGAGCGCGTCGGCCTCGATGAGGGCGGCGAGGAACCGGAGGACGGCTGATCGGTCGGCGGCGCTCACGGACGCGGCGGCGGCGAAGCGCCGCGCGTGCTGGCGGCCGATCGTGTCGTGCGCAGAGCGCCGGGTGCTCTCCGTCACCTCGAGGCAGGTCGTGCGGCGGTCGGTGGGGTGGGCCACCCGGGCGAGATGGTCGGCGGCGACGAGCCGATCGATCAGCTTCGTCGTCGAGGCGCTGGAGATGCCCACCTCCCTGGCGATGTCCTTCGGGGTGACGAGGATCCCCTGCTTCTGGGCGCGCATGATCATGCGGATCGCGCGCATGTCGCTCTGGTTGAGCCTCATGTAGCGCTGCGATGCCTCGGACAGGGCGCGGGACGCCTCCTGCCAGTCGTGCAGGGCGGTCATGACGCGGATGCACTGCTCGACGTCCTCGTCCGACAGGCCGGAGCGATCGATGAGGTCCGAGTCGCCGGAGAAGTAGCGCACGTCCTCGCCGCCCGGCGTCGCGCCCCCTGATCGCTCCATCCTCACAGCATACATTTCATGTGCTAGGTTTAACTCTCGCCTAGCTAATTAAATGCCAAGCTAAGGAAGTGGAGTGCCCGTGGAGATGGTGGTCCTCGTCGACGGATCCGGTGCCGAGATCGGCGTGCATGACAAGGCCGACGTCCATGGGCGCTCCACGCCTCGGCATCGTGCCTTCTCGTGTCACGTCCTCGATGATCGGGGACGTCTGCTCGTCACGCGGCGCGCGCTCGGCAAGACGACATGGCCAGGGGTCTGGACGAACGCGCTGTGCGGCCATCCCGCCCCGGGCGAGAGCTTCGAGGACGCCGTGAGGCGGCGCGCGGAGTTCGAGCTCGGTCTCGCCGTCGACGACATCGCCTGCGCGCTCCCCGACTTCGGCTACGTCGCGCGCGACGAGGTCTCGGGTCTCGAGGAGAACGAGCACTGCCCGGTCCTCATCGCGCGGGCGGCGTCGGCGCTCTCCCCGAACCCCGACGAGGTCTGCGGCGCTCAGTGGACCAGTGTGTCCGCGCTCGCCGCGGCCACCAGGGCGGCGCCGTGGGCCTTCAGCCCCTGGCTCGTCGAGCACCTTCCCGAGCTGCTCCCGCACTTCCCCGCGTCGGCTCTCCCGGGGGACCGCGATGACTGAGGCGAGCGTTCGGATCGACGACGCGGCCGTCGCCCTCGAGACGCGGCTGACCGAGGTGATCGCGCAGCGCCGGGAGCGCGCGCGGGCCTATCCCGCCCCCTACCTGCAGCTCTGGGATTCCGTGGCGCGGATGGCTGAGGGCG
>JBQDDT010000245.1:0-2762 GCA_052092505.1 Microbacterium sp. | reverse complement strand
TCCGAGGAGGAAGTCGACGTTGAGGGAGCGCTCGTGCGCCTCGTCGATGATGATCGTGTCGTAGCGGCTGAGGAGGCGGTCGCGATGGATCTCGTTGAGCAGGATCCCGTCGGTCATCAGGGCGATCCGGGTCTCCTCGGAGACCTGATCGGTGAAGCGGACCTTGTAGCCGACCGCGCCGCCGAGCGGCACGCGCAGCTCCTCGGCGATCCGCTCCGCGATGGTCCGCGCCGCCAGTCGCCGCGGCTGCGTGTGCGCGATCGCCGTGCGCCCGAGCTCGAGGGCGATCTTCGGCAGCTGCGTCGTCTTGCCCGACCCGGTCGCGCCGGCGACGATCACGACCTGGTGTCCGCGGATCGCGTCGGCGATCTCGTCGCGGGCCGCGCTGACCGGCAGCTCGTCGGGGTACGAGATCACGGGATCGGCGGAGGACATGGCGTTCCAGTCTATGGCGGCCAGGTCGCCGGAATCGTCGCCCGATCCGGGTGACGGGCGCGCATATGACCCCGCGTTGCACGCGCCCGGCGGGGCGCGGGTCGCCGCCCGTAGGCTGGTCGCATGAGCGTTCCCACCATCGCGTTGAACTCCGGACACGACATCCCCCAGCTCGGCTTCGGCGTCTTCCTCGTCCCGCCGGAGGAGGCCGAGCGCGCCGTGAGCGACGCGCTCGAGATCGGCTACCGCCACATCGACACGGCCGCGGCGTACCGCAACGAGCGCGGCGTCGGCGCCGCGATCGCGGCCAGCGGCATCCCGCGCGACGAGCTGTTCGTCACGACGAAGCTCTACAACGATCAGCACGCGGGCGACCGGCCGCACGACGCGATCCGCCGCAGCCTCGACGAGCTCGGTCTCGACCACGTCAACCTCTACCTGACGCACTGGCCGGCCCCGGCGAACGACGCGTACTCGAACGCGTGGCAGAAGCTGATCGAGATCCGCGAGGCCGGTCTCTCCCGCTCGATCGGGGTCTCGAACCACCTGCCGGAGCACCTCGACCGGATCGTCGCCGACACCGGCGTGGTGCCCGCCGTCGATCAGATCGAGCTGCATCCGGCGCACCAGCAGGCCGACGTGACCTCCTGGGCCGCCGAGCACGGGACGCGGATCGAGTCGTGGGGCCCGCTCGGGCAGGGCAAGTACCCGCTC
This sequence comes from Microbacterium sp., assembly GCA_052092505.1. Lineage (GTDB taxonomy): Bacteria > Actinomycetota > Actinomycetes > Actinomycetales > Microbacteriaceae > Microbacterium. The sequence goes on along the minus strand of JBQDDT010000245.1, from coordinate 1,613 downwards.
CTGGAGCACCCGGCCGTCGTCGCCGCGGCGCAGGCGCACGAGCGCACGCCGGCGCAGGTGGTGCTGCGGTGGCACCTGCAGCGCGGCTTGATCGTGTTCCCCAAGTCGGTGCACCGCGAGCGGATCGCCGAGAACTTCGCCGTCTTCGACTTCGCGCTCGACGACGCGGAGATCGCGGCGATCGACGGCATCGATCCGGGGGACGGATCCGGCCGGGTCGGCAAGCACCCGAACGAGAACAACTGATCAGATCCAGCCGGGGAACCACATGTGCACCCGCCACAGCGGGTACGGCTCGGGGATCCCGGTCGACAGCGGCAGGAAGAACAGCGCGGAAGCCGCCAGCAGCACGACGACGGCGGCCGCGAAGAACCGCCACGCGCGCCGCTGCCGCGCGGCGTGCTCCTCGGCGTCGGCGATCTCGGCGTCGGAGGGGTCGGGCAGCAGCACCAGCCGTCGCTCGCGGACGAGGTGCTGCAGCGCCATCGCGATGGCCAGGCACACGAACGGCAGCATCGCGACCGTGTAGAACTGGAAGATCGTCCGCTCCGGGTACAGCAGCCACGGCACCCAGGTGATCGCGATGCCGACCAGGGGCCAGGCCAGGCGCAGCTGACGCGTCGTCACGAGCGCGACGACGAGGACGACGATGGCGGCCATCCCGACGTACCAGGTGAGCGGGTTCGGATGGCTGCCGACGACCGAGATCCACCCGTCCGCCGGGTGCCCCACCCACATGGCGGTGGGGCGCAGCAGGAGCGGCCACTGCCACGCCGGGCTCGCGTAGGGGTGCGTGGCCGACAGGTCGACGTGGAATCGGTACACGCTGGACTGGTAGGCCCACCAGGCGGCCAGGGGGTTCGCGCTCGCGTCGCGATCGTAGCCTCCGTCGGTGACGAACCACCCGGCCCACGATGCGAGGTGGACGGCGACGGCGATCGGCACGAGCAGCAGGAACGTGGCCGGGGCCTGGCGGGCGATCGCCGAGGGGACGGCCGTGCGGATCCGCGCGCGCCGGCGGTCGACCGCGTCGACGACGACGAGCCAGATCCCGAGCCCGGCGAGGGCGTACAGCCCCGACCACTTCACGGCGCTCGCGGCCCCGAGCGCCGCGCCGGCGGCGAGCACCCACGGCCGGCGCCAGAGCACGGGGCCGAGCAGCTCGCCCCGTGCGCGATTGAGTCGGACCCGCGTCGTCTCGCGGTCGATGACGAGGAAGAGCACGGCGAGGAGGATGAAGAAGGCGAGCAGGCCGTCCAGGAGGGCGATCCGGCTCATCGCGATGCCGAGCCCGTCGATCGCGAGGAGCCCCGCCGCCACGGCCGCCGCGGGGAGGGAGCGGGTCAGCCGCAGCGCCGTGAAGTAGAGCACGGGGACCATCGCCGTGCCGGCGGCGGCGGTGGCCAGGCGCCAGCCCGCCGCGTTCTCCGGTCCGAGCACCGCCATGCCGAGCGCGATCAGCCACTTCCCGAGCGGTGGATGGACGACGTATGCTCCCGCGTCGGAGAAGCCCTGCGTCCTGCCCGCCTCGAAGGCGTCGTCCGCGCCGTCCGGCCAGTCGCCCTCGTAGCCGAGGTTCCACAGCGACCAGGCGTCCTTGACGTAGTAGGTCT
>JBQDDT010000244.1:0-2788 GCA_052092505.1 Microbacterium sp. | reverse complement strand
CCTCGCCGTCCTCGCCGTCCTCGCCGCGGGGCTCGTCGCTCTCGCCGCGGGCGCCGCGCTGCGCCTGCGCGGTCGGCGCCGCACGGAGGCGGGCCGATGAGAACCCGCCGGACAGAATTCCATCCGACTGACAGGAGAGGTGCATCGATGTCCCCTTCACACCCGGAGCGCGCCCGCGGGCCGCGACGATCGCGGCTCGGCGCCGCCGCCGTGACCGCCGCGCTCGTCTTCGGCGCGGTCGCCGGGGGAGGCCTGCCGGCCGCCGCCGCGGAACCCGAGTGGGTCGCTGCGCCCGCGGACCACGTCGACACGCTCAACGGCACGGGCATCGGCGGAGACGTGGTCGGTTCGATCAACAACTTCCCCGGCCCCGCCGTGCCGTTCGGCATGGCGCAGTTCTCGCCGGACACGAAGGACACGTACGCCGGGTACCAGTACCACAACGAGCAGATGAAGGGGTTCAGCATGAACCACGCCTCTGCCGGGTGCTACGTGTTCGGCGACCTCCCGATCCTCCCGATCACGGGCGACGTCGGATCCTCCCCCTGGAACACGACCCAGCGGTACACGCACGACGACGAGATCGGCGAGCCCGGCTACTACGCGGTGACCTTCCCCGACTCCGGCATCCGCAGCGAGCTGACGGCGACGGACCGCGTCGGCCTCAGCCGCATCAGCTTCCCGGACGGCTCGCCCGCGCACCTCACCCTCCGCGCGGGCGGGTCGATCAACGGCAACAGCGCCGCCGACCTCCGCGTCATCGATTCGCGCACGGTGGAGGGGTCCGCGACGACTGGCGACTTCTGCGGCAAGGGCAACACCTACACGATCCACTTCCGGCTGAGCTTCGACCAGGACTTCATCGATCACGGCACCTGGGACGGCGACGCCGTCGAGCAGGGGTCGGACGAGGCCTCCTCGCCGCGCGCCGGAGCGTACTTCTCCTTCCCCGAGGGCACGACGCTGCAGACGAAGATGGCCGTCTCGTACGTCTCGACCGAAGGAGCCGAGGCGAACATGGCGGCGGAGGCTCCCGGATGGGACTTCGACGACGTGCGCGCCGACGGCGAAGAGCGGTGGAACGAGGCGCTCTCGAAGGTCCGGATCTCGCAGGGCTCCGACGAGGACGTCGAGACCTTCTACACGTCGCTGTACCGCTCGCTGCTGCACCCGAACGTCTTCAACGACGTCGACGGGCGCTACATCGGGTTCGACGGCGAGATCCGCTCCGTGGAGGAAGGGCGCACGCACTACGCGAACTTCTCCGACTGGGACACGTACCGCACGCTCACGCCGCTGCAGACGATCCTGTTCCCCGACGTCGCGTCCGACATGGCGCAGTCGCTCGTGCTCGACGCCGAGCAGTCGGGCTCCCTCCCGCGCTGGCCCGTCGCGAACTCGGCGACAGGCCAGATGACCGGCGACAGCGTGAGTGCGCTGATCTCGCAGATCCACGCGTTCGGCGGCACGGACTTCGACGCCGCCTCCGCGCTCGACTTCATGGTCGCGGCGGCGGATGACGGGGGAGAGGGCCTCGACGGCTACGTGCAGCGGCCGGGCGCCGAGATCTACGCGGAGCGCGAGTACGCGCCGCAGGTCGAGGCGTTCCGGGGCGACCATCAGATCGTCGGCGGCTCGGTCACGCTCGAATGGTCGATCGACGACTTCGCCATCGGGCGCCTCGCCGCCGCCCTCGGAGAAGACGACGTCGTCGAACGGTTCCAGACGCGCTCGAACTTCTGGCAGAACCTCTTCGACCCCGCGCAGAACGCGATCGCCGCCCGCGCGGACGACGGGTCGTTCCTCGATGCGTCCGACCTGGGATCCGGCTTCGGGCAGCCCGGCTGGGACGAGGGCAACGCGGAGCAGTACCTCTGGATGGTGCCGCAGAACATCACCGGCCTGGCGTCCGCGCTCGGCGGCCGGGAGGCGACCGCGGAGCGGCTGGACACGTTCATGACTCACTTGAACTCCGGCGCGAACGAGCCGTACCTGTGGGCGGGCAACGAGCCGAACTTCCTCGTGCCGTGGATCTACAACTACCTCGGGCAGCCGTGGAAGACGCAGGCGTCGGTCGATCGGGTGCGCACGTCGCTGTTCACGGCGGAGCCCGACGGCGCGCCGGGCAACGACGACCTCGGCGCGATGTCGAGCTGGTACGTCTGGGCCGCGATGGGCCTCGTGCCCGCGACGCCCGGCACGCCCCTGCTCACGGTGAACACGCCGACGTTCGACCACGTGCGGATCGAGCTGAGCGGCGACCGGTCGCTGACGATCAACGCTCCCGGCGCGACGAGCGGCGAGCGGTACATCGACGGCCTGTCGGTCGACGGGGAGGCGTCGGACAGTGCCGCGCTGCCGGAGTCGGTGCTGAGCACGGGCGGCGTGGTCGATCTCGACCTCTCGGCGGAGCCCGGATCGTCCTGGGCGACCGCCGCGTCGTCGGCGCCCCCGTCGTTCGGCGACGGCGGCACCGGTTTCGCGCTGTCCACGGGCGCGGGGGTCGTCGACGCGAGCGCGGGCGAGAGCGCGACGGCGGAGATCGTCGCCAAGGCGTTCGACACCGATCTCGAGACCATCGACGTCTCCGCGACGTCGGAGGAAGAGGGCATCGCGGTCGATGCGGCACCGATCGACGTCTCGGCGGACGGGCCGTCGACGGGGCGGTTCGCGATCGAGGTCGGCGCCGACGTCGCCGAGGGCTACTATCCGATCGTCGTCACGGCGACCGCCGGCGAGTATGAGCGCGTGCAGCAGGTGACCGTGCGCGTGACGGACGAAGGCGGGT
>JBQDDT010000243.1:0-2833 GCA_052092505.1 Microbacterium sp. | reverse complement strand
CGCACGTCGCGCACCGCCCGCACGCCGCCACGTCGAGGTCTCCCCGCCGATCGCCCCAGGCAATCGGCTCGCCTCCTGCGCCGAGCTCGACCCTGCGGTCGGCGATCAGCGCCCGCAGCCGCGCGCGCCGCACGTGGAACAGCGGCATCACGTCGCCGACCCTGTGCGTGCTCGTCGTACCGTCACCGAGGAGGAGGTCGACCTCCTCGGAGCGCGGAACGCCCAGGAGGTCGAGCTGGTCGGCATAGGCGCCGAGCTGCAGCAGCGCCGTCGTCTTGGCGCGACGGGCGAGCTTGGAGTCCTGCACGCGCCACGACCCGTCGGCATCCCGCACGAGGAAGTCGGCGAAGCCGACGAACTCGTCGGTCGAGAAGGCCGCCTGGAACACGACGCGCACGGCGGAGTCGGCGAGCGCCGCCGCGGTCAGCCCGAGAGCGGCTGCCATCCCCTCCCGGTCGGACGACCGGGTCTGCGGGATCTCGGCCACGGCGTCGCCGTGCTCCTCGCGCAGGCGCGCCAGCACGCGCTCCTCGTGCGCGTCGCCCATGCGCGCCGCGCGCTCGAGCATCTCGTCCTCCGGCTCCTCGACGGCGTCGATGCGCCCGAGTCTGGCGTCGAGCAGCCGCAGCCACGCGAACTCGCACTGCGCGGCCGCCGTCAGGTCGCTCGCGCTGAAGACCACGCGCTGCTCGTCGGGGAGGTATCTCACGGCACCGAGGCTACCGAGGGGGTCGGACATCGCCTCCGCACGACGTGACAGACTGCACTCGTGAGGGAATTCGACTTCTCCAGCGTCTATCGGCACGGCTTCGCACGGGTCGCGGCCTGCACGCTCCCCGTGGCCGTCGCCGATCCCGAGGCCAACGCCGCCGCCGTCCTCTCCGCGGCGCGGGAGCTGGACGAGCGTTCCGTCGCCGTCGCGGTGTTCCCCGAGCTGTGTCTGTCCGGCTACGCGATCGACGACCTCGTGCTCCAGGACGCGCTCCTTGTCGCCGTCCTCGATGCGATCGAGGAGATCCGCGAGCAGTCGGCGCGGATCGCGCCGATGCTCCTCGTCGGCGCCCCGCTGCGCCGCGGCAGCCGCCTATTCAACTGCGCCGTCGCGATCCACCGCGGCACCGTGCTCGGCGTGGTGCCGAAGAGCGCGGTCCCCACCTACCGCGAGTTCTACGAGCGGCGCTGGTACGCGCCGGGCGACGACCAGCGCGGCACGATCAGCATCGGGGACGCCGACGTCCCGTTCGGGCCCGACCTCCTGTTCGCCGCGTCGGACGTGCCGGATCTCGTCGTCCACGCCGAGATCTGCGAGGACCTGTGGGTGCCGGTGCCGCCGTCGTCGATCGCCGCGCTCGCCGGCGCCACCGTCCAGGCGAACCTCTCGGGGAGCCCGATCACGATCGCCAGGGCCGACGAGCGCGCGTCGCTCGCGCTGACCTCGTCGGCCCGCAACCTCTCGGCCTACGCATATGCCGCCGCCGGCATGGGCGAGTCGACCAACGACGTCGCGTGGGACGGCCAGACGATGATCTGCGAGGCCGGCGAGCTGCTCGCGCAGACGGAGCGCTTCCCCGACGGCGCCCGCTTCTCGATCGCCGACGTCGACCTCTCCCGACTGCGCCAGAGCCGCCTCCGCCAGGGCACGTTCGACGACAACCGGCGCGCGGTCCTTCCCGAGGGGCGCGACGCCTTCCGCACGGTGCCGTTCGAACTCGACCCGCCGACGGGCGACATCGGGCTCGAGCGCGCCGTCGACCGGTTCCCCTTCGTCCCGAACGATCCGGACCGCCTCGCACAGGACTGCTATGAGGCCTTCCACATCCAGGTGGCGGGTCTCATGCAGAGGATGCGGCAGATCGGCGACCCCCGCCCCGTGATCGGCGTCTCCGGCGGCCTCGACTCGACCCACGCGCTCCTCGTGATCGCCAGGGCCATGGACCGGATGGGCCGCGACCGCAGCGAGATCCTCGCGTACACGATGCCGGGGTTCGCGACGAGCGACGGCACGAGGCGGAACGCCCTCGCGCTGGCCGAGTCCGTCGGCGCGACCGTCGAGACGATCGACATCCGCCCCGCCGCCCGCGAGATGCTCGGCCGGATGGGGCACCCGTTCGCGAACGGCGAGGAGGTCTACGACGTCACGTTCGAGAACGTGCAGGCCGGCCTGCGGACCGACTACCTGTTCCGACTGGCGAACCACCACGGCGGCATCGTCGTCGGGACCGGCGACCTCTCCGAGATCGCGCTCGGGTGGTCCACGTACGGCGTCGGCGACCAGATGAGCCACTACGGCGTGAACTCCGGCGTGCCGAAGACGCTCATCCAGCACCTCATCCGCTGGGTGATCGCGGAGGGCGAGTCCCAGGGCGTCAGCGCGGACGAGGCGCGGGTGCTCGCGGCCGTGCTCGACACGGAGATCTCGCCGGAGCTCGTGCCGGCCGGGCAGGACGGGAGGGCCCAGTCCACCGAGGACACGATCGGACCGTACGCGCTGCACGACTTCACGCTCGCCTGGGTGCTGCGCCATGGCGCCGCCCCCTCCAAGGTCGCCTTCCTCGCCGAGCGCGCATGGGCCGACCCCGCGCGTGGCGCCTGGCCCCCCGGCTTCCCCGAGGACGAGCGGTTCGGCTACGACCGCGAGACGATCGTGCGCTGGCTGCGCGTGTTCCTCCAGCGCTTCTTCGGCTTCGCGCAGTTCAAGCGCACGGCGATCCCGAACGGGCCCAAGGTCTCCCCCATCGGCTCCCTCTCGCCGCGCGGCGACTGGCGGGCGCCGTCGGACAAGTCGGGCCGAACGACGGGACTGACGGAGGACGAGGTCTGGACTGACCTGAAC
>JBQDDT010000242.1:0-2852 GCA_052092505.1 Microbacterium sp. | reverse complement strand
GAGATCATCAACATGGGCGACAGCGCGGGCAAGCACGACTTCTACGACTCGGAGTTCGCGCTGCCGGACGACGCGTTCACGGCCATCGCGAACGACTGGGACACGACCGGCGTCGCGGACGGCCCGCACGGCGTCTCGGCCACGGACGGCGCCGAGCGCGCCGACGCCGAGGTCGCCGTCGACAACACGGCACCGGAGATCGCGCCGTCGATCGAGGACGGCCGCGCATACCAGGGCGAGTTCGCCCTCGACGCCGAGGTGACGGACGCCTCGCCAGTCGAGACGCTCGCGTTCCTCGACGACGAGCGCATCGAGCTCGGGCACACGACGTCGTCGACCGCGCTCGAGGCGGGCGACCACGTCTTCTCCCTGGTCGCCACCGACGCGGTCGGCAACACCACGGAGCGCGACGTGACCTTCGTGATCCCCGAGGAGCAGCCGGGCTCGGACGGCTTCGCCCCGGAGGACGGCTCCGAGGTGGAGGCAGGAGACGTGATCCTGCAGGCGAAGCTGACCGATCCGACGGACGACGTGCTCGATGCCTCATTCCGCCGCGGGAGCGTGAGCCGGCTGGGCGACGACGGCGTGCGCGCCGCGGGCGGCACGACGACCGACGCCGACGCGCTCACGGAGGCCTCCGGAGCTGACGAGCCCGTCGCGACCGACGTGCTGGAGCCCGTCGCGACGGACTCCGGCCTGCCGTATCAGCTGTTCGAGGTCGACGTGGACGCCCAGGCCGATCCGTCCTCCTCGGTGCGCGTGTCCTGGTCCGGCACGGCCGACGCCGGCGCCCAGATCCTGCTCTACGCGCTGGCCGCCGACGGATCCGGCTGGGTCGAGCTCGACCGGCACCGCACCGGCGGCGACGAGGAGGAGATCGCACTCAGCGGATCGGCCGAGCTCGGGCGATTCGCCGTGGACGGCTCGATCACCGCGCTCGTGCAGCACTCCGAGGGCTACGCGGGAGCCGACCTGTCGACCCGCGAGACCGCCGTCGAGCCGGCGCACCCGGATGACACGCCTCGCAGCGACTACGACTTCACGATCGCGTGGGAGTCGGACACGCAGTACTACAACGAGGAGTTCACCCAGCACCAGAAGGCGATCCACGACTACGTGCTGGATCAGCGCGAGGAGCAGAACATCCAGTATCTGATCCACACGGGGGACGTCGTCGACGACTACGACCAGCCGTATCAGTGGGCCAACGCCGACCCCGAGTACCTGCGACTCGACGAGGCCGGCCTGCCGTACGGCGTGCTCGCCGGGAACCACGACGTGGGTCACGGGGTCAGCGACTACACCCAGTTCAGCAGCTACTTCGGCGAGGACCGCTACGCCGGGAACCCCTGGTACGGCGGGAGCTTCGAGGACAACCGCGGGCACTACGACCTGTTCTCGGCCGGCGGGATCGACTTCATCGCCCTCTACATGGGCTGGGACCCGCAGCAGAACGCGATCGACTGGATGAACGAGGTGCTCGCGAAGCACCCGGAGCGCACCGCGATCATCAACCTGCACGAGTTCATGCTCACCACGGGCGGGCTGGGCCCCGTCCCGCAGCAGATCCTCGACGAGGTCGTGGCGACCAACCCGAACGTGAAGCTCGTCTTCTCCGGCCACTACCACGACGCGTTCACCCGCGTCGACGAGTTCGACGACGACGGCGACGGCGTGAACGACCGCAAGGTCCACTCGATGCTGTTCGACTACCAGGGGCTCCCGGAGGGCGGCCAGGGCTTCCTCCGGCTGCTGCAGTTCGACGGCGTCGGCGAGCAGATGCGGGTGCGCACGTACTCCCCGTCACTCGGACAGTACAACTCCGACGACCCCGCGCTGCTGGGGCCGGAGGACGATCCGTACGCCTACCAGGACTTCGCCGTCTCGTACGCCGACCTCGGGATCTCGCCGAGCGATAAGCGCCTGGCGACGGCGGCGTTCTCGGCCGAGGTCCTCACGACCGAGGAGATCGGCTCCGTGAGCGCGGTCCCGGCGGGCACGGTCGCGACCGCGACCTGGCCGCTCGAGGAGCCGGGCGAGTACGGCTGGTACGTGCACACGAGCGATGAGCACGGCGGCGTCGACGACTCGGCCGTGCAGACGTTCACGCTCGTCGAGGGCGAGGAGGAGGAGCCGCCCGCGCTCGATCCGACGCTCACGATCGGTGCGGAGCGGGTGACCGCCGGCGAGACGGTGCGCGTCGGCGTCACCGACTTCCCGCCGCGCGACGAGGTCGCCTTCGCCCTCGTGGCGCCCGACGGCCGCGAGAGCCGCGCCCTCGTGGGCGGCGCCCACGCCGGTTCCCCGATCGGAACCCTCACCACGGGTGCCGACGGCTCGGCGACGGGCGGGCTCACGATCCCGGCCGACGTCCCCGCCGGCGCGTACGTGCTGCGCGCGGTCTCGGGCGACGTGTCCGCGGAGGCGGCCCTCGAGGTGACGGCGGCACAGGACGACGACGGCGGCTCCGGCGACGGCGGCGGCGGGTCCGGCGACGGCGGCGGATCCGGTGACGGCGGTTCCGGCGACGGTGGTTCCGGCGACGGTGGTTCCGGCGGCAGCGACGGAGGGACCGCGGTCCCGGCCGGGGACGACGCGGGAGCCGGCGGCGCGGAGGGATCCGCATCCGGCGACCTCCCCGCGACGGGAAGCGCGATCGCCGTGGGCGGGATCGCCCTCACGGCCCTCGGCCTGATCGCGCTCGGCGCGTGGTTCGTCCGGAGGCGGCTGACGGCCTGAGCGCTCGCGGCCCCGGCGCCGGCCGATCCGGCCGCGCCAGGGCCGCGCAGGTTCTGCCGGGGTGAGTGCATCCGCCGCGTGTGCGCACTCACCCCGGCGGATCGCACTCCCCT
>JBQDDT010000241.1:0-2933 GCA_052092505.1 Microbacterium sp. | reverse complement strand
GAGCGTGCTCTCCGACGCCGACGACGACGAGGCGGACGAGGACGGGACGGCGGATCCGGACGAGGCGGTCCGGCGCAGGCACGCCGACATGACGCGTCATCTGAAGGCTTCGTCGCACGTGCCGTCCGTGGATCAGCTCGACCCGCTGGCCTGGTACCGCGTCGCCGGTCTGATGGCGCCGGTCCTCCCGCGCGAGAACGGCGCACCGGACCTCATGATCCGCGTCCTGATGCGCCCGGGGCGGATGATGACGGGCCACGAGGTGCGCGCGGCGGGCGAGACGCTGCGGGCGTTCAGCGACGACGCGGCCCTGCGCGTGCACGGGCCGCTCGCGACCGCGCCGTAGGCCCGAACCGGACAGGCGCGCCACGGGATGCGGGTCGCTGAGCCACCTCGCGAGGCGAGTACCGCACCCCGAGATGCGTACGGCGTGCGGGCAGACGCACGCACGCCGCGCGATCGGACTCGGCTCGCGCGCCCCCGGGCACGCGAAAGGGGCCCGAGCGCGATGCTCGAGCCCCTCCCGGAAGCGATCAGTCGATCACTTCACGACCTTGGTCACCGTGCCGGCGCCGACGGTGCGGCCACCCTCACGGATCGCGAAGCCGAGGCCGTCCTCCATGGCGATCGGCTGGATGAGCTCGACCGACATGTCCGTGGTGTCACCCGGCATGACCATCTCGGTGCCCTCGGGCAGCGTGATGACGCCGGTGACGTCCGTGGTGCGGAAGTAGAACTGCGGACGGTAGTTCGTGTAGAAGGGGTTGTGACGGCCGCCCTCGTCCTTCGAGAGGATGTACGCCGTGCCCTCGAAGTTGGTGTGCGGCGTGACCGAACCCGGCTTCACGACGACCTGACCGCGCTCGACGTCCTCGCGCTTGAGGCCGCGAAGCAGCAGACCGCAGTTCTCGCCGGCCCAGGCCTCGTCGAGCTGCTTGTGGAACATCTCGATGCCCGTGACCGTGGTCTTCTGCGTCGGGCGGATGCCGACGATCTCGACCTCGGAGTTGATCGCGAGCGTGCCGCGCTCGGCGCGACCCGTGACGACCGTGCCACGACCGGTGATCGTGAAGACGTCCTCGACGGGCATCAGGAACGGCTTGTCGCGGTCGCGGACCGGGTCGGGGATCGAGTTGTCGACGGCCTCCATGAGGTCGACGATCGACTGGACCCACTTCTCGTCGCCCTGCAGAGCCTGGTAGCCCGAGACCTGCACGACCGGAGCGTTGTCGCCGTCGAAGTCCTGCGACGACAGCAGCTCGCGGACCTCGAGCTCAACGAGCTCCAGGATCTCCTCGTCGTCGACCATGTCGCACTTGTTGAGCGCGACGAGCAGGTAGGGGACGCCGACCTGCTTGGCGAGCAGCACGTGCTCGCGGGTCTGAGCCATCGGACCGTCGGTCGCGGCGACCACGAGGATCGCGCCGTCCATCTGGGCGGCACCGGTGATCATGTTCTTGATGTAGTCGGCGTGACCCGGGGCGTCGACGTGCGCGTAGTGACGCTGCGGGGTCTCGTACTCGACGTGCGAGATGTTGATCGTGATGCCGCGCTGGCGCTCCTCAGGAGCAGAGTCGATCGAGCCGAAGTCGCGCAGCACGTTGACATTCGACGGGAACTTCTCCGCAAGCACCTTCGAGATCGCGGCGGTCAGCGTCGTCTTGCCGTGGTCGACGTGCCCGATCGTTCCGATGTTTACGTGCGGCTTGGTCCGCTCGAACTTGGCCTTAGCCACTGGGTCCTCCTAGGACGGTCGTGTAACAGCACCGGGCACCGGATTGCGACCGGCCTGCTACGTGGGTTGTTTTCAGTCTAATAGACAGTCGGTGTGAAGTTTTTGCCGTGTGGGCCGCCGTGAGGCGGCCCACACGAAGCCGTCGGGACGGGGCTTACTCGCCCTTGCCCTTCTGGATGATCTCATCGGCGACGTTCCGCGGAACCTCGTCGTAGCTGTGGAACTCCATCGAGTACACGGCACGGCCCGAGGTCTTCGAGCGCAGGTCGCCGATGTAGCCGAACATGCTCGACAGCGGCACGAGGGCCTTGACGACCTTGACGCCCTGGGCGTCCTCCATCGACTGGACCTGTCCGCGGCGCGAGTTCAGGTCGCCGATGACGTCGCCCATGTACTCCTCGGGCGTGCGCACCTCGACGGCCATCAGCGGCTCGAGCAGCACGGGGCCGGCCTTGAGGACGGCCTCCTTGAAGCCCATCGATCCGGCGATCTTGAACGCCATCTCCGAGGAGTCGACGTCGTGCGACTGGCCGTCCACGAGGGTCGCCTTGACGCCGACCATCGGGTAGCCGGCGAGCGCGCCGACGTTCATCGCGTCCTGGAAGCCCTGGTCCACCGACGGGATGTACTCGCGCGGGATGCGGCCGCCGGTGACGGCGTTCACGAACTCGTACGTCGTGTCGCCCTCCACCTCGAGAGGCTCCAGCTTGAACTGGATCTTCGCGAACTGGCCGGATCCACCGGTCTGCTTCTTGTGCGTGTAGTCGTGTCGCTCGACGGCCTTGCGGATCGTCTCGCGGTAGGCCACCTGCGGCTTGCCGACGTTCGCCTCGACCTTGAACTCCCGCTTCATGCGGTCGACCAGGATGTCGAGGTGCAGCTCGCCCATGCCCTTCACCGTCGTCTGACCGGTCTCGGGGTTGTTCTCGACGCGGAACGTCGGGTCCTCCTCCGCGAGCTTCTGGATCGCGAGACCCAGCTTCTCCTGGTCGGCCTTGGTGTTCGGCTCGATCGCGACCTCGATGACCGGCTCGGGGAACGTCATCGACTCGAGCACGACCTGCGAGTTCGGGTCGCAGAGCGTGTCGCCCGTCGTCGTGTCCTTGAGGCCGATGACCGCGTAGATGTGACCCGCGGTGATCGACTCGACCGGGTTCTCCTTGTTGGCGTGCATCTGGAAGATCTTCCCGATGCGCTC
>JBQDDT010000240.1:0-2952 GCA_052092505.1 Microbacterium sp. | reverse complement strand
ACCTTGACGCGCGTGCGGTTTCCGACTGCGTCGGTGCCGTCCTTGAGGGTCTCGATCCGGCGGATGTCGAGGCGGACCGAGGCGTAGAACTTGAGCGCCTTTCCGCCGGCGGTCGTCTCCGGCGATCCGAAGAAGACACCGATCTTCTCGCGCAGCTGGTTGATGAAGATCGCCGTGGTCTTGGTCTGGTTGAGCCCGCCCGTGATCTTCCGCAGCGCCTGCGACATGAGGCGCGCCTGGAGCCCGACGTGCGAGTCGCCCATCTCCCCCTCGATCTCGGCACGGGGCACGAGCGCCGCGACGGAGTCGATGACGACGAGGTCGATCGCGCCGGAGCGGATCAGCATGTCGGCGATCTCGAGCGCCTGCTCCCCCGTGTCGGGCTGCGAGACGAGGAGGGAGTCGATGTCGACGCCGAGCTTCTTCGCGTACTCGGGGTCGAGCGCGTGCTCCGCGTCGACGAACGCCGCGATGCCGCCGTTCTTCTGGACGTTGGCGATCGCGTGGAGGGTGAGCGTGGTCTTCCCGGATGACTCCGGTCCGTAGATCTCGACCACGCGGCCGCGCGGGATGCCGCCGACGCCGAGCGCGACGTCGAGGGCGATCGAGCCGGTGGGGATCACCTCGACGGGAGCGCGCTCGTCGCTGCCCAGCCGCATGACCGAGCCCTTCCCGAACTGGCGATCGATCTGTGCGAGGGCCGTCTCGAGGGCCTTGTCGCGGTCTGCTGACGATGGCATCGCTGCTCCTTCTGCTCCTGTGTTCCGCCGCCTGTAGGCTGTCGCGGCCCGATCACGTCGACCGGACTCTCACGACAAGGCGCGTGGCTGGTGTCGTGCTCCCACCGTACGAAGGGCCTCGGACATCTCGTCTGCCCTCCCCCTCGGATGTGGATGGATCACGGCACCTGGCCACCTGTGGAACACACTACGCGCGCATCTCGAACACATCTTCGACGACACGCCGTCGGCGTGTTCGAAGAACCGTCCTGTCGGCGACGGCCGTCAGACCTCCTCGCCGACCCACTCGCCGTCGGCGAACTCGTAGCGCACGGTGCGCTCCGGCAGGTCCTGATCCCCGACGTACACGGGGACCTCATGTGCGACGACCGCTGCGCCGTCGAGCTCGGCGTCCGTCCCGATGATCCGGAAGGGCTCGTCGCCGCCGGCGAAGATGGCGGTGCCGATCCGCTCCGGCTCCTCCCCCGTGACGTCGAGCGCCACCACCGCGTCCAGCAGCGCCCCGCTCCCCGCGCAGCACGAGGCCATGGGCGTCCCGCTGCACGTCACCCACAGGACGATGTCCTCCTGCCCGTCGCCGTCGACGTCGGAGTACCCGACGAGCCCGCTGTCCATGATCGCCGCGCCGACCTCGTCGTTCTCGTCGAATGCCTCGCCCGCACCGTCGGCGAGCGCGATCGGCTCCGGCTGATCCCAGCCGATCTCGCCGTCGCCGCACGTCTCGGCGGGGATCGTGAGCCCGGCGATGTCGACGTCGCGCGGGTCGACCGTCGGCTCCGCGGCCTCGGTCTCCGTCGGCGACGGATCGGCGGACTCGGTCGGGGCGGCGGTGCCGTTCCCGGGCGCGCAGCCGGCGAGGGCGAGCGCCGCGACGACTGGCGCGGCGGCGAGCAGGACGGACAGCCGGAGCGCGCCGTGCGAGCGCGCAGGACGAGACATCATTCGAGCAGAACCCTTCGGGTCGAAGGCGTCGCCAGATTCCCCCCACAGTCGTCTCGTGGCTGGCGCGCCCGGTCTGGCACACCCTACGACATCGGCGCGGCCGGCACGGGAGCGATCGCCGCAGGGCCGTGACTCAGGGACGTCTGGGCTCCAGCCGCCCCGCGCCGTATCGCCGTTCCGCGGGGACGTCGGCCTCCTCGCACAGCGCCTGCCAGATCTCCCGCGGCGGCACGCCCGCCTCGAGGGCCTCCTCTGCACTGCGCCCCAGCGGCCCCAGCACGAGGTCGGTGACGAGCGTCGATGCCCGCGCGCCGAACTCCTGCTCGACGGCGCGGAAGAACTCGCTTCGCTTCATGACCGGATGCCGACGACCAGGTCAGCGCAGGGACAGCTCGGGGCCGACCTCCGCGACGAGGTCGTCCGGGACGACGTCCGGGAAGTGATCGACGCCCTCGAGCACGGCGAGACGCTCGCCCACCGAGCGCATGATGGTCGAGATCGGGACGTCGAGCGCCTCAGCCACCGAGGCGAGGATCTCGCTCGAGGCCTCCTTCTGCCCGCGCTCGACCTCGCTGAGGTAGCCGAGCGCGACGGAGGCCTTGCTCGCCACCTGCCGGAGGGTCTGTCCCTGCTGCTGGCGGAGCTCGCGCAGGACGTCGCCGATCTCTTGACGTACCAGGATCATGTCGGGGCCCCTCCTCCTGCAGCCGTCTGCTTCGCGGGTGCACCACAGTACAACCGTCGTGGTGCCAAATCTAATCCCGTGCGCCCCAATCTAATGGGCCGATCGGGCCTGTGCGGCGAAAACGGTGGGAATTCGCGCGATCCCGGGCGGATTCATAGCACGTCGAGGGCGAGCTCCAACGCGGCGACGACCGAGCGCGTCCGGATCGCGGAACGGTCGCCGTCGAACGCGTGCCGCCGCGTGCGCGTCCCTGCCGGGGTCGAGACGCCGAGGTGCACCGTGCCGACCGGCTGCCCGTCCGGCGAGCTCGGACCGGCGATGCCCGTCGTCGAGATCCCCATCTCCGGCACGGCGTCGTCGATCGCGAGCGCGCGGCGCACGCCGTGCGCCATCTGGGCCGCGACGTCGGCGTGCACCGGCCCGTGCGCGGCGAGGAGGTCGGCGTCGACGCCGAGCAGCCGGTTCTTCAGAGCCGTGTCGTAGGCCACGACCCCGCCGCGAACGACGGCCGATGATCCGGGGACGTCGATGAGCGCCGCCGTGACGAGCCCCCCGGTGAGCGACTCGGCGACCGCGATCGTCCAG
>JBQDDT010000239.1:0-3015 GCA_052092505.1 Microbacterium sp. | reverse complement strand
CCTCGACGGGAAGAGTGTGCGCGGCGGCATCGCCCACCCCGCGGGGTGAGTATGCGCGGTCACCGGGCTCAGCGCACGAACGCGCTGAGCCCGGTGACCGCGCGCCCGACGATGAGCGAGTTCATCTCTCGGGTCCCCTCGAACGTGTAGACGGCCTCCGCGTCGGCGAAGAAGCGCGCGAGGTCGTGGTGGACGCGGATCCCCTCGGCCCCGGCGAGGTCGCGACCCAGCGCCACGGTCTCGCGCAGGCGGTCGGCCGACCAGGTCTTCGCGAGCGCCGCCGTCGCGTCGGTGAGCGCGCCTCGCTGCATCAGGGTCGTCAGCCGCACCGCCATGGCGAGGGTCGCCTGCGCATTCCCGAGCATCCGCGTGAGCTTCTCCTGGATGAGCTGGAAGCCGGCGATCGGACGGCCGAACTGCGTGCGTCCGAGCGCGTAGCGCAGCGCCGCCTCGTAGGCGCCGATCTGCATGCCGGCGGCGTTCCACCCGATGACGTAGCGCAGCTTCGCGAGGATCGCGGAGACGTCGCGGAACGAGCCGATCCGCGGCAGCCGCGCGTCGTCGTCGACGCGGACGCCGTCGAGACGGATGTCGCCGTTGCGCACCATCCGCAGGGCGATCTTCCCGTCGACGTCCTCGATCGCGACCCCAGGGGCATCCAGCGGCACGAGGAAGGCCTTGGCCTCGCCGTCGGCGGCATCCTTCGCCAGGACGATCGCGAGGTCGCTGATCGCCGCGTTGCCGATCCACCTCTTGTGGCCGTCGATGATCCAGCCGTCGCCGTCGCGGGTGGCCGTCGTCGTCATGCCGCTGGCCACGTCGGAGCCGTGGTCGGGCTCCGTGAGCGCGAAGCAGCCGGTGATCCCGAACGACGGGACGTGGGGGTCGATCCGCGCGATCTGCTCCGGAGACCCTCCCTCGTTCAGCACGGTGCGGAACATGCCGACCTGGCCGCCGTAGATCGTCCCGATCGAGGCGTCGACCCGCTGGAACTCGAGGTGCTTGAAGCCCGTGTAGAACGGGCTGACCGTCCCGTCCGCCCCGACGATGGACGGGTCGTCCTCGAGGCGGAGCGCCGCGAGCTCGCCGCGCAGATGCTCGGGGCACGTGGCCTTCTCCCACCACTGGGCCAGGTGGGGGCGGGCGCGATCGTCGAGGAGCGCACGCAGCTCGGCGAGCTTGGCCCTCTCCGGCTCGGTGAGCAGCTCGTCGGCGAAGCCCAGCGGATCGGTGGGCGGATCGAGGGGGGAGGGGGGTGCGAGCGTCATGCGGTCCTTCCCGCGCGAGCGGCGAGCTCGGTCGAGGCATCGGCCTTGACCCTCGCCAGCTCGATCTTGCCGGTCGGCGTGCGCTCGAGGCTCTCGCGGACGAAGACGTGCCGCGGCTTCTTGTAGCCGGCGAGCCGCTCGCCGACGAAGGCGGAGACCGCGGACGGGTCCACGGTGCCCCGAGCGGCGACGGTCGCGCATACGATCTCGCCGAAGCGCGGGTCCGGGAGCCCGAACACGACGGCGTCGTCGACGTCGGGGTGCTCCAGGAGGACCTCCTCGACCTCGGCGGGATACACCTTCTCGCCCCCGGTGTTCACGACGGCGCTGAGCCGACCGAGCAGGTCGATCGTGCCGTCGCCGCGCGCGCGGGCCCAGTCTCCCGGGACGACGTAGCGGTGGCCGTTCATCCGCCGGAACGTCTCCGCCGTCTTCTTCGGGTCCCCGTAGTAGCCGCGGGGCAGCACGCCTCGGAACGCGATGAGTCCCAGCGCCCCGACGACCGGCTCCAGCTCCCGCCCCTCCTCGTCGAGCAGCACGGCGTCCGGCGTCATCGTCAGGGGAGCGGGGAGATCGTCCCCGGAGGACGAGATCCCCAGCGCGTACGGGCCGCCCTCGCTCGAGGCGAACATGTCGACGATCGTCATCGTCCCGAGCGCGTGCAGGCGCGCCTTCGCCTCGTCGCTGAAGCGCATCCCGCTGCTGATGACGCTCGTCACGCTGGGCAGCCCGTCGCCGGCCTCGGCCGCCTCGGCGAGGGGGAGGGCGAGGACGTCGCCGGCGACGACGATCCGGGTCACGCCGCGGCGGCGGATGAGGTCATACGCGGCCGCCATGTCCATGCGCGGGTCGGCGTGGAGCACGACCGTCCCGCCGAGCGCGAGCGTCGCCATCGTGGCCGACTGGGCCGTCCCGTGCAGGAGAGGGCTCATCGGCAGGGTCACGACGGGCGGGCGCTCGGGGTCGGCGGCGATGGCGACGGCGCCGGCGAGGTCCTCGGGAGGCTCGGCGCCGATGAGGCCCCACGTGGAGTTCCTCCGCGCGACGAGGAGGGTGTCCATGTCCCAGACGACGGCCTTCGGCGATCCCGTCGTGCCTCCCGTGTAGAGGCGCATGTCCGCGCCTCCCGGTGCACGCTCCGGCATCGCACCGCCGGCGGACACGATCGCGTCATACGAGGTCGCGCCGTCGAGCGCTGCCGCGCCGTCGTCGACCGCGATGATCTCGAGCTCGAGACGGTCGGCCGCCTCGGCGGCGACCTCGCCGAGCGACGTCGGCACGACGAACGCCTTCGCCTCGCAGTCGATGAGGAGCGCCCTGACCTCGGCGGCCCGGTAGCGGAAGTTGATCGCGACCGGGGCGACGCCGATCGACAGACACGCCCACAGGAACGCCAGGAACTCCGGACGGTTGTAGAGCAGCGTGGCCGCGGCGTCCCCCGTGCGCAGTCCGCACGCGGCGAGGTGCGAGGCGATCGCCGAGGCCTCGCGGTGCAGGCGGCCCCACGAGACCTCCTCGTCCGCGGTGGCGACGGCGGTGCGATCCGGCACCTCGCGCGCGATGCCCTGCCACAGGTCGCTGTAGTGGATGGGCTGGGTGAGGACTGCACCGGACGTCTCCATATGTCTCCCTATCGATAGTGCCGGAGGACGAGCTCGGCGACGACGGCCGGCTTGTCGGCCCCCTCCGTCTCGAACACGAGGGCGAGCGCCACCTGCCAGCCGCCGGCGACCTCCGTGACGTCGGC
>JBQDDT010000238.1:0-3140 GCA_052092505.1 Microbacterium sp. | reverse complement strand
AGATCTCCAGCGCGCCGTACGACTTCGACAGGCTCGAGGCCATCAGCGGCGTCTTCCCGCACGCGGCGGGCTTCGGGAACCGGATGCTCGCGACGCGGTCCTCCTGGCGGACCTCCTCGAGACCGGCAAGCAGCTTCTCGGCGCGAGCCTGCATCTGGTGCGCCGCGGCGGCCTTGGTCGCCTTGGCGCCGAACTTCGCGGCCTGCTGCTGCAGCGCGGACGCCTTCTTCTCCGCGTTGGCCCGCTCCTTCTTGCGCCGCTCTTCGTCCGCCACCCGCTGGCGCTGGTAGTGCTTCCAGCCCATGTTGTAGATGTCGATGAGCTGACGGTTCGCATCGAGGTAGAACACGCGGTTGACCGTCTCGCCGACGAGCTCGACATCGTGGCTGATGACGATGAGGCCGCCGCGGTAGGTCTTCAGGAACTCCCGCAGCCAGACCACGCTGTCGGCGTCGAGGTGGTTGGTCGGCTCGTCCAGGATCATCGTGTCGGCGTCGGAGAAGAGGATGCGCGCGAGCTCGATGCGACGCCGCTGCCCGCCGGAGAGCGTCTTCAGCGGCTGGTCGAGGATGCGATCCGGCAGCGAGAGGTTGTTCGCGATGACGGCGGCCTCGCTCTCCGCGGCGTATCCCCCGAGCCCCTCGAAGCGCTCCATGAGGTTGCCGTAGCGGCGGATCGCGCGTTCGGCGACGCGCTCGTCCTCGCTCGCCATCTGCTCGGAGGCCTCGGCGAGCTTCGCCGTGAGATCGCCGAGCCCCCTGGCGTTCAGGATGCGGGTGCGCGCGGTCTCCTCCGGGTCGCCGGAACGCGGGTCCTGCGGGAGGTAGCCGAGCTCGCCACGGAGGTCGACGCGCCCGTCGCTCGGGGGCAGGTCCCCGGACAGCACCTTCGTCAGCGTCGTCTTGCCAGCGCCGTTGCGCCCGACGAGCCCGACCTTGTCGCCTGGTCCCACGCGGAAGTCGACGCCCGACATCAGCAGGCGCGCGCCCACGCGGATCTCGAGATCGTGCACGGCAAGCACAGCGGGACATCCGTTCGTCGGGGTGGAGGGCCGGCGCGAGTGCGCCAGCGGACCAGTCTACGACCGAACGCGGCCAGGCACGATTCGGCCGGTCACAGCCCCAGGAGACGAGCGGCGTTGTCGCGGAGGATCATCCGCTTCACCTCCTCGGGGAACCCGAGGCCGTCGAAGTCCCTCATCCACCGCTCGACGGTGATCACGGGGTAGTCGGTGCCGAAGAGCATCTTGTGCTTGAGCAGGGTCCGCGCGTACTGCACGAGGTTCGCGGGGAAGTACTTCGGCGACCAGCCCGACAGGTCGATGTGCACGTTCGGCTTGTGCAGCGCGAGCGAGAGCGCCTCGTCCTGCCACGGGAACGACGGGTGGGCGAGGATGATCGGCAGGTCGGGGAAGTCCACGGCCACGTCGTCGACGTGGATCGGCTGGGCGTACTTCAGGCGGATCCCACCCCCGCCGGGACGCCCGGCTCCCGCACCCGTGTGCCCGCTGTGGAAGAGGCCGATCGTGCCCGTGGCCTCCATCGCCTCGTAGATCGGGTACAGGTCGCGGTCGTTCGGGTAGAACGCCTGGCTGCTCGGGTGGAACTTCACCCCGCGGGCTCCCTTGGCCGCGAGCCGGCGCACCTCGCGGGCACCGCGTCGACCGGAGTGGGGGTCGATCGTGACGAACGGGATCACGGCGTCGGCATGCTCGGCGGCGAGCTCGACGACCTCGTCGTTCGGAACGGGGTTGTCCTCCCCTGTCGCCCAGCTGTCGTCGACGGAGAACGCCACGCACATCATCTTCTTCGCGCGGTACATCTCGGCGAGATCCGGCACCGTCGGGCGGACGACGTCGGTGCCGAAGTACTCCGCCATCGCCGCGGAGCGCTCCTCGTCGAGCACGGTCTCGTCGCGGACGGACCGCTGCACGTGGGTGTGGACATCGATCGCGATGATCTCCTCGCTGAGCGCCATGCGTCCAGCTTGGCCGATCAGCGTGCGCTCGCCCGTCGCTCTTTCGGCGTGTGGAAACTCCTCAGCGGCGACCGCGGCGTCGATGTTGGGTGGAGCGATCGGACTCAAACTCACGAGGAGGTGCCGACGATGACGACGGCAGAGACGCTGCTGGATCCCACGGGGATGGACGAGCGCGACGAGGAGACGACCCTCGCGCCCCGCCCCACGACGCTGAAGGGGCTGCGGGTCGGCCTGCTCGACAACACCAAGCCCAACGCGACCCTCCTGCTGGAGGAGATCGCCGCGATCCTGGTCGATCAGGAGGGGATCGCCGGGGCGAACCTCTACACGAAGGACTACTTCGGGACGCCGGCGAAGCCGGAGCTGCTGGCGCAGATCGTGCGCGAGGTCGATGTGGTCGTGACGGCCGTGGGCGACTGCGGCTCGTGCAGCGCGGCGACCGTGGCAGACGGCATCCAGTTCGAACGGGCCGGCGTCCCCGCCGTGAGCATCGTCTCCGACTCGTTCTATCCGTCCGGCCGCGCGATGGCCGCAGTCCAGGGCTTCCCCGGGTTCGACTTCCACGCCGTGCCCCACCCGGTCGCGAGCCTCACGCACGACCAGGTCGCGGCTCACGCGTCCTCGAGCGTCCCCGAGGTCGTCCGCATCCTCACGGGCGGGGGCGCGCTGTGAGCGCCGCCGAGACGCTCGCGGTCGACCCGGCCGCCGTGCGGGAGGCGATGGAGCACTACGACGAGAAGCGCTGGACCGACGGCCTCCCCGTGGTCCCCGTCACCGAGTCGTACCTCGCGGACTTCCTCGCGGTGACGCCGCGCGACCCCGACGAGGTGCTCTTCGAGATCCCGCATCTGAACCGCCGGATCACCGTGCGCCTCGCCGCGATCAACGCCGCGCTGGCCGGGTGCCGGCCCGAGTACCTCCCCGTCGTGATCGCGGCGTGGCTCGCGATCGCCCAGGAGCCGCACCCGCGCAGGGGCATCTGGCAGTCGACGACCGGCACGGCGCCGTTCACCGTCGTGAACGGGCCGATCCGGCGCGAGATCGGCCTCAACGGCGCGGGGAACGTGTTCGGGTCCGGCTTCCGCGCGAACGCGACGATCGGCCGCGCGATCCGGCTGGGGCTCATCAACGTCTTCGGCCTGCGTCCGCACGAGCTGGAT
>JBQDDT010000237.1:0-3194 GCA_052092505.1 Microbacterium sp. | reverse complement strand
TTCAGTGCGATCTGGTCGGCCGTGTTCGACGGCGGAGCGGAGAGCACCGCGAGTCGCTCGACGCGCTCCGGCAGGCTCGCGCCCCACTCGAGGGCCTGCATGCCTCCCATCGACCCGCCGATCACGGCGGCCCACGCCTCGACGCCCAGGTGATCGGCCAGCCGCTGCTGTGCCTCGACCTGGTCGCGCACCGTGACGTAGGGGAACCTGGAGGCCCACGGATCGCCGTCCTGATGCACGCTCGCCGGCCCCGTCGAGCCCTGGCATCCGCCGAGCATGTACGGGGCGATGACGAACCACCTGTCGGTGTCGATCGCCTTGCCAGGCCCGAGGATGTCGTTCCACCACCCCGCGGTCGGGTGCCCCGGGCCAGCGTCGCCCGCCACGTGGCCGTCGCCCGTGAGGGCGTGCAGGATGAGCACCGCATTGTCTGCGCGTTCGTTCGGCTCGCCCCACGTCTCGTAGGCGATCCGGAAACCGGGCAGAGCCTCGCCGCCCTCGAGCCGGAGTCCTCCGAACGACGCGAACTGGCGCTCTCCCACAGGATCGCCGTCGCGCCACGCGCCGGTCGCGGGCGGGCGGCCCACCATCGACCGAGCGTCCTGCTCCGTGACGAGCTCGCTCGGCACGGTGTCTTCGGAGATCTGCCAGTCCATCGCGCCCATTCTGCCGTGTTTGCCGCCGGTGCGCTCGGGTGTTACGGGCATGGAGCATCCGGAGCTCCCCGCGAAGCAGAAATAGCATGGACGCATGGCGATCGAATCCCTGCTCGGCGTGGCTCTGCGCTGCATCAGCCGCGACGCCGCTGACGGGCGCCTGTCCCCGTGGGGCCGCTCGACGGTCGTCGACGAGAACGTCGGCGCAGCGGTCATCGAGCGGGAGCTGTTCGACCTGCTGCACGCCGAGGCACGGATCGACGCGGCGTTCCCCGTCGGCAATGCGGGCCTCGTGCACGTCTACGGCTATTTCTTCTCCGAGGTCGTCACTCCCTACGGGTACAAGCGGGACCGCTGGACCGACGGGGTGCTCGCCGCGCGCCTCGGCATGGCGGAGGACGCCTTCTTGCTGCGGGACGACGCTGCGGCGACCCCGTTGGAGCGGGTGACCGCGGCCGTGCTGCCGCTCGTGATGAGCCCTCCGGATGATGCCGAGGTCATCGACCAGTCCGTCGCCGGCGTTCCGACGCGCGCAGTCGTGACTGCGTCGGGCGTCCTGGCATACGCCGTGGCCGGCTCACTGGTGACCACGTTCCCCGTCGAGGACGCCGCGGCGTTCGCGACGGGCGTGCGCGCGGAGTCGCCGCGACTGCGCTGGAACGCGGTCTCCCCGCACTGAGCGCGGGAACGCGCTCGCGCCCGTGGCCGCACGCGGTCGGTACTCCCGCTGGCCACACGATGTTCATCTCTTCGTGACCAAAGCGTTCACGAGTTGCGCCTATCGTGGACGAAGCGTTCACAAAGAAAGGGAACTCTGTGACATCGACTCTCGTCTTCGACTTCGACGGCACCGTCGCGGTCGGAACCGGCCCCGTCGTCGCCTACGCGGAAGAGATCGCACCGCACGCGGGGGAGGGGTTCCTCGACAGAGTCCTCGAGACGCTCGAGGCGTTCGAGCGGGGCGAGGAGCGCGGCTATCGCGACGGCTACGACGTCGTCGCCCGTATCGCGGCTGAGGCAGGCGTCGACGCCGCTGCGGCGCAGGGGGCATACGCGTCGAGCCGCGCCCTGCTCGGCACGGATCGTGCTCAGGTGGACGTCGCTCCCGGCCTTCCCGAGCTGCTCGTGCAGCTCCCCGACTCGACGAGGGTGGTCCTGGCGACCAACGCTCCGGAGCTCGGCGTGGAGCGCGTGCTCGAGGTGTGGGGCGTGCGTGAGCGGTTCGACGAGCTGCGCTACGACCTCGGCAAGCCGGACGGTCTCGTTCCCGTCATCGAGGAGTTCATCGCACACGGCCCTGTGCTGTCGATCGGCGACATGGTCGAGAACGACCTCGCTCCAGCCGCCGCTCTCGGCGCCGACACGGCGCTCGTGGGCGCGACGGCGGCCGCATCCGGTGCATCCGTCACGATGCGCGCTGTGACGCTCGCAGAGCTCGCTCCCCAGATCATCGCGTGGGCGCGCAGCGCCGCCGCGTCGACCCCCGTGTCGCCCGACACGGTTCGCTCCTGAGAAAGGTGACCTCTCCCATGCGCAAGACCCTCATCGCGTCGGGCGCCGTCGCGGCCCTCGCCATCACACTGGCCGGATGTGCGGCCGCTGACGAGCCCGCAGACGGCGAATGGCCGGAATCCATCACGATCTCGCTGGTGCCCTCCGTCGAGGGCGAGGACCTCGCCCAGGCGCTCGACCCGCTCACCGGGTACCTCTCGGACAACCTCGACATCGAGGTGAACGGTGTCGTCGCCAACAACTACGCCGCAACGGTCGAGGCACTCGGCGCCGACCAGGCGCAGGTCATCATCACCGACGCGGGCTCGCTCTACAACGCCACGCAGCAGTACGACGCGGAGCTGATCCTGCGCGACGTGCGCTTCGGCGCGACGTCATATGCGGCTGTGGCCTACACGAACGATCCCGACACCTACTGTGAGGACGAGCCCGTCATGGCGAACTACGACGCCAGCGGCATCGAGCTGTCCTACTGCAACGGCCTCGAGGAAGCAGGAGCGTCGGCGATGGGGCAGGGTCCGATGGGCGTCGAGGCTCTGGCCAACGCCTCCGGCGCCGAGGTCGCGCTGCAGGCGGCGACGAGCCCCGCCGGGTACCAGTACCCCGTTGTCGCGATGCGCGAACTCGGCATCGACACCGACGCCGACATCGACCAGATCCCCGTGGAGGGGAACAACAACGCCGTGCTCGCCGTCGCGAACGGCGACGCCGAGGTCGGCTTCGCCTACTGGGATGCCCGCACGACGGTCGCCGAGGAGATGCCGGACATCGCGGACAAGGCCGTGGCCTTCGCCTACACCGAGATGATTCCGAACGGCGGCGTCGCAGCCTCCAGCACGCTCCCCGATGACCTGGCGGCCGAACTGACGACGCTGCTCGACGAGTACGCGGATTCCTCGGACGAGGCGGCGGCGGTCATGTTCGACCTGGTCGGCCTGTCGGACTGGAGCGCCGACACAGCAGAGGACGAGATCACCCGCTACGGCGAGATCCTCGAGCAGTTCGCGAACTGACCTGATATGAGCA
>JBQDDT010000236.1:0-3212 GCA_052092505.1 Microbacterium sp. | reverse complement strand
GCCCCTCGCCGTGCGCTCCTACAGTCGAAAGATGTAGGTCATCCGGCGAGCAGGCGTTCCGCCGCGGTGCGGGCCTCATCCAGGAGGTCGGCGCCGCGGCGGTCGCCGTATTCGGCGCTGATGCGGGCGAGGGCCCCGGGCGCGACGCGCTCGGCGTCGGCAACCGCATGATCCCAGCGCAGCGGGCCGCTCAAGCGCGGGTAGCCGAAGCGCTCGGCGAGCACGAGCAGCCGGATGGCCTCTTCCGCGCCGAGAGCGTCGTCACGGACGGCCCACAGGCCGAGCGCGAACAGCACGAGCCCGGCGACGGGGTAGTCGAGGAAGCCGGATGGGTAGCCAGCTCCCTCATGTCCTGCGAGCAGCCGGTGCAGCCGAGGCCGCAGCGACTGGAACAGCTCGCGACCGGACTCCTCGTCGCCGTACCGGGCTTCCGCGGCGAGGCAGCCGGACTCTGCGGCCAGCGTCCACGGAGCGATATCGTCGAGGCCGGTCAGACCGGCGCCCCAGACCTCGGACCTGCTGCGCGTGACCGCCTTGCGGTACGCGGACAGCCCGGCTTCCGTATGCCCCCGCGCGATCTCGAGATTCGCGCGGGTCAGCAGCGCCGCTCCACGGTCCGGGCCGCCCAGCGCCGCCGAGAGCTCCTCGATCCGCTCGACGTCGCGCGCAGCCTGTTCGAGATCGCCCTGCTCGATCTCATCGGTCGCGATCGTGGCCGCCACCTGGACCGCTTCCCCTTCTGCCCCGACCCGCTCCAGGACCGGTAGCGCCTCACGCGCATATCGCGCCGACTCCTTGTGGTCACCGAGCTGTCCGTACAGCGACGACAGCTCCGACAGCACAGTCGCCCGCGCCCACGGACCGTCGTCGCCGCGCACGAGTTCGAGCGCCCGTCGGCACGCGTCGATGGCGATCTGCGGGTTGCCGCCGTTCTCGCTCTCGTGCGTGCGATACAGCCAGCCGAGCGCCCGCACCGCACGATGAGGGGAATCGACGAGGGCGCGGCATCGCGAGATCGCGTCGTGCCTGCAGGTCGATGAGAAGGACAGCGCAAACGAGATCAGCGCCTCGAGCAGCGGATCCGACGCGTGCTCGGCAGTCCGGTCGAGAACAGCCAGCAGTCTGTCGACGTGCCCCGTCGGGCCGCCGAGGCTCGAGAGCAGGGCGAACGCAACAGCGGCACGGCTGATGCCCACCAGTTCGCCCGGCGGGTCCCACCCGTCGAGGAGATCGGCGAAGGACTCCGTGAGCGCACGCGTGCGGCTCATCCCGCCCCGGATGCCGCCCAAGCCGCCCAGCGCGGCGAACATCCGCACGGCGGCAGCCGATTCGCCATCGGCGATCGCTCGGCGCAGCACGTCGATGAGGTTGGTCTCCTCGACGGCGAGGGCGTCGACCGCCGCCAGCTGGTGAGGACCGTACAGCCGCGTCGCCGCATGCTGTGCCAGGGCGCCGGCCCACTCCCGCTGAGCGGCGCGGGCGGCCTGCTCGTCGTCAGCCTCGGCCAACCGGATCAACCCGAACTCACGCACGGTCTCGAGCATCCGATATCGCACCCGGTCACCCTCGTCGGCGACTGTCACCAGCGACTGCGCGACCAGGTCGGAGACGGCATCGAGCGCGTCTGCGCCGAACAGCGACTCCGCCCCGTCGAGCGCGAAGCCGTCCTGGAACACGGCGAGCCGGCGCAGAGCCCGTCGTTCCCGGTCGGCGAGCAGGTTCCACGACCAGTCGATCACGGCGAGCAGCGTCTGGTGCCTGTCGGGCGCGGAACGGTCGCCGCCGCGCAGCAGAGCGAAGCGGTCGGACAATCGGCGGAGGATCTCGTCGACGGACATCGATCGGATACGCGCGGCAGCCAGTTCGATCGCCAGCGGGAGCCCGTCGAGCCGGCCGACGAGTTCGCGCACGGTCTCATCCGACAGCCGCGTGTCAGGGCGAGCGGCGGTGGCACGCTCGATGAACAGGGAGACTCCATCCCGCGGCGTGAGCTGCGCCAGCGGGTACACGCTCTCCGCCGCGATCGCAAGCGGAGCACGCGAGGTGATGAGGATGGTCAGACTCGGCACGCTCGCGACAAGGAAGGCCGCGAGATCTGCGACCGCGTCGACGATGTGCTCGCAGTTGTCGAGCACCAGAAGGGTCGGCGCCTGAGCGAGCTGCTCGGCGACGCGTCCGCGCACGTCCGCACGCTGCGCTGGCGTGAGCGCGCGCCGGGACGAGACCGAATCGCGCACGCCGAGGGCCGCACCGACCTCGGCGATCACATCGTCGCCCGCGGTGACGCCGACGAGCTCGACGAGGTGAACCACCGGCTGGTCCGCCTGCCGCGCGACCACGTTCGCAAGGCGGGTCTTGCCGAGGCCACCTGGCCCGAGCACCGTCGTCACGCGCGAGCGGCGCAGCAGCGCACGGACCGCCTCGATGTCGTGGTCGCGCCCGACGAGCGAACTTGTGTCGTATCGGATGCCGGACCTCACCGGACGGTCGCGGGCGAGCAGCTCCCGATGCAGCGCCTGCAGTTCGGGCGACGGGTCGACACCGAGTCGGTCGGCGAGATCGGCGCGCAGGCGCTCGTACCTCGCCAGCGCGGCGGGCGCGCCCTCGACCGCGGCGACGCTGCGCAGCAATGCCGCGACATCGGCGTCGCGTTCCGCATCGCGCAGCAGCGGCAGCGCCTCGGCGTGCTGGCCCTGCGCTTCGAGCGTCCGCCCGAGCACGAAGTCGTCGTCGCGCCCGGCATCGCGCACGATCCGGGCAGCGCGCCCGGCGGCCTGGAGGTCTCCCGCGGCGAGCGCGCGAGGTGCTTCTGCCGCCGCCGCATCGACACGCCACACGTCGACGTCATCACGGTCGAGCGAGAGCCGGTACCCGCTGTCGGTGCGCGCGATCACGTCGGCTGACGTGGCCTTCCTCGCGCGCGACACGACGACCTGCAGCGCGCCCGTCGGGTTCTCGGGTCGGTCATCCGGCCATATCGCGTCTGCGAGGAGCTCCTCCGATACGGCCCGTCCGTCCGCGTCCGCAAGAGCGAGCAGCAGCGCTCTGGTGCGCTCGCCCCTGATGCGCGTGCCCGCCCACGCGGCGCCGTCGATCAGGCGCAGGCGCGGTTCGGTCACGTCGTCCTCCGGGTCTCCGTGCGGCGCAGCGGCCGCCGCGATTCCCAGCCTAGGCGGCGAGCCTGCCCACGCGCTCCCCCTCGGCCTTCCTCC
>JBQDDT010000235.1:0-3245 GCA_052092505.1 Microbacterium sp. | reverse complement strand
TCATCGGATTCACCTACTTCTACGTCGCGATCACCTTCAACCCGGTCGAGGTCGCCGACAACATGAAGAAGTACGGCGGCTTCATCCCCGGCATCCGCGCCGGCCGGCCGACCGCCGAGTACCTCGACTTCGTGCTGACGCGGATCACCTTCCCCGGGTCGATCTACCTGGGTCTCGTGGCGCTCATCCCGCTCATCGCGCTGGCGACGGTCCAGGCGAACCAGAACTTCCCGTTCGGCGGGGCGTCGCTGCTGATCATCGTCGGCGTCGGCCTCGAGACGGTCAAGCAGATCGACGCGCAGCTCCAGCAGCGCCACTACGAAGGGCTTCTGCGATGACTCGGCTTCTGATCGTCGGCCCTCAGGGCTCGGGCAAGGGCACGCAGGGAGCCGTGGTGGCGGGCGCCTACGGCGTCCCGGTCGTCTCGACGGGCGACATCTTCCGCGAGAACATCAGGAACGACACGGAGCTCGGGCGCCGGGTCAAGGAGATCACGTCGGCCGGCGACCTCGTGCCGGACGAGCTGACGGGGGAGATCGTCCGCGACCGTCTCTCCCAGCCGGACGCGCAGGCCGGCTTCCTCCTCGACGGGTACCCGCGCAACGGCGCCCAGGTCGCCGACCTCGACGGCTTCCTGTCCGGCCGGGGCGAGAGCCTCGACGCCGTGATCCTCCTCGAGGTGCCCCGCGAGGAGAGCATCTCCCGGCTCACGCTGCGCGCCGAGAAGGAGGGCCGCGACGACGACACGACCGATGCGATCGCCAAGCGGCTCGACATCTACGAGTCGGAGACGGCTCCGATCGTCGACATCTACTCCGAGCGGGGCGTCCTCGACCGGATCGACGGCGTCGGAACGCTCGACGAGATCACCGGCCGCATCGTCGAGGCGCTCTCCGCGCGCGGTCTGACGCGCGTCTAGGACCGTGTTCCGTCGCTCCGTGTACAAGTCGCCGGCCCAGCTGCGCGGCATGCGCGAGCCGGGGCGCATCACCAGGGAGGCGCTCGAGGCGGTTCGCGAGGCGATCCGGCCCGGCGTGACGACGCTCGAGCTCGATGCGATCGCCGAGCGGACGATCCGCGCGCAGGGCGCGCATCCGAACTTCCAGCTCGTCCCCGGGTACCGCCACACGATCTGCGTCTCCGTCAACGAGGAGGTCGTCCACGGCATCCCCGGCGAGCGGGTGATCGAGGCGGGCGACATCGTCTCGGTCGACTGCGGCGCCGAGACGGAGGACGGCTGGAACGGCGACTCCGCGATCTCGGTCGTCGTGCCGGATGTCGGCCGTGCGGAGATCGTCGCCGAGCGCGAGGAGCTCTCCCGCATCACGAACGGGTCGATGTGGGCCGGGATCGCCGCACTCGCCGGCGCGACCCACCTCGGCGAGGTAGGCGCCGCCATCGAGGACTTCATCGAAGCGAACCCCCATCCGGCGACGGGGCGGCCGCTCGGGATCCTGCGCGACTACGTCGGCCACGGCATCGGGCGCCGGATGCACGAGTCGCCGACGCTGTTCCATTACGCCACGCCCCAGCCCGGCGCCAGGGTGAAGCCGGGGCTGTGCGTGTGCGTGGAGCCGATGATGGTCGTGGGCGACGAGACGGTGCTCGTGGCCGACGACGAGTGGACCGTCGTCACCGCCGACGGCTCCTCCGGCGCACACTGGGAACACAGCGTCGCCGTGCATGATGGTGGCATCTGGGTGCTGACGGCCGCCGACGGGGGATCGGAAGCACTCGCGCCCTTCGGCATCACACCCGTTCCCCTCGACTGACGCCGCGAATCGGCTCCCAGAACGAAAGAGCAACCCCCATGGCTGCAGCTGCCCGACGTGTCAACTGGATGGCGATCTGGATCTCGGTGGCCGTCGTGGTCGTCGTGGTCGTCGTCGCCGGATTCGCCATCTGGATGAACCGGATGGCCCTCGCTCTCGCCGAGTCGCCCGGCACGGCCACGGTGAACGAGGAGACCGGAGCGATCACGATCGGCGAGGGCGAGAACGTCCTCGAGGAGTACATGGACTTCATGTGCCCGTCCTGCGGCCAGTACCAGGAGGGCTACGGCGAGGAGATCGCCCAGGCCGTCGAGGACGGGCAGATCACCCTCCAGATCCACCCGATCGCCATCCTCGACTCGCAGTCTCAGGGAACGAACTACTCGACGCGCGCCGCGAGCGCGGTGTACTGCGTCGCGGACGACAACGCGGAGGCCGTGTACCCGTTCATCGACGCGCTGTACAAGAACCAGCCGTCGGAGGGAAGCTCCGGCCTCGACGACGACGCGCTGATCGGGTACGCGCACGACGCCGGCGCGTCCGACGCGGTCGACGAGTGCATCACCGGCGGCGAGTACGCCGACTACGTCGCGGCGCGCACACAGGAGGTGCCGGTCGCCCCGGGCGCGTCCGGCGTCTCGACCCCGACGATCATCCTCAACGACGAGTTCGTGGAGCTCTCCGGCGGACCGGAGGCCGACATCCTCTCGAAGCTGAAGTGACGCGTGCCGACGCGTTTGGCGAACTGCGGCGTGTCGGCTATCATTGTTCTTTGGTCCCGTCCGTCTTCTTTCGGCGCGTCTCTTGGATGCGGCACGGCGCGCGGACCATCCCATTCACCCCGCAGACCGGCCGGTCTGCACGAGCGATAGCGAGTTCATGGCTAAAGACGGTGTCATCGAGATCGAGGGCACAGTGTCCGAATCGCTGCCGAACGCGATGTTTCGCGTGGAGCTGACGAACGGGCACAAGGTGCTCGCCACGATCTCGGGGAAGATGCGGCAGAACTACATCCGCATCATCCCTGAGGACCGCGTGGTCGTGGAGCTGAGTCCCTACGACCTCACCCGCGGCCGCATCGTCTACCGCTACCGCTGAGCCGCCCGGCCGGAAAGTAACGGCCCCATCCGGGGTACGAAGACAGCGACAAGGAACATCATGAAGGTTCAGCCCTCCGTCAAGCCCATCTGCGACAGCTGCAAGGTCATCCGTCGCAACGGGCGCGTGATGGTCATCTGCAAGAGCAACCCGCGTCACAAGCAGCGTCAGGGCTGAGTCCCGGCGCCGCGGCGTCGGACCCGCGACTCACAACTCCATAAGAAACGGCAGGATCAGAACCCGGCGAGAGCCGGGGGACACCTCGGGGCGGAGGCCCGGGCACCGATCCTGCTCCACACCTCCACGACACACAGGAGAAGCCGCATGGCACGTCTTGCCGGCGTCGACATCCCGCGCGAGAAGCGCGTGGTGATC
>JBQDDT010000234.1:0-3264 GCA_052092505.1 Microbacterium sp. | reverse complement strand
TGCCCCAGTCGGGGACGTCCGTGTGGTAGAACGCCGGCTCGAAGAACTTGTACTCGAGCACGAGGCGCTGGTCGTCGCCGAGACGTGCGTAGATCTCCTGCAGCGACTCGTGCAGGCGGTCCTGGCGCCCGCGCATGTCCGCCTGGCCCGGGTAGTTCGAGCCCTCCGCGAGCCAGATCTTGAGGTCGCGGGACCCGGTCTGGTCCATCACGTCGATGCACGCCAGGTGGTGATCGATCGCCTTCCGGCGCACGCTCGCGTCCTCGTGGGTGAGCGCGCCGAACTTGTAGTCGTCGTCCTGGAACGTGTTCGAGTTGACGGTCCCGAGCGAGACGCCGTTGTCCTCGGCGTGCTTGCGCAGATCGTCGAAGTCGCTCATGTCCCACGGGATGTGCAGGGCGACGGTCGGGGCGAGGCCGGTGAGCCGGTTGACCTGCGCCGCGTCCGAGATCTTCTCGAACGGATCGCGCGGGGTGCCCGGCGTGCCGAACACCTTGAACCGGGTGCCGGAGTTGCCGAAGGCCCAGCTGGGCAGCTCGATGGACTGCCTCTCGAGCTGGTCGAGGACGTTCTGGGGAAGGGTGCTCATGCGGATCGACCCGCCTCTCTGTCGTGTGCGGCCGCCGTCGGCCACGGGTTCGTCGGTGGTCAGCTCTCGTCGCGCGCGGCGCGCAGCTGGGTCTCGAGGTGGAACACCTCGGGGAAGGTCTCGGCGTTCTGGTCGGCGCGTCCGTCCTGCGCGACGAAGAAGGGCGCCATGTCCGCCTCCCATCGGGAGGCGACCTCGCTCTCGGCGAGGTACCGCTTGGCTCTCTCGTCATCGTCGGTCACGTAGAACCCGATGAGCTCCCCGCCGCCGAGGTGGAAGATCGAGTAGTCGCGCCATCCGGCCGCCGCGATCTCCTCGAGCATCTCCTGCCGGACCGGATCGTGGCGGCGCAGATACTCGTCGAGCATCTCGGGCTTCACGCGCAGTCGGAACGCGACCCGCGTCGGCCCGTTCGGGGATTCGCTCGGCATCGAGGCACCTCCAGAGTGATGAATCGTTTCATTATGGGCCGGGGGATGCGTGTGAAGCAAGCCGGCGGGTGGTGTCCTAGGATCCTGGGGTACCCGAGGAGGATCGATGGCGGTCAGCATCCGCGATGTCGCGAACCGCGCCGGAGTGTCGGTCGGCACCGTCTCGAACGTGCTCAACCGGCCGGACGGCGTCGCCGCCACCACCGTCGATCGCGTCCGCGCGGCCATCGACGAGCTCGGGTACGTGAGAAACGATGCCGCGCGCCAGCTGCGCGTCGGCCGCAGCTCCACGGTGGGGCTCGTCGTGCTCGACGCGGGGAACCCGTTCTTCGCCGACATCGCGCGGGGCGCGGAGGACGCGGCGGCGCGCCGCGGTCTGTCCGTGCTCCTCGGGAACAGCGACGAGCGCAGGGAGCGGGAGGACGCCTATCTCGCCCTGTTCGAGGAGCAGCGGGTGCGCGGGGTGCTCCTCTCGCCGAGCTCGGAGTCGCTCGAGGCGGCGATGCGACTGCGCGAGCGGGGCGTGCCCGTCGTGCTCGTCGACCGCACGGCGCCGGACGCCGAGCTGCCGTCGGTCGCCGTCGACGACGTGCGCGGGGGCCACCTCGCCGCACACCACCTGCTCGAGGAGGGGCGGCGCCGGATCGCGTACGTCGGGGGTCAGCCGGCGCTTCGCCAGGTCGGCGATCGTCTCGCGGGCGCCGAGCGCGCGGTCGCCGAGGTCCCCGGTGCCGGGCTCGAGCGTATCCCGACGGATCAGCTCACGGTCCTCGCCGGCCGGGAGGCAGGCGCCGCGATCGCGGAGCGGCCAGCCGCGGAGCGACCGGACGCGGTCTTCGCGGCCAACGACCTCGTCGCCGTCGGGGTGATGCAGGCGCTCGTGATGCTCGGATCGGTGCGCGTCCCCGAGGACATCGCGCTCGTGGGGTACGACGACATCGCGTTCGCGCAGTCGACCGTCGTGCCGCTGACGTCGGTCCGCCAGCCGGCGCAGCTGATCGGATCGACGGCGCTCGGGCTGCTCGCCGACCTCGCCGACGATCCCGACCGCGCGCCGGAGACGATCGAGTTCGAGCCGGAGCTCGTCGTGCGCGCGTCGTCCTCGCGCGGCTGACGCGCCTCAGTCGTCGACGAACGAGCGATCGCGCGTGACGGCCATCCGCCCATCGGGGTCGAGGCGCTCGAGGATCGCGTAGGAGATCTCGCGCAGCTGGGCGCGCTGCTCGGCCGTGAGTGCGTCGAGCACGGCCTCGCGCACGTTCTCGACGTGTCCTGGCGTCGCGGCGATCACCGCGCGCCGCCCGTCGTGCGTGAGGACGACGTCGGTCGCCCGCGCATCGTCCGCCGCCGGTGCGCGCCGCACGAGCCCCCGTCGCTCCAGCCGGCTGACGACGTGCGAGAGGCGGGGAAGGGTCGCGTTGGTCGACGAGGCGAGCCTGCTCATCCGCACGGTGTGCTCCGGCGCGCGCATCAGCACGGCCATCACGAAGTAGTCGTAATGGGTGAGGTCGTCGTCGCGGATCAGCTGCGAGTCGATGCGGCGCGGCAGCAGCTCCATGAGGGCCGCGAAGGGGGCCCACGTCGCCTGCTCCTCTGCGGTGAACGAGCGGCGGCGTGTCATCTTCCGATTCTACGGGAATAGTTGTCGCAACAACTTCGTTGACACGAGCAGTCGCATCGACGACCCGACGAAAGGAACACCATGACCTCCATCACGATCTTCGGAACCGGCAGCATGTCCCAGGCCATCGGCGGCGTGCTCTCCGCCGGCGGCGCGTCCGTCCAGACGATCACCCACGCCGACGCGCACACGGCGACGCCCGACGGCGACATCGTGATCCTCGCCGTTCCCTACGGCGCCCTCGAGTCGATCGCGTCGGAGCACCGCGCCGCGCTCGCCGGAAAGGTCGTCGTCGACATCACCAACCCCCTCGACTTCTCGACCTTCGACTCGCTCGTCGTGCCAGCCGACGGCTCGACCGCCGCCGAGCTGCAGCAGCTCCTGCCCGAGTCCCGCGTCGTCAAGGCGTTCAACACGAACTTCGCCGCCACCCTCGCCTCCGGCACCGTCGGCGAGGCGACGACCGCCGTCCTCGTCGCGGGCGACGACGCCGGCGCCAAGCAGAAGCTCGCCGACGCCGTGACCGCCGGGGGCCTGCGCGCGGTCGACGCCGGCGCCCTCGTCCGCTCCCGCGAGCTCGAGGAGCTCGGGTTCCTGCAGCTCACCCTCGCGGTGGGCGAGAA
>JBQDDT010000233.1:0-3279 GCA_052092505.1 Microbacterium sp. | reverse complement strand
CTGAACTAGAGGCTGCAGGGCGGGCGCGGCCAACACCACTGCGAAGGTGACGAGAAGGAGCGGCATCGGTGCTCGTCGAAGGAGTCGCGCGGCGGCGAAAAAGATGACGAGCGCTAGGAGGAACCAGTAGGCGGATGCCGCGTACAGAGCGCCCAAGAGGTGATCGGCCATGTAAGATTTGGGATCGCTGGGTCGATAGGCAAAGCCCGCGACGGTGGCGAAGAAGATGCTCCAGATGAAATAGGGCCAGAGTAGGACCAGGACCCGCGTGCGGAGCAGTTGAGGCCAAGGTCGGCCGAGCGTGTGATGGGCCAGCAGCCCTGCGGTGACGAAGAAGAGAGGCATGCGCACGGGAAGCAGTACGTCGTTTAGGAGGGGCCAGAACCGCGCGGAGGGCCCACCCGGGTTCGGGAACAGGTAGTCCATTCCTGCACCGCCAACGTGGTACAGCACCACCAAGGCAATCGCTGCAGCCTTGGCGAAGTCGACCCAGTGGAGCCGCTCCCGGGGTGCGGCAGTGTTATTGGTCTGCTGGGAACTAAATTGGTTTGGCATAGTTAAAAGCGCTTTCCCGCCTCAGCCCGCGATCTCGCGCACCCGCTGCCCGCGCGGGGCCAGCTCGGCGTCGAGGACGTCACGCAGGTGGGCGACCTCGCCGGCCGCACGGTCGGTGAGGTCGACGCGCACGTGCGGCGCGCCGTCGCCGGTACGGACCGCGCCGGCCTGCAGCGGCGTCGTCGAGCGCTCGAGGGTGGAGCGCGGGTCGGTGAGCACGAGCCGGACGACGGCGGAGGCCCGCCCCGTGTCGCGCGTGCCCTGCGCGGTCACCGGGGTCGAGGTCGACATCTCGACGCCGGCCACCTCGTGCCACGGGATGCCGAGTCCCCCGGGGCCGACGAGGCCCTGCTCGGTGACGACGAGGTCGATCGCGTCGTCGCCGGTACGACGCTCCGCCCGGAGCCGGACGAGCGCGACGACGGCGCCGGCCGCGCCGAGCACGCCGACGATCCCGAGGAGGACGATGGCGAAGAGGCGACGCGTGACGGACCCCGTGAGCAGCCCGGCCAGGCAGATCGCGGCCAGCACGCCGAACCCGAGCAGGGCGAACCACTGGCGCCGGACCTTCTTCCGGTGCACCGTGGGGTCGACGACGAACCGCGCCAGCTCGCCCGGCTGCTCGGCGGGCGTGGCCCCCGGACCGGGGCCGGTGGCGTCCTGGGACATGTGACTCCTCGAGGTGGCGGGCCGGTGGTCCCGGCAGGGCGAGGGTATCCGGCCGGCCCGGCGACGTTGACCCGCTGCCGACCGAACGTCTACCCTTCCGTATAGCAAAAGGCAGTTCTCGGTAGGTGGAAGTCCTGCGTGGTGCGGTCGAGCCGGCCGGTGGACCATGGTGGAACGCGCCGGAAGGCTGCCGCCGGGCGGATCGAGGGAGAAGGCATGAGCGACCGGACCGATGAGACCCCGACCGACGTCGACGCGCCCGGCACGGGTACGACGCGCACCGGCGCCGAAGGAGTCGCGGCCGACGCCCGTCTGCGTCCCGTCGTCGCGGAGGTCAACCAGCCGGACCGGGTCCGCGAGCTCATCGCCGAGTACCGCGCCGAGCACGGCCTCGCCGAGGGGGAGGAAGGGACGACGGCACCCGCGCGCGCGGCGTCCGGCGACGGCCTCGACCTCGTCGTGCGTGGCGCACGCGTCCTCGGCGAGGGCGGCTTCGCGCCGCGGGAGGTCGGCGTGCGCGCCGGGTCGGTCGTCGCGGTCGAGCCGCTCGGCACGGGCCTGAACGCGCCCGAGGTGATCGAGCTGGCGGACGACGAGGTGCTCATCCCGGGCCTCGTCGACGCCCACGTCCACGTCAACGAGCCCGGTCGTACCGAGTGGGAGGGCTTCGCCAGCGCCACCCGGGCCGCAGCCGCCGGCGGCGTGACGACGATCGTCGACATGCCGCTGAACTCGATCCCCTCGACGGTCAACCGGCCGGCGCTGGAGTACAAGCGGCTCGTCGCGGCCCCCCAGGCCTACGTCGACGTCGGGTTCTGGGGCGGCGCGGTGCCCGGCAACCTCGCCGACCTGCGCGAGCTCCACGAGGACGGCGTCTTCGGCTTCAAGTGCTTCCTGTCCGGCTCCGGCGTCGACGAGTTCCCGCACCTGGAGGCCGACGAGCTCGAGGAGTACCTCGGCGAGCTCGCCTCGTTCGGCGCGATGATGATCGTCCACGCCGAGGACGACCGCTCGATCGGCCGCGCACCGCAGGCCGAGGGCGCCACCTACGAGCGCTTCCTGCACTCGAGGCCGCGCGGCGCGGAGAACCTCGCGATCGCCCAGCTCATCGAGCGCACCCGGTGGACCGGCGGGCGCAGCCACATCCTCCACCTGTCCTCTTCGGACGCGCTGCCGATGCTGCGCAGCGCCAAGGCCGACGGCGTCGACATCTCCGCCGAGACGTGCCCCCACTACCTCTCGCTCACCGCCGAGGACGTCGCCGACGGCGCCACGGCGTTCAAGTGCTGCCCGCCGATCCGCGAGTCGGGCAACCGTGACGAGCTGTGGCAGGGGCTGCTCGACGGGACGATCGACTACATCGCGAGCGACCACTCCCCGTCGACGGTCGAGCTCAAGGACGTCGAGCGCGGCGACTTCGCCGTCGCCTGGGGCGGGATCTCCTCGGTCCAGCTCGAGCTGCCGATCGTGTGGACCGAGGCCAGGCGCCGGGGGATCGGTCTCGAGCAGGTCGTCGAGTGGATGTCCTCCCGGCCCGCCGAGCGGGCGGGCCTGCAGCGCAAGGGGCGCCTCGCCGTCGGGTACGACGCCGACCTCGCGGTCCTCGCGCCGGACGACGCGTTCGTCGTCGTCGCCGAGGAGCTCCGGCACCGGAACCCGATCTCCGCCTACGACGGCAAGGAGCTCACGGGCCAGGTGCGCCGCACCTTCGTACGCGGCGTGGAGGTCGAGGACGACACCCCGCGCGGGCGGCTCCTGCGTCGCGGCGAGGCCTGAGGGCCCGGGCGCTCGGCGGTCCCCGCAGCGTCGGACCGGACGGCGATCGCACGCCGGTACGACGCCGAGATGGACCACGGACGAGCGAGCCAGACCTCACAGAGGTCAGGCGCGATAGCGTCCGGGCCATATCGGCGCATTCAGGCGCCGCTGTCCGCGGGCACCGGGGCATGCCCCCCACGCCGAGCGGCGCGTGCCGGTTGACGTCCTTGTAGAGCAGGTAGCGGAACGGCGCCGGCCCGCCCGCGTAGCAGGCCTGCGGGCAGAAGGCGCGCAGCC
>JBQDDT010000232.1:0-3317 GCA_052092505.1 Microbacterium sp. | reverse complement strand
AGACGGCGCAGCAGCTCGGCGGCCGCGCCCCTCCCCTGCTCGCTCACGAGGCGCCCCGCGCGCGCCGCGCACCGCGCAGCTGCGCCGCCACGTAGTCGACGCCGCTGGCGATCGTCAGGAGGAGCACGATCCACATCAGGATCGCGGTGACGAGCTCCCACGCGGGAGGACCGATCACGACGTGCCCCGGCAGCAGCGCCCACGACAGGGCGACTCCCTGCACCGCGGTCTTGACCTTGCCCATCCACGCCGCGGCGACGACATGCGATCGGCGCACGATCAGGCGGTGCACCGTGATCCCCCACTCGCGGACGAGGATGACCACGACCATCCACCACGGCACCTCGGCGAGGACGGCGAGCCCGACGAAGGCGAGCCCCGTCAGCAGCTTGTCCGCGATCGGATCCCAGAGCTTGCCGAAGTCGCTGACGAGGTCGTACCGGCGAGCGAGGTATCCGTCGACCCAGTCCGTCGAGATCGCGACGATGAACAGGATGGCGGCGGCGAGCCGCAGGCCGACGCTTCCCTCCCCCGCGGGGCCTCCCCACAGCAGCAGCCCCAGGAAGACGACGGCGAGCGGAATGCGCGCGAGCGTGATCGCGTTCGGGAGCTGGCGAGGAATGGCCATGGCGCGGGTCACTCGCGCCCGGTCAGCTGCCAGGCATCCTCGTCGCCGTCATCGTCCTCCGTGCGATAGCCGGTGAACTGCGCCTCGACCGGATCCTCGGCGTAGCGATCGGGCTCCGCCGCAGCAGGGGCGGCCGGGGTCTCCTCCGCGGGCGGCGCCGGTGGCTCCTCGCCCTTGAGTCTGGCGAGAACCGCCGGCAGCTGCTCCGGTGCGACGAGCACGTCGCGCGCCTTCGAGCCCTCGCTCGCGCCGACGACCTCGCGCGACTCGAGCAGGTCCATGAGCCTGCCGGCCTTCGCGAACCCGACGCGGAGCTTGCGCTGGAGCATCGACGTCGATCCGAACTGGCTGGACACGACGAGCTCCGCCGCCGCCAGCAGCACCTCCAGGTCGTCGCCGATGTCGGAGTCGATCTCCTTCTTCGGCGCGTCCATGGCTTCGGCGACGTCGGACCGGTACTCGGGCTGCGCCTGGCGGGTGACGTGCTTGACCACGGTGTCGATCTCGTCCTCGGTGACCCATGCGCCCTGGAGTCGGAACGGCTTCGACGAGCCCATCGGGGAGAAGAGCGCGTCGCCCTGCCCGATCAGCTTGTCGGCGCCGGGACCGTCGAGGATCACGCGGGAGTCGGTCACGCTCGTGACGGCGAAGGCCAGTCGGGACGGGACATTCGCCTTGATGAGACCCGTGACGACGTCGACCGACGGGCGCTGCGTCGCGAGCACGAGGTGGATCCCGGAGGCGCGAGCGAGCTGGGTGATGCGCACGATCGAGTCCTCGACGTCGCGCGGGGCGACCATCATGAGGTCGGCGAGCTCGTCGACGACGACGAGGAGGTACGGGTACGGCTTCAGCACGCGCTCGCTGCCGGCCGGCACGTCGACCTCGCCCGCGACGACCGCCTTGTTGAAGTCGTCGATGTGGCGGAAGCCGAACGACGCGAGGTCGTCGTACCGCATGTCCATCTCCTTCACGACCCACTGCAGCGCCTCCGCTGCCTTCTTGGGGTTCGTGATGATGGGGGTGATCAGATGCGGCACGCCGGAGTAGTTCGTCAGCTCGACGCGCTTCGGGTCGATGAGCACCATCCGCACGTCGGCGGGCTTCGCACGCATCAGGAGGCTGGTGATCATCGAGTTCACGAAGCTGGACTTGCCGGAGCCGGTCGAGCCGGCGACCAGCAGGTGGG
This sequence comes from Microbacterium sp., assembly GCA_052092505.1. Lineage (GTDB taxonomy): Bacteria > Actinomycetota > Actinomycetes > Actinomycetales > Microbacteriaceae > Microbacterium. The sequence goes on along the minus strand of JBQDDT010000232.1, from coordinate 1,500 downwards.
GCATCTTCGCGAGGTTGGCCACGACGAAGCCGCCCGAGACGTCCTTGCCGACGCCGATCGTGAGCGGATGCGTCGACTTCTGCGACGCCGCGGAGCGCAGCACGTCGCCGAGCGAGACCGTCTCGCGGTCGACGTTCGGGATCTCGATGCCGATCGCGCTCTTGCCGGGGATCGGCGCGAGGATGCGCACGTCGTTCGACGCGACCGCGTAGGCGATGTTGCTCGAGAGCTGCGTGATCTTCTCGACCTTCACGCCGGGGCCGAGCTCCACCTCGTACTGGGTCACCGTCGGCCCGCGCGAGAAGCCGGTGACCTTCGCATCGATCTTGAACTGCTCGAAGACGCTCTCGATCTGCGCGACCATCCGGTCGTTCGCCTCGGACTTCGTCACGGCGGGAGGGCCGGCGGACAGCGCCTGCGGCGATGGCAGCTCGTACGGGGCGGCCGGCGGCTGCGGCCCGCGGCCGCCTGGGCCGTCGGTGCCGAACCCGCTCATGCCGGGCAGCGTGCCGGAGTGGTCGCCCGTGTCGTCGCCGTCGCCCATGAGGGCGGTCGAGCCGGACTCGGACAGGCCGGCGGTGACGCCGCCGAGATCGCTGAGGATCTCGGTCGCGGAATCGGCCGGCTCGGAGTCGACGACCACGGCCTGGTCGTATCCGCCGTCGGACTGGGTCGAGAGCAGATCGGTGAGCGCGTCGGGGTCGGTCGAGACGTCGCTGTCCTCCTCGCGGCCCGTCTTGTTGCGGCGCCACCACGGGAGGTCGTCGTCATCGGAGGCATCGTCCGCGTCGTCGCCCTTCTTCCGACGCCTCTTCTTCGTCTCGTCGAGCACCTCGGTCGGGGCGGTCTCGCCCTCGGGGCCGGCAGCGGCGCGCTCGGCCCCGAACATCCAGGCGTAGAGCTCGCCCAGGCGGCTCACGATCCGGTTCGGCGGCGTCTTGGTCAGGATGAGCACGCTGAGCGCGCCGAGGAGCGCGAGGACGATGTACGCGCCGGTCGGGGTCAGGTACGCCAGCGGCTCGCCGAGCATCCATCCGAACAGCCCGCCCGCCTCGCTGAGCGCCGGCATCCCGAGCTGCGGCTCCGGACGCCCTCCCGCCACGTGGCAGCAGCCGGCGATCACGATCGTGAGCAGGCCGAAGCCGATCCCGATCCGACCGTTGTTGTGCACGGACGACGGGTGCCGGAAGAGCCAGCCGGCCAGGATCAGGAGGAGGACGGGGAACACGAACGCCGTGCGCCCGATCAGCCCCCCGAACGTGTACGCGCTGATGAGCGTGGCCGGCTCCTGGCCGATGAAGAACCACTCCGTGACCGCGCCGGCGACGGCGAGCAGCACGAGCAGCAGCGGGAAGCCGTCGCGACGGTCGTCGCGCTCGAGCGTCTCAGGCCCGAAGGCGCGGAAGAGACCGCCGACGGCCCGCGACAGACCGTTCCACATCCGCACGGGGACGGCCGGCTTGTCCTCCTCGTCGACGTACTTCTTCGGCGCGGGAGCCG
>JBQDDT010000231.1:0-3324 GCA_052092505.1 Microbacterium sp. | reverse complement strand
CCGACGTTGTCGAACAGGTTCCCCTCGTGGAGATCGGTGTAGTAGTCGTTGATCTGGCGCGCGCGCTTGGAGCTGTAGATGACGAGCTCGTACTTCGAGTCGACCCGGTCCAGCAGCTCGTCGATCGGCGGGTCGATGATGCCCTTGTTCTCGGCGACCATGCGGTTCCTCCTGACGTCCTCATCGCCCGTCATTCGGGCGCATCTGCCAATTCTACGACCTGTTCAGCCGCATCGGCGACGGAGTCGTTCACGACGAGGAAGTCGAACTCCCCCTGCGCCGCCAGTTCGACGCGCGCGGTGCGCAGCCTCCGCTCCCGCTCCTCCGCGTCCTCCGTGCCCCGTCCGACGAGGCGGCTGACGAGCTCGTCCCATGTCGGCGGCAGGAGGAACACGAGCGTCGCGCTCGGCTCGGCGTCCCTCACCTGCCTGGCGCCCTGCAGGTCGATCTCCAGCAGGACCGTGCGCCCGGCCGCCAGCGCCTCGTCGACCGGCCAGCGCGGGGTCCCGTAGCGATGCCGGTTGTGGACGACGGCGTGCTCGAGCAGCTCGCCCTCGGCGATCATCCGGTCGAACTCCGCGTCGTCCACGAAGTAGTAGTGGACGCCGTCGACCTCCCCGGGCCGCGGCCGGCGCGTCGTGGCCGACACGGACAGCAGGATCTCCGGATGCGTCTCGCGGATCCTCGCCGACACGGTGCCCTTGCCGACAGCCGTCGGGCCGGCCAGCACGAGCAGGCGGCTGCGCCCTGGGCGCGGGACCGGCTCGGGGAACCGCCCGTCGAGCCATCCGACGAGCCGGTCGCGCTGCCGGGGGCCGAGGCCCCCGAGCCGCTTCACCGGCGCGATGCCGAGCCGCTCCAGGATCCGGTCGCGCTTGCCTTCGCCGATGGCGGGCAGCGACGTGAGGTACTCGGTGACGCGGAGCGTTCCGGCGGCCGAGCGCGGGTCGGCCTCGGCGCGACGCAGGATCTCCTGCGGCGTCGTGACCCGGGTCGCGAGGTCCCGCTTGAGCGCTGCGCGTGCGCGGCGCGCCGCCACGGCGCGCTCCGACGCCGCGCGGCGGTCGACCTCCGGCGGACGGCTAGCGGACGTCATGGATCGCCTCCCTGTGCTCTGCGGCGCGGGCCTCGACGCGCTCCGCGAGCCGGTCGGGTCCCGAGGCGAGGAGGCTGCGGCTCTCGTTCGCGAGCACGTTGCCCGCCATGGCGCCGAAGCGGGCGACGAGATCGGCGGGGGCCGCACCCTGCGCGCCGAAGCCCGGTGCGAGGATCGGCAGCCCCGCGAGCACGTCGTCTCCGAGGCCGGCCTCGACGCGATCGATCGTCGCGCCGATGACCAGCCCGGCTGAGGCGAGGCCGTCGGGATCGGCCCCCGCTCCGGCGACCTCGCGTGCCACGCGGCGAGCCACCGTGTCGCCCGACGGGTCGCTCGCCGTGACCGCGCGCTGGAGCACTCCGGCCTCCGGATTGCTCGTGGCCGCGAGGACGAAGGCCCCCTTGCCGTGCCGGGCCCCGGTCGCGATCGCGTCGGAGAGCGACGCGGCGCCGAGGTACGGGCTGAGCGTGACGGCGTCGGCCTCGAGGGGCGCACCCGGCTCGAGCCACGCGGAGGCGTACCCGGCCATCGTCGAGCCGATGTCCCCCCGTTTGGCGTCGGCGATCACGATCAGCCCGGCCGACCGCGCCTGCGACATGACCTCCTCGAGCGCGGCGAACCCCGCGGATCCGAAGCGCTCGAAGAACGCCACCTGCGGCTTGACCGCGGCCGCCCTGCCGGCGACGGCCTCCACGACCCGCAGCCCGAGGGCGCGGGCGCCCTCCGCATCCTGCTCGAGGCCCCAGGCCTCGAGCAGGGAGGCGTGCGGGTCGATCCCCACGCACAGCGGACCGTGCGCGTCGAGCGCGGCGCGGAGCCTGGCGCCGAAGGACTCGCTCACACCAGGGCCCTCCGATCGGCCTCGTACTCCTGCAGGCTCTTGACCTCGTATCCGCCGTCGACCGCGTCCATGGCGCTCACGGCGGCGCCCAGCGTCACGATCGTCGTGAACAGCGCCCGATCGGCGGCCACGGCGGCGGCGCGGATCTCGTACCCGTCCGCGCGCGCCGACATGCCGCTCGGCGTGTTGACGATGATGTCGACGCGGCCGGCGTTGATGAGATCGACGATGTTCTCCGAGGCGTCGGAGTCGCTGTACTTCGCGACGACCTCCGTCGGGATCCCGTTGCGCAGCAGGATCTCGGCCGTGCCCTCCGTGGCCAGCAGGGTGAACCCGAGCTGGTGGAGCCGGTGGGCCGGCAGCAGGACGTCGCGCTTGTCGCCGTCCGCGACCGAGATGAACACCGTGCCGGAGCGCGGCACTCCCCCGTACGAGGCCGTCTGGCTCTTCGCGAACGCGATGGGGAACGTCCGGTCGATCCCCATCACCTCGCCGGTCGAGCGCATCTCGGGACCGAGGACGGAGTCGACGACGTGGCCGTCGGCGGTGCGGAAGCGCTTGAACGGCAGCACCGCCTCCTTGACCGAGACGGGCGTGCCCGGCGGCACCACCGTGCCGTCGGCGGCGGGCAGCAGACCCTCGGCCCGCAGCGCCTCGATCGTCTCGCCCGCCATGATCCGGCTGGCCGCCTGGGCGAGCGGGATGCCGAGCGCCTTCGACACGAACGGCACGGTGCGGCTCGCGCGCGGGTTCGCCTCGATCACGTAGAGGACGCCGGCACTGATCGCGAACTGCACGTTGAGGAGGCCGCGCACGCCGACGCCCTCGGCGATCGCGCGCGTCGCCTCGCGCACGCGCTCGATCTCGTTGCGCCCGAGCGACATCGGCGGCAGGGCGCAGCTCGAGTCGCCGGAGTGGATCCCCGCCTCCTCGAGGTGCTCCATCACGCCGCCGACGTAGAGGTCGGTCCCGTCGAAGAGCGCGTCGACGTCGATCTCGATCGCGTCGTCGAGGAAGCGGTCCACGAGCAGCGGCGCGGATTCGCCGATGATCGCGCTGTCGGCGATCCGCACGAAGTAGTCCCGCAGGCTCGGGGTGTCGTAGACGATCTCCATGCCGCGGCCGCCGAGGACGAACGACGGGCGCACGAGCACCGGGTAGCCGATCTCCTCCGCGATCGCGACCGCCTGCTCCTCGTTCGTCGCCGTGCCGTTGCGCGGGGAGACGAGCCCGCCGCGCTCGAGGATCTCGCCGAAGAGCTTGCGGTCCTCCGCCATGTCGATCGCCGCGGGGCTCGTGCCGAGGATCCGGTAGCCGGCGTCCTCGATCCCCTGGGCGAGCCCCAGCGGCGTCTGGCCGCCGAGCTGGCAGACGACGCCGAAGATCT
>JBQDDT010000230.1:0-3338 GCA_052092505.1 Microbacterium sp. | reverse complement strand
GGCCCCGGGGGAGAGCATCGAGGAGCTGTTCACGATCCCGACCCATCGCCGCGCCGTGCTCCGCGTCGGCCCCGTCGCGATCGTCCGAGGGGATCCCTTCGGCCTGTTCGAGCGATCGGACGCACGCGAGGAGCCGGTCGACCTCTTCGTCCACCCCCGCACCGTGCGGGTCGGCGGCCAGTCGCTCGGGCACGTCCGCGACCTCGAGGGCATGACGTCGAGCGTGATCGCCCGCGACGACATCTCGTTCCACGCCCTCACCGAGTACCAGCCGGGCGACGACCTGCGCCACGTGCACTGGCGCTCCACGGCGCGCACGGGGACGCTGATGATGCGCACCTACGAGGAGACGCGCCGCTCGCACTTCGTGCTCGGCCTGTCGACCGCGCAGACGGAGTATGCCTCGGAGGACGAGTTCGAGACGGCGGTGTCCGCCGCGGGTTCCGTCGGCCTGCGCGCGCTGCAGGACGCGTTCGCCGTCGACCTGCGCGCCCAGGCCGTCGACGTCGCGGCGCGGAGCCCGAAGCGGCTCCTCGACGCGCTCTCCGGCGTCGACCGGACGCGCCAGCGCGACGGCGACGCCGCGGCGCTCGGCCACGCGATCGGATCGGACCTGCCCCAGGCGAGCGTCGTCGTGCTCGTGTGCGGCAGCCGCGTCACGACCGCCCAGCTGCGCGAGGCCTGCGGGCGCCTCCCGCAGGGCGTGCGGTGCCTCGCCGTCGTCGTCTCGCACGGCGCGGAGCCGGAGCTGCGGCGCATCGGCGACGCGGACGTCGTGACGGTCGGATCGCTCGACGACGTGCCCCCGACGGTCAGGCGGGTGCTGGCGTGAGCGTGAGGCGCAGGGCGATCGTCGACATGGCGGCGATCGCGGCGATCGTCGCCGTGACGCTCGTCGGGTGGTGGCCGACGTTCGCCGGCGCCGCCTACGTCATCGCCGGAGTCGGGGCCCTCGCGGCCGGCATCGGGATCGCGGTCGTCGGCACGCGCTTCCGGCTGGGGATCCTCTCGCTCTCCGGGCTCACGGTCGTGGCGTACTTCCTCCTCGGCGGGCCGCTCGCGCTCGCGCACACGACGATCGCGGGGTTCGTCCCGACGCTCGAGACCCTCCGCGAGCTCGCCCTCGGCGCGATCACGAGCTGGAAGTCCCTGCTGACGACCGTCGCCCCCGTCTCCTACGTCGACGGCCACGCGCTCGTGCCGTTCATCGTGACGCTCGTGCTCACGGTGGTGGCGGCCTCGCTCGCCCTGCGCCTGACTCATCCGGGATGGGCGCTCATCCCGCTCGGCGCCCTGCTCGCCCTGCAGATCGCCTTCGGCACGTTCGAGGCGGCGCTGCCCCTCGTGCAGGGCCTCGTGCTCGCCGTCGTCGCCGGGCTCTGGCTCGCCCTGCGCGAGGCCTGGTCGCCGGCCCGCAGCAGGGTCGCGGTCTCGGGAGGGGCCTCCGGCGCCGGCCACGGCGGGGGGCGGGTGCGGCTGGTCGCCGGCGCCGTCGTCCTCGTGATCGCCTGCGGGGCGGGGATCGGCGCCGACGCGCTCACCTCCCGCGGCGAGACGCGCGAGGTGATCCGCGAGCACATCGTGCCGCCCTTCGACATCCACGAGTACCCGAGCCCGCTGCAGGCGTACCGCAAGTACGTGCGGGACTACAAGGAGGAGGCCCTGTTCACCGTCGCCGGCGGTCTCCCGACGGACACCAGGGTCCGCCTCGCGGTGATGGACAGCTACGACGGCGTCGTCTACAACGTCTCCGACGAGGGGACGGACGACTCGAGCGCGTTCACCCACCTGCGCGCCGACATGGCGAGGGATGTCAGGGGGGAGCCGGTCTCGCTCGACGTCTCGGTCGACGCCTACGCCGACGTCTGGGTGCCCGACACGGGCCACGTCGACGGCATCGAGTACCGCGGGGATCGCTCGGACGCGCTGCGCCGCGAGACCTACTACAACGCCGACACGGGCACCGCGATCGCGAGCGTCGGGCTGCGGGAGGGCGACGCGTACGCGGTGGACGCCGTCTCGTCCTCGCCGCCCCCGGACTCCGCGCTGAAGAGCACGCCGATCGCCCGCGCCGAGGTGCCGGAGCCCGAGAGCGTGCCGGAGGGGATCGCGGAGTTCGCCGCCGACACGATCGCCGACGCCGAGACCCCGATCGAGCGGGTGCGCGCCCTGGAGTCGGAGCTGAGCGAGCACGGCTTCTTCAGCCACGGGCTCGAGGGCGAGGTGTACTCGCTGCCGGGGCACAGCGCGCGCCGCATCCAGACCCTGCTCGAGGGCGAGCAGATGGTCGGCGACGACGAGCAGTACGCCGTCGCGATGGCGCTGATGGCCGCCGAGGTCGGGATCCCCGCGCGCGTCGTCATGGGCTTCCACGACGAGGCGCCGCAGTCCGAGGACGAGAAGGAGCAGGACGCGCAGCCCGACGACGGGTCCGGCGACTTCGTCGCGACAGGCGACAACCTCCACGCCTGGGTCGAGGTGCCGTTCGAGGGCTACGGCTGGCTGCCGTTCGACCCGACGCCCCCGGAGGACCAGGAGCCGCAGCAGGAGACCGAGAAGCCCAAGCCCGACCCGAAGCCGCAGGTCGTGCAGCCGCCGCCCCCGCCGCAGGAGCCGGCCGATCTTCCTCCCCTCATCCCCGACGACAAGGACGAGGAGGAGGACGCGAACCCGCTGTGGGGGATCCTCGGCCTCATCCTCGCGATCGCGGGGCTCTCGCTGCTCGTCGTGATCCTCCTCATGCTCCCCTTCGTCGTGATCGCGCTGCTGAAGGCCGCGCGCCGGCGACGGCGCCTCCACGCGGCCATCCCGGCGGATCGCATCGCCGGCGGCTGGGAGGAGCTGATGGATCGCGCGGCCGACTACGGCGCGACGGCGCCGGCCGGCAGCACCCGCTGGGAGGAGGCGCTTCTCGTGGGCGGCAGGCTCGAGGAGCCGCGGATGAGACAGCTGGCCGTCCGCGCCGACGCGTCGGTGTTCGGCCCAGGCCAGCCGAGCGTGATCGAGATCGACGCGTACTGGAAGCAGGTCGACGAGGTGGCCGACTCGCTGTCCGAGGGGGCATCATTCTGGAAGCGGATGAGGGCGCGCCTGAGCGTCGCCTCCCTGGCGCACGGCTCGGCGCTCGCGGCCAGGGTGCGATCGCTGCGCGAACGGGTCGCCTCGTTACGAAAGGATGGGTGACATGAGCACTCCCGGCTATCCCGGTCACGGGCAGAACCCGCCGTACGGCACCCCGGCGGTCCCCGGCGCGCCGGGGGCGGGGCGTCCGCCGGTGCCGCAGGGGCTCCCGCCCACCCCGCAGGGGACCCCGTACGGCACCCCGCCGCCGCTGCCGA
>JBQDDT010000229.1:0-3344 GCA_052092505.1 Microbacterium sp. | reverse complement strand
GCACCCAACACGCTTTCCAAGCGTGCGCCATAGGCCACTAGGCGAATCCTCCAGGCCCCGGAAACGGGACTCGCGACAGTCTACCCGGCGCGATCCGCGCCGGCGAACCGGCGCCGACCGGCGCGGCGGCTCCCGGGATGCATGCCCCCGGCACGTCCGTTAGAATGGAGTCGGCTCTCCGCGTGACGGCATCCAGGCCAACTCCCCCAGGACGGAAACGTAGCAAGGGTAACCGGGCTCTGCTGGGTACGCGGAGAGTCTTTTTTCGTCCTGGCTCCTCGACGGCCGTGCGATGGCCGGCGGTCCCGCGGTCGCTGAATAGACTGAGGGGCGTGTCCGCACCCGACGAGCAGCCGATCCGGCGCATCACCGCCCTCGACGTCCTCCGCTTCCTCTCGGAGCTCGCGGCGTTCGCGTTCCTCGCCCTGTGGGGCTTCTTCGACTGGCCGTTCGCGTGGAACATCCTGTTCGGGATCGCCACCCCGGCCCTCGCGATCGTGCTGTGGGCGCTGTTCGTCTCCCCGAAGGCGGTCTTCGCCGTGCACCCGTTCGTGAGGATCCTCGCCGAGCTGCTCGTGTTCCTCGGCGCGACGATGGCGCTGTGGAGCCTCGGCTACGGCTGGTTCGGCCTCGGGTTCGGCGTCGTCGCCGTGGCGATCGGCTTCGTCCACCGGTGGAGGTCCCTCTCATGACCGACGTGCTCGAGCTGCTTCGCGACGCACTCGGCCCCAGGGTCGACACCGCCGAGGAGACGCTCGCCGCCGCGCGTGCCGACCGCTCCGGCCATCTCTCCGACGCGCCGCCTCTCGCCGTCGTCCATGCCGAGTCCGTCGAGGACGTGCAGGCCGTGATGCGCATCGCGAGCGAGACGGGCACCCCCGTCGTCCCGCAGGGGGCGATGACCGGGCTCGCGGGCGCCGGGAACGCGGGCGCCGGCCAGATCGCGCTGTCGACGAGGCGGATGACCCGGATCCACGAGGTCTCGATCGACGATCGCCTCGCCGTCGTCGAGCCGGGGATCCTCAACGCCGATCTCAACGCACAGCTGGCCGAACACGGGCTGTGGTGGGCGCCAGACCCCGCCAGCCGCGACATCTCGACCGTCGGCGGCAACATCGCCACCGGAGCGGGCGGACTGCTGTGCGCGAAGTACGGCGTGGTGCGCGAGGCCGTGCTCGGCCTCGACGTCGTGCTCGCCGACGGGCGGCTGATCCGGATGGGGCACCGCAGCGTCAAGGGCGTGACCGGGCTGGATCTCGTCTCCCTCATGATCGGGTCGGAGGGGCGCCTGGGCATCGTCGTCGGCGCCACCCTGAAGCTCCGCCCGCTCGTCCCCGGCACGGTGTGCACCGTCTCCGCGACCTTCCCGAGCGTGCGCGCCACCGCGGCCGCGGCCGCCGCCGTCACTGCGAGCGGCATCCAGCCGTCGGTCATGGAGCTGATGGACTCGACCTCCCTCGCCGCGGCGTGCCGCTACCTCGGGCTCCCCGAGCCGGGCGACGGGGCATCGCACCTGATCGTCCAGACGGACGACATCCAGGCGCCGGTCGATGCCGACGGCATCGCCGAGGTGCTGCGCGGGGCCGGAGGGGCGGTGACACTCACGCACGATCCAGAGGAGGGCGAGCGCCTGCTCGCGATGCGTCGGGCCGCGAACCCCGCCATGGCGGCGGTCGGGAATCAGCTGATCGAGGACGTCTCCGTCCCCCGCACCCGCCTGGCCGAGATGTTCGACGAGATCGAGCGGATCGAGCGCGAGCACGACGTGATCATCCCGACGATCGCGCACGCCGGCGACGGGAACCTGCACCCCTCCTTCGTCTTCCAGGGCGACACCGTCCCCGAGCACATCTGGACCGCGGCGGACGACATGTTCCGCTCGGCGATCCGCCTCGGCGGCACGCTGACGGGCGAGCACGGCATCGGCGTGCTCAAGGCACGCTGGCTCGCCGACGAGCTCGGCGATGATCAATGGGAGCTGCAGCGACGGATCGTCCTCGCCTTCGATCCACAGGGCATCCTCAACCCCGGCAAGGTCTTCGTCTCCTAGCGGTCTCGTCCGCGTCCCGCGGGGGTGGAAGCCCGAGTCGGCCTTCCCTCCTCCGACCCCCCCCCGCGCACAACGCAGTCGATCCGCGCGGGTCTCGCAGAGTCGTCCCCGTCGTTCCGGGATTCCTGTGCCGGGCGCCAGACGGATTGACTGCGTTGTGCGGAGCGGATCGCCGAGCAGTGGGTGACCGGGCCTGTCCGGTCAGCCGGCAGAGACGACGCGGAGCGCGTCGACCGCGGGAACCGGGCGCGGGAGGTCGAGCCCCGAGGGACCTGGCGTGAAGCGACCGGCGATGCGGGCGGGCGCGCGACCTGGCCGCACGGGGACGCGGTGCCACGCCAGCACGCCGAGCGCGGCGAACAGCAGCGACTCCTTGTGGTCGGCGTCCACGCCGAGCGCGTCGCTCGTCACGGCCCCCGGCAGCCGCGCGCGCAGTACGGCGACCATGGCAGGGTTGCGCGCGCCGCCGCCGCTCAGCACGATCCGCCCCTCCACGGGCCCGAGCTGCCGGGCGACGCTCTCCGCCGTGAAGGCCGTGAGGGTCGCGGCGAGATCCTCCAGCTCGGGCTCGGCTCCGGCCAGCGCGTCGTCCACGACGCCCAGGTCCCAGGTCTCGCGGCCCGTCGACTTCGGCGGCGCCTGTGCGAGGTACGGATGCTCCAGCAGCCGGGCGAGCAGCCGCTCGTCGACGGATCCGGCCCCCGCCAGCGCGCCGTCGAGGTCGCACGGGCGGCCGGTCGCGCGCTGCACGACCGCGTCGACGAGGCAGTTCGCCGGACCCGTGTCGAACGCCACGACGTCGTCCCCGCGCACGATCTGCACGTTCGCGATCCCGCCGAGATTCACGGTCGCGAGCTCCGTCACCCCGAGCCCGGCCGCCCACAGCCGATCGAAGACGCCCATGAGCGGCGCCCCGTGCCCGCCGGCCGCGACGTCCGCGCTGCGCAGGTGGGAGACGATGGGCCGCCCTGTCCGCTCGGCGATCCAGCTCGGCTCCCCCAGCTGAAGGGTCCCTCTGGTCCCCGTCGCATCGGTCCAGTGGTGCACGGTCTGTCCGTGCGAGACGACGAGATCGCCGTCCGTCGTCGCCGCCGCCTCCGCGAAGGCGCGACCCGCCGCGGTGTCGAGGCGCGTCCAGGCGAGCGCGTCGAGCGGCTCGCCGTGGGCGGCGAGGAGCAGCTCCCGTCGCAGGATCTCGTCCCACGCCACGGTGTCGAGCCGGATCGGGCGCAGCTCGAGCACCGTCCGCTCCCCCTCGCGCACGAGGCGCGCGTCGATGGTGGCGACGTCGATC
>JBQDDT010000228.1:0-3405 GCA_052092505.1 Microbacterium sp. | reverse complement strand
CGGGCGACGATGTCGCTGTAGAGGTAGTTCTCCGCGTGCCCCATGTGCAGGTCGCCCGACGGGTAGGGGAACATCGCCAGGACGTACTTGCGCGGTCGGGTGTCGCTCTCGTCGCCGGCGCGGAACGTGTCGTGCTCTGCCCAGTGCGCCTGCCACTTCGCCTCGATGGCGTGCGCGGATCGATCTTGCTCGGTGGAGGGGGCGTGCGACACGGAGGAACTGCCAATCGACGAGGGTCCGAATGCGCGCGCCGGACGACGCGCGACACAGCTTCCCCCAGATTACTCCAGAGCGGGAGGATGGCCCTGAGCGGTGCGCGACCGCCGCCCAGGTGCGAGCCCGCTGAGCATCCTGCCTCCGCGTCCTGACGCGCGGACCCTCCCCCTTAGGCTGGACGGGTGTCCTGGCTCAACGACGCCCTCTCCGGGATTCTCGACGCCGTCGAGGGCGTCGAGCCGTGGCTGCGGATCCTCATCACGACGATCGCGATCGCCCTCGAGACGAGCGTGCTGATCGGGCTGATCGTCCCCGGCGACACGATCGTGATCGTCAGCGCGACGGGCGTGACGAGCGTGGCAGAGGGCGTCGTGCTCGGTGTCTTCGTCGTCGCCGGCGCGATCGCGGGAGAGTCGCTGGGGTTCCTCATCGGGCGCTGGGCCGGCCCTCACCTGCGCTCGTCGCGCGTCGGCCGCTGGATCGGCGAGAAGAACTGGCAGCGCGCCGAGAACTATCTCAGGCGCCGCGGGGGCATCGCGATCTTCCTGTCCCGGTTTCTGCCGGTCATGCACTCGCTCGTGCCGCTGACCGTCGGCATGTCGGGCTACCGCTACCGGAAGTTCCTGGCCTGGACCCTCCCCGCCTGCATCGTCTGGACGAGCATCTACATCGGGATCGCGGCCGGCGCGGCCGGCACCTATCGCGAGCTCGGCGACCAGCTCGGCCGCAGCGCGCACTGGGTGGGCTTCCTCTTCGTCGGGATCCTGCTCGCCTTCTTCCTCGTCGTGTGGATCGTGAAGAAGCTCCTCCACCGCACGGAGGAGCGCCACATGGAGCAGGGGCACGACGCCGCGGCCGATGACGCGATCGGGGGCGCGGCGGCGCGCGACGACGACGCCACGGGAAATGGGGGCAGGACGTGACCGGCGGAGACAGACGCGATCGACCGCGCTGGGTGGCGCGGGTCGAGGCCCGCTTCCACGGCTGGCGGGAGCGCAGGGCACGCCGGCGCGGCCTCCGTCCGAGCATGGTCCCCTTCGCCGGATACGGCGGCGACGGCTGGGTGCGCGTGCTCGGCCGCGTCCTCATCCTTCCGGCCCGCAGTCGCCGGCGATCGCGCCGCGGCGAGACGTCCGGCGTGCGCGGATGGCGCGCCTTCCTCGGCATCCCCGTCGGCTACGCGCCCGTGACGGTCGCCGTCGGGGGACGCACGCAGCGGGTCGTCGCCGATCGCGGGGGCGTCGTCGACGTCCGCGTCGACGCCGACCTGCCCCCTGGCTGGCAGACCGTGCAGGTCGCGGTGGAGGACGGGGAGCCGATCGACGCCCGGGTGTTCGTCGTCGCCTCCGACGTCCGGTTCGGCATCGTCTGCGACGTGGACGACACCGTGATGGTCACGGCGCTCCCCCGCCCGTTCCTCGCGGCGTGGAACTCCTTCGTCCTCGACGAGCACGCCCGGCAGCCGGTCCCCGGAATGGCGGTGCTGCTCGAGCGGCTCTCGCGCACCCATCCCGGATCGCCGATGATCTACCTCTCGACGGGCGCGTGGAATGTCACGCCGACCCTGACCCGCTTCCTCGAGCGCCACCTGTTCCCTCCCGGCTCGATGCTGCTGACCGACTGGGGTCCGACGCACGACCGCTGGTTCCGCAGCGGGCGCGACCACAAGCGCGAGAACCTCCGCCGCCTCGCCGAGGAGTTCCCGCAGATCCGCTGGCTCCTCATCGGCGACGACGGCCAGCACGACGACGAGATCTACACGAGGTTCACGACGGAGCACCCCGCGTCGGTCGCCGGGGTCGCGATCCGCCGGCTCTCCCCCGCGCAGGCCGTCCTCGCGGGAGGACGGACGTTCGTCGACGACCACGACGCCTCGGCAGTGCCGTGGGTGACCGAGGACGACGGCGCCGGCCTCATCACCCGCCTCGAGGAGGTCGGGATCCTTCCTCCCGGTTCCTGATCCTCGCCGCGTCCGAGGCGAGGGATAAGGTGACGACATGGCCGACGCGCACGACGTGAAGACGCCCCATGTCCCCAACGACGGCGACCATCCGTGGCGACGGTTCGTCGCGGTGGGCGACTCCTTCACGGAGGGCATCGGGGATCCGCTCCCCGCCCCCGCCGCCGGTGGCGATGCCTCGCATCGCGGCTGGGCCGACCGGGTCGCCGAGGTCCTCGGGTCGCAGGCCGAGGACCTCGCCTACGCGAACCTCGCCGTACGGGGCAAGCTGATCCGGCAGATCGCCGACGACCAGGTCGAGCAGGCGCTCGCGCTCAAGCCCGACCTCATCACCTTCTGCGCGGGAGGGAACGACGTACTCCGGCCGGGGTCCGATCCCGACGAGGTCGCCGAGATCTTCCGCGCCCAGGTCGATCGGCTGGCGAGCGACGGCGCGGCGCTCGTCCTCTTCACGGGGTTCGACGTCGGCTGGAACCCGGTCTTCCGCCCCCTGCGAGGGAAGATCGCGATCTACAACGAGAACATGCGCGCGGTCGCCGAGGAGCACGACGCGATCGTCGCCGATCTGTGGGCCCTCAAGGAGATCCAGGACCCGCGGTTCTGGTCGGACGACCGGCTGCACCTCAATCCGCTCGGACACCACGAGGTCGCCAGGATGGTCCTGCGCGCGCTGAACGTCGCGAACGACCTCGAGCCGCTCAAGCCCGACCCCCTTCCGGCGCGGACGTGGCGCGCGGCCCGCCGCGACGACCTCGTGTGGGCCAGGGAGCACCTCGTCCCGTGGGTCCTGCGGCGCCTCCGCCACCAGTCCTCCGGAGACGGCAAGACGGCCAAGCGCCCCGAGCCGACGCCCGTGCACCTGCCGGAGCACGACGCCTGAGCGTCTCGTGACGGCCTGCCCGGGGTGAGTACGCCCGCCCGAGGGGAGTGCGGATCCGCGGGTGCCGCACTCCGGCGGGGCGATCGTGCGCACGCCGGGCCATACGCACGGCCCACCCCGAGGTGAGTGCGCCCGCCCGGGGAGAGTGCGGATCCACGGGCTCCGTACTCAGCTCACGCGATCGTGCGCACGCCGGGGCGTGCGGACGGCCTGCGGGATGCGGGAGCGGCGTCCCCTACCGGGTCGCGTAGAACGCGACGGCGGACGCCGCGGCGACGTTGAGCGAGTCGACGCCGTGCATCATCGGGATCGTCACCCTGCGGTCGAGACGCCGGTCCGCCGCCGCGGT
>JBQDDT010000227.1:0-3427 GCA_052092505.1 Microbacterium sp. | reverse complement strand
CTGTTAAAAAACCCCTTTTGGCCCCCTTATTTGGGGGGGGGGGCCGGGCGGCCTCCCCCCCCCGGCCCCCCTCGAACGGCGGTGATCAGCCGCCGCAGGTCTCGGTGAGCTCCTGGGCCGAGTCGGTCAGCGCCGTGCTCGCGTCGGTGACCTTGGTCGACAGCTCGGTCGCCTGGTCGGCCGCCGCGGGGTCGGTCATGTCGATGTCGGCCAGGTCGGTGACGACGCCGGCGATCTCCTGGTAGGAGTCGGCGAACTTGTTGAAGGCCGTGCTGACCTCCTCGTTCGTGATGTCCTCCTTGATCGCGCTGATCTCGGTGCTCGTCGAGTCCATCAGGTCGTTGACGGCGCCGGAGTCGCCGGACGTCGCGGCGGTCATGAGCTCCTGGATGTTCGACTGGATGTCGGTCATGCCGTCCTGGACGACGCCGCAGGCCTCCTCGGTGCTCTGTCCGCCGGCGCCGCAGGCGGTGAGGGCGGCGGGGACGAGGGCGAGAGCGCCGAGCGCGATCAGGATGCGGGGACGACGGATGGTAGCCATGTGAGCTCCTCAGTGCAGGCGGGAGGGAAGGCAGGGACGATCGCCGGTCGCGCCCCCCTTGATCCGCGTCCGGACGGCTCCAGCGTAGCCGCGCGCGGCACGCACCGACGATGGGGAGAGGTCCCCGGGGCGGTCCGCCCCGCCTTCTGGTCCCCACCCCCGGCTCGCGAGATGCACCGTTTCTCGCGAGATGCATCGAAACTGGGCCGAGAATCGATGCATCTCGCGAGTTTCGATGCATCTCGCGGGTGAGGGCGGGGGCGGTTGCGCCCCGGTCTCCCAGGCCGCGACCCGTACCCTGGAGGCATGAATCCCATCGAGCCACCGCGCGCGACCGAGCCGAGCGGCCCCGTGCGCCAGGTGCGCCCGAAGGCGGAGGGGTGGAAGCAGGCGACGGACGCCGAGGGGCGGCCCGTCCTGCAGTTCGCGAGCCCGAAGCGCGGCAAGCCCCCCGTGCACCTCGCCGATCTCACGCCGGAGGCTCGCGCCGAGAAGATGGTCGAGCTCGGGCTCCCCGGCTTCCGCGCGAAGCAGCTCGGCACGCACTACTTCCAGCACGGAACATCCGACCCCGAGCGGATGACCGATCTGCCGGCCGCCGGCCGCGCCGAGCTCGTCGCGGGCCTCCTCCCGACGCTGCTCACCGAGGTCCGCCGTCTCAAGACCGACGACGGCGACACGATCAAGCTGCTCTGGCGGCTGCACGACGGCGCGCTCGTCGAGTCGGTCCTCATGCGCTACCCGGGCCGGATCACGCTGTGCGTCTCGAGCCAGGCCGGGTGCGGGATGAACTGTCCCTTCTGCGCGACCGGTCAGGCCGGGCTCACGCGCAACATGTCGGCCGCGGAGATCGTCGAGCAGGTCGTCCGCGCGAACGCGCTGATCCGCTCCGGAGAGCTCGGCGAGGCCGAGCACGACGACGAGCGGGTCACGAACATCGTGTTCATGGGCATGGGAGAGCCGCTGGCGAACTACGCCAGGGTCATGCAGGCGATCCGCGTGATGACCGACAAGAAGGCCGGCCTCGGCATGAGCGCCCGCGGGATCACCGTCTCGACCGTCGGCCTCGCCCCGGCGATCCGCAAGCTCTCCGCCGAGGGGATCCCCGTGACGTTCGCGCTCTCGCTGCACGCGCCGGACGACGAGCTGCGCGACGAGATGATCCCCGTCAACTCCCGCTGGAAGGTCGACGAGGTCATCGACGCGGCGCGCGGCTACTTCGAGGCGACCGGTCGACGGGTCTCGATCGAGTACGCGCTGATCCGCGACATGAACGATCACCCCTGGCGCGCGGATCTCCTCGCCGACAAGCTCAACGCGCGCGGCCGCGGCTGGGTGCACGTGAACCCGATCCCGCTGAACCCGACTCCCGGATCGGTGTGGGACGCGTCTCCGAAGTCCGCGCAGCGCGAGTTCGTCCGCCGGCTGAACGACGCGGGGATCCCGACGACGCTGCGGGACACGCGCGGCAAGGAGATCGACGGTGCGTGCGGCCAGCTGGTCGCGACCGAGGAGGACGAGCGCGCCGCCGCCGCTCCGGCCTGACGCGTCACCTCATCCGGCGCGCCCCGCATCCGCGAGATGCACTGCTTCCCGCGAGATGCATTGAAACTGGGCAGTGAACCTGTGCATCTCGCGAGTTTCGGTGCATCTCGCGGGTGAGGGTGCGGCGGGATCCGAGGCGCCGGTCAGCGCTTCATCATCCGGACGTCGCCGAAGAGCCTCGCGACCTTCCCGATCCAGTCGTCGCGCCGCATCGCGAACCAGCCGAACACCATCAGCACGACGGATCCGGCGAACAGCGAGAACCCGATCCACGTCACCGAGTCGCGCCCCGCGTACATCGCGTCGAGGTTGCGCAGCGCCCCGGTGGTGAGCACGAGCCCGACGTGGACGATCACGAACGCGACGAAGAAGAGCATCGTCGGGAAGTGCAGCCGCCGCGCCAGCGTGTCGGAGAAGAGCCGGTCGAACCGATGCGGCCAGACGGCGCTGAGGCGGTATCCGGTCAGTGCGGCGACGGGCGCGGCGAGGAACACGATCGCGAAGTACGACAGCTGCTGCAGCGCGTTGTAGTTGACCCAGCTGTGGTGCGTCGGCCAGTCGAGAGCCACGTACTGGACCGCCGCCGAGACCGCATTGGGGAAGACCTCCCAGGTCGTCGGCACGATCCTCACCCAGTGCCCCGACGCGAACAGCAGCACGACGAAGACGACGCCGTTGGCGAGCCACAGCACGTCGACCGCGACGTGGGACCACAGCGCGAGCGACATCCGGCGCTTCTTCACGCGCCGTGACGTCCACAGGCCGCCCGCGCGCTTCTCCGTGCGGAAGCGCAGCCCGGAACGGATGATCAGCACGAGGAAGAACGCGTTCAGGAAGTGCGTCCACGACACGAACGCCGGAATGCCATCGGCCGTGCCCTCCGGAAGCGGCGCCTCCCCGGGATACGCGGCGAGGAAGTCCTGCATCGCGTCCGTCGTCAGCAGCGCGCGGCATGCGAAGACGGCGCACCACACGACGAGCACGAGAGCCAGCGCGATGAATCCGGCGGCGATGGTGCGGATCCAGCCGGTCATGCGGCGCTCGTCGTTCGGCGGAGCAGGCGGATGGGGCACCCGTACATTCTCACCGATCCCGGGTGAGAGGGGCGTGGGGGTCGCGCGGCCATCGGAATGCCGTGACGGCGCCCATCCCGCGGCAGGACGGCGCCTTCGCGGCATCCGGATGGCGTGCCATGACACAGCATCCGGACGCGACGGCAGCAGCGCGGGCGGATCAGCTCGGATCGGCGCGGCCGGCCTCGAGGCCGGCCCGGGAGGCCGCCGCGGCGCGCGTGTGGACCATGTCGCGCTCCGCGGGGCGGACGATGCGGCGCGCGCCGGG
>JBQDDT010000226.1:0-3432 GCA_052092505.1 Microbacterium sp. | reverse complement strand
CTCACGCGGCACGCCGACACGATCACGACGGTGTCGCCGAGGGAGAGCGGGTGCGTCTCCGCCAGGCGCCCTCCGGGGTTCACAGCGCCGGTGAGGACGTCGGCGATCCCCTCGGCGCCCGCCTGGCCGCCGAGGTGGCCGTGGATGAGCGCCTGGGCGTCGGCGAGGCGCGGGAGTCCGACGGGTCCGCCGGCGCTGAGCACGACGACCGTGTGCGGGTTCGCCGAGGCGACGGCGCGCAGCAGCGCGGCCTGCGCCTCGGGGAGCGCGAACTGCGAGCGATCGAGCCCCTCCGACTCGGCGATCTCGGGCAAGCCGAGCGCGAGGACCGCGACGTCGGCGGTCTTCGCGGCCGCGGCGGCCTCCGAGGCGAGGAGCGGATCGGCGACGCCGTCGCGCCGGTAGCCCCTGGCGAACCGGGTGACCTCGAGCGACGTGTCGGCGAGCGCGGAGCGCAGGTCGGTGAGACGCGTGGGGTTCACGAGCGACGAGCCAGACCCCTGGTACCGCGGCGTCTCGGCGAAGTCGCCGATCAGCGCCACGCGGGTGCCATTGGCCAGGGGCAGGAGATCGTCCTCGTTGCGGAGGAGGACGACGGACTCGGCGGCGGCCCGGCGCGCGAGGGCATGATGGGCGTCGACGTCGACCGTCGCGCGCTCCGTGCGCTCCGTGGCGCGGCGGACGAGGTCGATCACCTCGGCGGCCCTGGCGTCGAGGTCGGCCTCGTCGAGCTCGCCGCGCTCGACGGCCGAGACGATCCGGCGCACGGAGTCGTACCCCGGCGACGGCATCTCGAGCGTCCCGCCCGCCCGTACGGCGGCGACGGGGTCGTTGCCACCGCCCCAGTCCGAGACGACCGCGCCGTCGAAGCCCCACTCCTCGCGGAGGACGTCGATCAGCAGGTGCGCGTTCTCGTGCGCGTAGGTGCCGTTGACGCGGTTGTACGACGACATGATCGCCCACGGCTGCGCCTCGCGCACGACGATCTCGAAGGCGGTGAGGTAGATCTCGCGCAGCGTCCGCTCGTCGATGACCGAGTCGCTGACCATGCGGCGCAGCTCCTGGCTGTTGACCGCGAAGTGCTTCGACGCCGTCGCCACGCCCTCCGACTGGATGCCGCGCACGTACGCGGCCGCGAGACGTCCCGCCAGCTCCGGGTCCTCCGAGAAGTACTCGAAGTTCCGGCCGCCGAGCGGGCTCCTCTTGATGTTGAGGCCCGGCCCGAGGAGGACGCCGACGCCCTGCGACGACGCCTCCCTGCCGAGGGCGACGCCGATCTCGGTCGCGAGCTCCTCGTCCCAGCTGCTCGCGACGGTCGCGCCGGTCGGGAAGCAGGTCGCGAGCTCGGAGCCGTGGATGCCGAGGTGATCCGCCGATCCGACCTGCCGCCGGATGCCGTGCGGCCCGTCGGACATCCACACGGGCGGGACGCCGAGGCGCTCGATCGCCCGCGTCTCCCACGTGTTCTCGCCGCTGAGCAGCGCGGCCTTCTCGAGCACGCTGAGCTCGGCGACGATCTCTGCGGTGTCCTTCAACGTCCTGGCCTTCCGATCCGGGCGCACGCGATCATCCGCGCGCGCGTCCCTCCAGCGTGCGCGCGCAGGACCGCCC
The DNA here is from genome assembly GCA_052092505.1 of Microbacterium sp. Classification (GTDB taxonomy): domain Bacteria; phylum Actinomycetota; class Actinomycetes; order Actinomycetales; family Microbacteriaceae; genus Microbacterium. The sequence goes on along the minus strand of JBQDDT010000226.1, from coordinate 1,821 downwards.
CGGGCGAACCGTGCGCACAACCTGTCGGTTTCGCCGGACGGACTGCCGCGCGGTCAGACGGCGAGTGCCTTGAGAAGCTCGGCGGGCGGGGCCTGCATCGGGTGAGGACCCGCGATGTCGAGGAACACCGTCGTGATCGTGTCGGCGTGCCGCGTGAGGAACGCTCGCAGCCAGTCGGCCGAATAGATGCCGAAGGCCGGCGGCAGGTTCTCCGGCTTGTTGCGCGCGTCACTGAAGAGGAGGAGCGCGACCTCGCCCGTGTTCGGGTCGCGATAGGTCCACACCTCGCCGGAGTCGCGCGGGTCGTCGCGCTGACCCGGCGTGATCAGCGGGACGATCGTGTTCCCGTTGCGCAGGGCGAGGGCGACCGCCGCCATGTCCTGCTTCTCCAGGGCCTGGGCGAGCGCCTCCGAGCGCGCGTCCTCAGGGTTCATCGGCTGCTTCCTGCGCTTCTTGGCCATCGCGACCAGCCTACGTGGATGCGACTCGCGTCGCTCGGCCCGATCTCGGGGTGGTCGCGGTCAGCGCAGGATGAACGAGCGCGCGGACTCCGACTCGACGTCGCCGATCTTCACGCTCAGCCCGTAGGTCGCACCGCCCGCCCCGGCCACGGGCCGGCTCTCGTCGCCGCACGAGTCGACGCTCGAGCGCGTGCGATCCCAGACGAGAGGCTCGGCGCTCTTCACCTTCTGACCGGCCTTCAGCGTCACGGTCGAGTCGCTCGGCTTGCTCTGGCAGTCGGTCGAACGCCACCAGACGTCGCTGCCGCTCGTGACGGTGAACACCTGCTGCGTCGTCCCGACGTTGAAGGTGCAGTCCACGTCGCCCGAGTTCGTCAGCCGCATCGACAGCTTCGGCTTCTCATCGGAGCCGTACTCGGTCTTGTCGGTGAGCGGTTCGACGACGATCACCTTCGGATCGCACTCCTTGGGCGGCCCGTCCTCGGTCTCGGTCGGCGACGGGCTCGGCGAGGGCGTCTCGCCGGCCTCCGTGGCGGTCGCCGTGGGCGACGGGGTCGGCTCGTCCTCCCCGACCATCGCGCCGATCGCGCGCCACGGCTGGGCGATGAGCAGCCACACGATCCCGGCGATCACGATGAGGGCGATCAGCAGCACCATCAGCCGACGCCGCCGGTACACGGCGGGGGAATGGCGGCGCGGGGTCACCCGTCCAGAATACGGCGACATGCCCGGCGATCCCGGTCGGCGAGGCCGTGTCCGGCGCATCCGGAGCCCGGTCAGAGCCGCTTGAGCATCCGCGTGTTGCCGAGCGTGTTCGGCTTGACGTGCGCGAGATCGAGGAACTCCGCGATCCCCTCATCCGGGCTGCGCACGAGCTGCGAGTACACGTCGGGTGAGACGACGTGCTCGCCGATCTCCTCGAAACCGCGGCGCTCGAAGAACCCGGTCTCGAACGTCAGGCAGAACAGACGCGTGAGCCCGAGCTCGCGGGCCCGCTCCTCGAGCGCCTCGACCAGGCCGCGGCCGACACCGCGGTGCAGCCACTCGTCGGTGACGATGAGCGTGCGGACTTCGCCGAGGTCCTCCCACATCACGTGCAGGGCGCCGCAGCCGATGACGGCACCGGATTCGTCGACGGCGACGACGAACTCCTGCGTCGCCTCGTAGAGCACGACGAGGTCCTTGCCGAGCAGGATCCGGCGCATCACGTACGGCTGCAGCATCGCATGGACCGCCGACATGTCGGCGGCCGTCGCGTGGCGCACGGCGAACTCGGTCATCCGGGAAAGGCTACGCCCGGCGCCTGGCCGGCCCCGCCGAGCCGCGCGGAGGGTCCGGCCAGGCCGATGCGGTGCGCCCT
>JBQDDT010000225.1:0-3449 GCA_052092505.1 Microbacterium sp. | reverse complement strand
GCGGGGAGCTGCGTCTCGCCTCGGGCGACACGCCGGAGACCGTCGTCTCCGGCGCCGTCGACACCGACTCGCGCGGCATCGGCGCCGGCGGCGTCTTCGTCGCGAAGCCGGGTGAGGTCACGGACGGGCACCGCTTCGTGGGCGCCGCCCGCGACGCCGGAGCAGTCCTCGCGATCGTCGAGCGCCCCGTCGACGTCCCCATCACGCAGGTCGTCGTGTCCGACGCCGTCGAGGCGATCGCCGACCTCGCCCGTGAGGTCGTCGCCCGCGTGCGGCGGTCGGGAGATCTGCGCGTCGTCGGCGTGACCGGGTCGAACGGCAAGACCACGACGAAGAACATGCTCGCGGCGATCCTGCGCCCCGAGGGCGAGACCGTGTGGCCGATCGCGTCCTTCAACAACGCCGTCGGCGCACCCCTCACGATGCTGCGGGTGACGGAGTCCACGCGATACCTCGTCTGCGAGTTCGGCGCGGACGCGCCAGGTCAGATCGCGCGCCTCGCCGGCCTCGTGACGCCCGACGTCGGCATCGTGCTCATGGTCGGGCTCTCGCACGCCGGCGGATTCGGCGGCATCGAGCAGACGGCGACGGCCAAGCGCGAGCTCGTCGAGGCGATCCGGCCCGGCGGCACGGCCGTGCTCAACGCCGACGACGCCCTCGTCGCGGCGATGGCGGAGACCGCACGCTCGCGGGACGTCGACGTGCGCTGGTTCGGCGAGGCGGATACGGCCGACGTGCGCGCGAGCGACGTCGCCGTGACGGCCGACGGCTCGTCCGCGCGGATCGACATCGATGGCGCGCCGTCGCTGACGCTGCGCCTGCAGGTGCTCGGAGCGCATCACATCAAGAACGCCATCGCCGCGCTGACGGCGGCCGTGGAGCTCGGCGTGGATCCGGTCGACGCCGTCGCGCGGCTCGAGACCGTCGAGCTCGCCGACCGGTGGCGGATGCAGGTGATGGGCAGCGACCGCGTGCGCATCATCAACGACGCCTACAACGCCAGCCCCGAGGCCATGCAGGCGGCCCTGCGCACGCTGGCGCAGATCACGGGGCCCGGCGAGCGGATGGTCGCCGTGCTCGGCTCGATGAGCGAGCTGGGGGAGCGGGCGGTGGAGGAGCATCAGAAGATCGGGCTGCTCGCCGTGCGCCTGCGCATCCCCAGGATCGTCGTCGTCGGGACCGACGCGCGCCCTCTCTACCTCTCGGCGATCGCCGAGGGATCCTGGGACGACGAGGCGGTCTTCTTCGAGACCGCCGACGAGGCGTTCGAGTACCTCACGAGCGAGCTGCGCGACGGCGATCGCGTGCTCGTGAAGTCGTCGAACGCGGCGGGTCTCAGGCATCTCGGAGACCGTCTGGGAGAATCGTTCACGTGAGAGCACTCCTGACCGCGGCGGCGATCTCGTTCGCCTTCGCCATCTTCCTCACACCGGTCTTCCTCCGGCTCTTCCGCCGGTGGGGCTGGGGTCAGGTGATCCGCACGCCCGAGGCGATCGAGAATCCGAGCCACGGCGCGAAGCGCGGCACGCCCACGATGGGCGGCACGATCTTCATCCTCGGCACGATCATCGGCTACCTGATCGGCTGCTACACCGCGAACATCCCCCCGACGATGTCGGGCTGGCTCGTGATCTGGCTCATGGTCGGCTTCGGCGCGGTCGGGTTCGTCGACGACTTCCTGAAGGTGCGCACACAGCACTTCGGGGGCCTCAAGAGCTGGCAGAAGATCGTCGGGCAGGTGCTCGTGATCGTGCCGTTCGCCGTGCTCGCGCTCAACTTCCCCGATGCTTCGGGGCAGACGCCGGGCTCCGGGTACGTCTCGATCGTCCGCGACCTTCCGACGCTGTCCTTCTTCTTCCTCACGCCCGTGCTCGGCTGGCTGCTGTACCTCGTGTGGCTCTCGCTCCTCGGCGTCGGCTTCTCCAACAGCGCGAACCTCACGGACGGGCTCGACGGCCTCGCCGCCGGCGTCGGGATCTTCGTCGTCGGCGCCTACAGCCTGATCGCGTACTGGCAGTTCAACCAGGCGTGCTCGGGAGAGGGACTCGTCGACGCCTCGGCCTCGGCGTGCTACACGGTCAGGGATCCCCTCGATCTCGCCATCATCGCCGCCGCGTTCGTCGGAGGGCTGGTCGGCTACCTGTGGTGGAACGCGCCCAAGGCGAAGGTGTTCATGGGCGACGTCGGCTCGATGTCGATCGGCGGCGTCGTCACGGCGATGGCCGTCCTCACCCACACGGAGCTGCTGGGCATCCTCATCGCCGGGGGGTACGTCATCTCCTCGGGATCCGTCCTCCTCCAGCGCATCTACTTCAAGCTCACCCGCGGCAAGCGGCTGTTCCTCATGAGTCCGCTCCACCACCATCTCGAGATGCGCGGGTGGCAGGAGACGACGATCGTCGTCCGGCTCTGGATCGTCGCGGGGATCCTCGCCGTCACGGGAATCGGGATCGTGTACGTCGAGTGGCTGGCCGTCCAGTGACGTCCGCTCGGCTCGACGAGCTCACGAGCTGGCGATCCGACTGGACGGGCCTGCGCGTCGCGGTGCTGGGCCTGGCCGCGACGGGCTTCTCCGTCGCCGACACGCTCGCCGAGCTCGGCGCCGACGTGCTCGTGGTCGCGGAGTCGGCGAGCGACGAGCACGCCGGACTCGTCCCCGTCATCGGCGCGCGCCTTCGTCTCGGGCCGCTCGACGAGGTGCCGGCGGAGCTCGTCGAGTTCGCTCCGGAGGTCGTCATCGCCTCTCCGGGGTTCCCGCCGTCCCATCCGGTCGTCGCCTGGACGAGGGAGCACGACATCGCGCTGTGGGGCGACATCGAGCTGGCATGGCGCGTGCGCGACAAGGTCGTCCGCGACGACAGCACGCCGGCCGACTGGGTGCTCGTCACCGGCACGAACGGCAAGACGACCACGACGCGGCTGGCCGCGACGATGATCAGGGAGGGCGGGCTGCGCGCGGCTCCGTGCGGGAACATCGGGGTCCCCGTGCTCGACGCGGTGCGCGACCCCGCCGGCTTCGACGTGCTCGTCGTCGAGCTGTCCAGCCATCAGCTGTGGTACCTCGGTCTGTCGGACGACCACGGGGCGCCCGTGCCGCACGCCGCCGTGTGCCTGAACATCGCCGACGACCACCTCGAGTGGCACGGCGGCGCCGAGGCCTACCGCGCCGCCAAGGCGGTCGTGTATCGCCACACGCGCGCGGCCTGCGTCTACAACAAGTCCGATCCGGCCACGCGCCGCATGGTCGAGGAGGCGGACGTCACCGAGGGCGCGCGTGCGATCGGGTTCGACCTGGGCATCCCGGGGCCGAGCGACATCGGCGTCGTCGACGGCATCGTCGCCGACCGGGCGTTCCTCGCGGACCGGCGCACCTCGGCCCTCGAGCTGACCACCGTGGCCGAGCTCAGCGAGGCCGGCCTCGGCGCCCCCCACATCGTCCAGAACGTCAT
>JBQDDT010000224.1:0-3461 GCA_052092505.1 Microbacterium sp. | reverse complement strand
CCGTTCCCGGTTCCGCGTTTCGTCCCCATCTTCGTCATCGACGCGATCCGGAATCGAACGATCTCCCGGTTCTTGTCGAGCACGAGAACGTCGGGGTCGGCCCTGACTTCGTCGAGAAGGTTCGCTTCGCCCTGGCCCCGTTGATGCGCGACGTAGGACTCGAGTCTCAGGTCACCACGAGCCTCCTTCAGCTGACGCACGAGCCAGTTGACCCTCGTGCGCCCACGTCCCGTGAGCGGCGCGGCGATGTCCACCGTGCAGGTGACCGATCGGGCACGCAGATCAGAACATATCGTGATGTCGCCGACGGTCCCAGGAATGCGGATCACCCCCTCGAGGACGCCTGATTCGACGAGCTGCTTCGACATCACCTGCTGACGGAACGCAGGGTCCTGCTCCTTCCTGCTGAGGTGGTGCTTCACATCCACACCGAGTCGTCGTCCCGCGCGCAGCGCGGCGAAACGCATCAGCGCGTCGAAGTTCGCGGTGACGGAGTTGACGGCTTCGCGGTCGGATGACCGCAAGGTAGAAGCGCGAACAGCCTCCCGGACGTGGATCCACTCCTCACCCATGTCGTCGAAGGCGAGCGCGCCGGATTTGGGATGCTCGAGGTAACGGATGAGTTCGCCGAGCACCCACGCCTGATCAGGATCCTTGATCCCCTTGTGCTCACGTTCAATCACCGCGATCGTGAGCAGACGCGACCAGGAATAGTGATGCAGCGAGACCTTGCGGAGCTTCCTTCCGTCGACTTCCTTCGTCGGGTGCTTATCAGCGTTGGGGCTGATCTCGTTCGAGATCGTGATCAACGCGTCGAATCCGAACTCGCGCGCGACGTCGAGGTAGTTGTTGAGCTGATCCGCCATGAGCTGGTTCCGCCCCGTCTTCACCTCGACCAGGGCAGTCCACGTCCGCTTGCCACGAGAGACGCGAATGACACCGTCAGGCCGGACGATCTTCCTCTTCGACAGCTCGAACGAGGCCTCAGTGAAGGTCTCGATCCGTCCGGCTGGCGCTCCAGCCAACCGCACCAGCGATCGGCCGAACTCGTCGACCGCCGCCACGACGGCAAGCAGTGCGGATGTCGCTCGAGTTTCCTGCTCCTGCGCCCCCGAGATCCCCGTGGTCGGGATCAATCGGGCCGGTTCCCACTTCACTGTGATGTCGACATCCTCTGGCATAACGAGATACTAGTCGGCTCCCGTTGTCACTAGACGGCCACGACGCGCTGCATTCCGGGCCCGGCCACCGGAACGTACGATGCTGGGATGAGCGATTCCGTCCGGCTCGACGTGTGGCTGTGGGCCGTCCGCGTCTACAAGACGCGCTCCCTCGCGACCACGGCGGTGCGCGGCGGGCATGTACGCGTCAACGGCGCGCCCGTGAAGGCGGCCCAGGCCCTGCGGGTCGGCGACGAGGTGCGCGTGCGGATCGGCCACGTCGAGCGGATCCTCGGGGTCGTCCAGCTCCTCACGAAGCGCGTCGGCGCACCGATCGCCGCGAAGGCGTACGAGGACAGGACGCCTCCCCCGCCGCCGCGCGAGTTCGTCGCGCCGATTGTGACGCGCGAGCGCGGCGCCGGCCGCCCGACCAAGCGCGACCGGCGCGAGATCGATCGCCTCCGCGGCCGCGGCTGACCCGAGCGCTCTGCCCAACGCAGTCAATCTGCGGTCCGGGTTCGGTCCGACCTCCGGAATTCCGCGGAAGTGGCCCCGGTCACCGGCCGAACTGACTGCGTTGTGCGCGAGGCAGCAGTCTCGCGCGCCAAGTCCGCCGATCAACCACCGCTGTCGATGCCTGAGAGGTCACCGCGCGGTGAACATGCGTCCGCCCGGCACAACGCAGTCAATCTGCGAACCCGGTTCGATCCGACCCCCAGGATCACGCGGAAGTGGCCCCGGCCGCCGGGCGGATTGACTGCGTTGTGCATGGAGGCGGGCGGTGACGGGGCCTCGCCGCAGAAGAGTGCGGGGCCGGACGGGGTGAGTCCGGGCCAGAACGGGTAGTCCCGGGACGGGCACGGTCAGGGTGTCAGAGGGCAGAGGACGGAGGTCAGGGCGTCAGCGGACAGAAGTCAGGGGGTCAGGTGTCAGGAGGTGAGGAGCGTGCGGAGCCAGGAGGTGGGGCGGACCGTCACGCCGCCCGCCTCGAGGCGGGTGCGCAGGCCCCGGTCGCTCGTCACCGCCGTCACCGCCGACCCGGCCGTGCGCAGCGCCTCGGCACGGCGCACGATCTCGTCGTCGCCCGATCCGTCTGCGCGATGCACCGTCACGGGGCCCGCCGCATCCGGGAGCGCCTTCGCGGCGCCCTCGACAACCATCGACACGGCGGGGAACCAGCGCTCGTGCGCGAGCCCCAGCTCACCGGCGGCGATCCCGTCGCCAGCGAGCGCTGCCAGCCGGTCGCGCAGCCGCGCCGCCGCGCCCGCGCGGTCGCGCCACCACCCGTCCGGCACCGAGCCGACGACGTTCGCGGCGTCCACGAGCAGCGACGGACGGACGGAGAGCGCCTCCCGCAGCGCGGGCCACGCGGCCCCGAACGACGGATGCAGTTCCCGCTCGCCCACCTGGTCGACGGGCACCCACTCCAGCGCCAGCGACTCCGGATCGGAGATGACCGGCTCGAACGGCGCCGTCACGTCGGCGACGACGGTCGTGTAGCGCCAGATCCCCGCGTCGAACACGTGCGTGAACCGCGGCGCGACGGCCCCGTCGGGCACACCCGCCTCCTCCTGAGCCTCGCGGACCGCGCCGACGATGGGCGTCTCGCCCTCGTGCATCGCGCCGCCGGGCAGCGCCCACGTCCCGCCGAAGTGGCTCCAACCGACCCGGTGCTGCAGGAGCACGCCCCGATCGGCGTCGACCGCGAGGAGGCCGGCGGCGCCGAAGCGCCCCCAGTACCGCTCCCCCGTCGGCGCCACGACCCAGGCGTCGCCCGGATCCCGCGGCCCGTGCGGACGGCGAGGCTCGCCGGGGCGCGGAGGCAGAATCGTCATCCCCTCACGCTACCGGCGACGAGTCGCTCCGGCGCCGCGATGACGTCCGGTGACCGCGCGCTACCGCCGGGAGCGGCGCTCGCGGATGCGCATGCTGATCACGATCGGCGTGCCCTCGAACCCGTACAGCTCGCGCAGCCGCCGCTGCACGAAGCGTCGGTACCCGGGATCGAGGAACCCCGTCGTGAACAGTACGAACGTCGGCGGACGCGAGCCCGCCTGGGTCCCGAAGAGGATGCGCGGCTGCTTGCCGCCCCGCAGGGGGTGCGGATGCTCGGCGACGAGCTCCGAGAGGAACGCGTTGAACTTCCCCGTCGGGATCCGCTGGTCCCACGACTCGAGCGCCTGCTCCAGCGCCGGCACGAGCTTGTCGAGGCGCCGACCGGTCTTGGCCGAGATGTTCACGCGTGGCGCCCACGCCACGTGCGCGAGGTCCTTCTCGATCTCGCGCTCGAGGAACCGTCGG
>JBQDDT010000223.1:0-3517 GCA_052092505.1 Microbacterium sp. | reverse complement strand
CAGGTCGCCGAGCAGCTCTCCCGCGATCCCTACCCGTACCCGCAGCTGCGCATCACGCGCACGCCGACCTCGATCTTCGACTACGAGTTCGAGGACTTCGAGGTCGTCGACTACCAGCACCACCCCACGATCCGCGCCGCCGTGGCGGTCTGATGGCGCTGCGGGCGATCTGGGCGCAGTCCCGCACGGGCGCGATCGGAGCCGATGGCGGGATGCCGTGGCACGTCCCTGAGGACTTCGCGCACTTCAAGCGAGCCACGCTCGGGCGTCCTGTCGTGATGGGCAGGCGCACGTGGGAGTCGTTCCCCGCATCCGTGCGGCCCCTGCCGGGGCGGGAGAACATCGTCATCACGCGCAACACGACCTTCGAGGCGCCGGGCGCGACGGTCGTCGGAACCCTCGACGAGGGCATCTCCCGTGCGCTCGCGACCGATCCGGATCCCTGGATCATCGGCGGCGGCACGATCTACGACGCGGCCATGCCGCTGGTCGACGAGCTGTGGATCACGGAGATCGACACCGACGTCGGCGGCGACGCCTACGCCCCGAGGATCGGACCAGACTGGGACGTCGTCACCCGCGATCCGGCCGCCGGCTGGCACGAGAGCACGGGAGGCGAGCGCTACCGCTTCCTCGTCTGCCGGCGCGCCCCGGAGCGGGGCTGAGGGGACGGCCGGGGCCGACCCCGGATCACATCGGCGGCCCGGCACGGCTACGCTGGAGGCTATGACGCAGCCAGCCAATCCGTTCGGTCAGGTGCTCGTCGCGCTCGTCACCCCCATGACGGCCGACGGCGAGGTGGATTGGCCGGCGGTCGAGAAGCACATGGACGGCGTCATCCAGGCCGGCGCGGACGGCATCGTCGTCACGGGCACGACGGGGGAGACCTCGACGCTCACCGACCCGGAGAAGATCCGTCTCGTCGAGGTCGGCAAGGACGTCGCGGCGGGCCGCGCCAAGATCATCACGGGCGGCGGATCGAACGAGACCGCGCACGCGATCGAGCTGTACGAGAAGAGCGAGAAGGCCGGCGCCGACGGCATCATGATCGTCACGCCGTACTACAACAAGCCCACGCAGGCCGGGCTCCTCACCCACTTCCGGCTCATCGCGGACTCGACGGATCTCCCGGTCATCCTCTACGACATCCCCGGCCGGACGGGCGTGCCGATCCGGTACGAGACGATCCTGCGCATCGCCAAGCACCCCAACATCCTCGCGATCAAGGACGCCAAGGGCGACTTCAGCGAGGTGAGCCGCGTGCTCAACCAGACCGACCTGATGTACTTCTCCGGCGACGACGCGAACGCCCTCCCGCACATGTCGATCGGGGCGAGCGGGCTGATCGGGGTCACAGCGAACATCGCGGCCGCCCCGTACCGCGCGATGGTCGACGCCGTGAACCGGGGCGACCTGCGGGCGGCGACCGACGAGCACCGCAGGCTCGAGCCGCTCGTGCGCGCCGTCATGACCCACGTGCCGGGCACGGTCGCGGCGAAGTACATCCTCCACGGTCTCGGCTACATCTCGAGCCCGCGCGTGCGCCTGCCGCTCGTCGGGCCGGAGGAGTGGGAGGCCGCGATCATCGAGGACGAGCTGGCCCTCGTGACGGGGATCGACAGCGTCGACCTCGCGAACTTCCGCCCCGACCGCAACGCAGCCGCGGGAGGCGCGCTGCCGAAGGTGCCGGGCACCACGCGCTGACGCGCCCTCAGACCACGCGGATGACGCATCCGCACAGCAGCAGAACACGACGAACCGGACGCCTGAGCGTCCCGGGAAGGCGGACCATGTCCACACCTGTCTACGACCCGCAGCCTCTGACCGACGGCACGCTGCGCATCACGCCCCTCGGCGGCCTCGGCGAGGTCGGCCGCAACATGATGACGTACGAGTACGATGGCCGGCTCCTGATCCTCGACTGCGGCGTGCTCTTCCCCGAGGAGCACCAGCCGGGGGTCGACCTGATCCTGCCGGACTTCGAGCCCATCAGGGACCGGCTCGACGACATCGAGGCGATCGTCCTCACCCACGGCCACGAGGACCACATCGGGGCCGTCCCGTACCTGCTCAAGCTCCGGGACGACATCCCGCTCATCGGGTCGGGGCTCACGCTCGCGCTCGTGCAGGCGAAGCTGAAGGAGCACCGGATCACGCCCGTCGTCGAGAAGGTCGTCGAGGGCGAGCGGTGGGACATCGGGCCGTTCGATCTCGAGTTCATCGCGGTGAACCACTCGATCCCCGATGCGCTGGCCGTCGCGGTGCGCACCGGCGCCGGCACGGTCCTGCACACGGGCGACTTCAAGATGGACCAGCTCCCGCTGGACGGGCGGATCACCGACCTGCGCGCGTTCGCGCGGCTCGGGGAGGAGGGGGTCGACCTGTTCCTCCCCGACTCGACGAACGCCGACGTCCCCGGCTTCACGCCCACCGAGCGGCAGATCGGCCCCGTCATCGATCAGGTCATCTCGAAGACGCCTGGCCGGGTGATCGTCGCGAGCTTCTCGAGCCACGTCCACCGCGTGCAGCAGGTGCTCGACGCGGCGGAGAGCAACGGTCGTCGCGTCGCCCTGCTCGGGCGGAGCATGGTGCGCAACATGAAGATCGCCGCCGATCTCGGTTACCTGAACGTGCCAGACGGCGTGCTCATCGACTACAAGAAGGCGCGCGACGTCCCCGACGACAAGATCGTCTACATGTCGACAGGGTCGCAGGGCGAGCCGATGGCGGTGCTCAGCCGCATGGTCAACCTGAACCACGAGATCGAGCCGGGCGAGGGCGACACCGTCATCCTGGCGTCGAGCCTCATCCCCGGCAACGAGAACGCCGTGTACCGGGTGATCGACGGGCTGACCAAGCTCGGCGCGAACGTCGTGCACAAGGCGAACGCGAAGGTGCACGTCTCCGGCCACGCGGCCGCCGGCGAGCTCCTGTACTGCTACAACATCCTCAAGCCGAAGAACGTCTTCCCCGTGCACGGCGAGTACCGTCACCTCACGGCGAACGCGAAGCTGGCCGAGGACACCGGGATCGCCCCGGAGAACGCGATCGTCGGGGAGAACGGCACCGTGCTGGATCTGCGCGACGGCACGGCGACCGTGGCCGGCCAGATCGACATCGGCTTCGTGTACGTCGACGGGTCGAGCGTCGGGACGATCACGGACGCCGACCTCAAGGACCGTCGCGTGCTCGGCGAGGAGGGGTTCGTCTCGGTCATCGTCGTCGTCGACTCGAAGACGGGGAAGATCGTCTCCGGACCCGAGATCCACGCCCGCGGCGTCGCGGAGGACGACAGGGTGTTCGACAAGATCAAGCCGAAGGTCGCCGCAGCGCTCGAGGAGGCGGTGAAGGGCGGCGTGCGCGACAGCCACGCGCTCTCGCAGACCGTGCGCCGCACGATCGGGCGGTGGGTCGGGACCTCCCTGCGGCGGCGCCCGATGATCGTTCCCGTGGTGATCGAGGCGTAGATCCGCCGGCCGCGGAAACCGCGGATTCGCGCGTCATTCCGGGGTGATGT
>JBQDDT010000222.1:0-3559 GCA_052092505.1 Microbacterium sp. | reverse complement strand
CCTATCCGGCGGGTGCGCGCGGGGCGGCGCGGTCAGGCGGCGAAAGGCGGCATCACGCCCCGGATTCCAGACCGACGTCGAGGCGCGACGCGGCGGCGGCGTCGAGCACCCACTCCACATCCGGGTGATCGCGGAGCGCGCTCGCCGGCACCCGCTCGGTCCGGGGCCCCTGAATCGCCTCGGCGACGATCGCGGCCTTCGCCTCGCCGAACGCGAGGGCGACGATCCGACGCGCGCGCAGGATCGTCCCGATCCCCTGTGTGACGGCGCTGCGCGGCACCTCGTCGATCGAGGAGAAGAAGCGCGCGTTCGCCCTCCGCGTCGAGTCGTCGAGCGACACGAGGCGCGTACGCGATCCGAACGACGATCCCGGCTCGTTGAAGCCGATGTGGCCGTTGACGCCGATCCCCACGATCTGCAGGTCGATTCCGCCGTGCGCCTCGATGTCGGCCCCGTACGCCTCCGGAGCAGCGGCGTCGGGGACGTGCACCCGCGACCGAGCGATCCCCAGCGGCCGCGCCACCTCGCGTTCGACGACGGCGCGATAGCTCTCCGGATGCCCGTCCGGCAGGCCGACGTACTCGTCGAGCGCGAACAGCGTGAGGTCTGAGAGCCCACGGCTCCTGCGGCGCGCGAGCGCCTCGTAGAGCGGCAGCGGGGTCGACCCGGTCGCCACCCCCAGGACGCGCAGGTCCCCCGCCTCGACGCGAGCGGCGATATCCTCCGCCAGCGGGTCGGCGGCATCGCGCGAGGTGCGGTGCACCGTGATGCGCATGGGTCTCTCCCTTGAGCGGCTGGATCGTCGAGCGATTGGTCTGACGCGATCCGATCATTACCCTAGGGTTTTCCGATAACCCTAGATGACGGTACGCTAGCACGACGTCGTGCACGCGTCGGACGACCGAGGGCGACCACGCAGTCGAAGGGGATCCATGGCAGCCAAGTACGAGATCGTGCTCCAGGAGCTCTCCGCCACGATCTCCGAGATGAGCCCGGGGGACCGGATCCCGACGGAGCAGCAGCTCGCCGAGCGGTTCGAGGTCTCGACCATGACGGTGCGCCGCGCGCTCGACGTGCTCAGCCGCGCGAAGCGGATCGTCGGCATCCGGGGCAGGGGGACGTTCGTCGCGCACCCCTCCGTCACGAAGCGGATGACCCTGCCCTCGTTCACCGACTCGATGCGCGCGGCCGGCAGCGTCGCCCGCGCCGAGGTGCTCTCGGCCGGGGTCGCGCGAGCACAGGACGACGCGGTCGAGTGGTTCGGCGACGGCTCGTCGGTGTACACGCTGGAGCGCCTCCGCTTCGGCGACGACGTCCCGCTCTGCATCGACCGGACGACGCTCCCCGCCGACCTGTTCCCCGGCCTGCTGGGAGAGGACCTGTCCGGGTCCCTCTACGAGATCCTGATGCGCCGCTATCAGCTCACCCTCTCGCGTGCCGAGTCCCGCGTCGCCGCGATCCTCCCGAGCGAGGACGACGCGGCGCTCCTCGACATCGCCCCGTCGGTGCCGTGCATCCGCGTCCAGTCGCAGGCCAGCACCGATGACGGCACCCTGGCCGAGGTCACGACGTCCCTCTACCGCGGCGACGTGTACGAGCTCCTCATCGAGCCGGAGCGGGAACCCGCACCCCGGCTCACCCGCGCCTCGACGAAGGGAGCGAGATGAGCACCGTGCTCGTGCGCGCCGACCGGATGACGACCGGGGGCGACCTCGTCGACGACGGATGGGCCCTGTTCGAGGGGCCGAGCATCCGCGCGACCGGAGCCGGTTCCGCCCCCGAGGCCGACCTGGTCGTCGAGGGCGCGCTGCTGACCCCGGGCTTCGTCGACATCCACTGCCACGGCGGACGGGGCGGGGCGTTCGACGACGCCGATCCGCGCGGGCTCGCCCATCACCGCGCGCACGGCGCGACCCGCACGATGCTCTCGCTCGTGAGCGCGCCCGTCGACGTGCTCGCGGCCGAGGTCTCACGCTGCGCGGAGCTCGTGGAGCGCGACCCGCTGGTGCTCGGAATCCACCTCGAGGGCCCCTTCCTCGCGCACAGTCATCGCGGCGCGCACGATCCGGAGGCGCTCGCCCCGCCGACGCCGGACGACGTCGCACGCCTCCTCGAGGCCGGACGCGGGACGATCCGCCAGGTGACGATCGCACCGGAGCTCCCCGGGGCAACCGCCGCCATCGCGACGTTCGTCGCGGCGGGCGTGCGCGTGGGCGTCGGGCACACCGACGCGACGCACGCGCAGGCGCAGGACGCCTTCGCCGGCGGCGCGAGCATCCTCACGCACGCGTTCAACGCGATGAACGGCCTCCACCACCGCGCGCCCGGCCCCATCCCCGCCGCGCTCGACGCGGGGGCGACGCTCGAGCTGATCGCCGACGGCACGCACGTGCAGGAGCCGATGATCCGCCTCCTGTTCGAGCTCGCGCCCGACCGGATCGCCCTCGTCACCGATGCGACCGCGGCCGCGGGGCAGCCGGACGGCGCCTACGAGCTCGGAGGGCTCGCCGTGACCGTCATCGACGGCGTCCCGCGCCTCACGGACACCGGCGCGATCGCCGGTTCGACCCTCACGATGGATCGCGCCGTGCGCGTGACCGTCGGAGCGGGCGTCGCGCTGCCGGACGCCGTGCGGGCGGCGACGCTCACGCCGGCCGCCGCGATCGGTCGCGACGACATCGGGACCCTGCGCGCGGGGGCCGCGGCCGACGCCGTCCTCCTCGACGACGACCTCTCCGTGACCGGTGTCTGGGCCGACGGGGAGCGGATCGCGTAGAGTGCGCCGGTCGCGGATCGCGATCACCTTACGGCGCGCTGCATTCCGCACCGGCGGCCAGGATCTCGCTCTCCAGCAGCGCCAGCTCGTCGCCGGCGTTCTCCTCGGTGATGACCACGCCGTCGGCGACCTTCTGCAGGAGCTCGTCCGAGAGATCCGAGTCGTAGAAGTACTGCCCGGCGCAGTCCGCGAACTCCGGCGTCATGTACTCGTCGAGACCAACCTGACCCTCCATCAGCTCGAGGTACCCGTCGGCGATCTGCTCCGGCGACGGGCGCTCACCCGTCGTGTCGTCGTGCGGCTCATCCGACGGCGCGGCGCCGGGCGTCGAAGGCGGGGCAGCCGTCGGCAGATCTTCCACGGTGTCGGCGACGTACGTCGCGAACAGCATGCCGGCGAACACGATGGCTCCGATGATCCCGCCGACCACGGACAGCACGACCCCGACGATCGCGGGCCACTTCCGCGTGCCCTTCGCGAACAGCGCGATGATCGAGACGACGAGGGCCGCGAGCAGGAGCACCGCACCGACCGCGACGGTGACGACGACGGGGATGATCACCAGGATCGTTCCCAGCACGGCCGCTCCCAGCCCGACGATCCCGAGCACGGGAGTCCGGGACGCCGGCGCCGAGTGCACGGCAGTGCTGGACGGCCACGCGGCCGCCGTCTGGGCTGTCGGCGCGCTGGCCGTCGCCCCGATGGGAGCGTAGTGCTCCGTCCACTGCGCGCCGTCCCACCACCGCTGTCGTCCATAACCGACGTCGTACCAGCCGGCAGGAG
>JBQDDT010000221.1:2004-3596 GCA_052092505.1 Microbacterium sp. | reverse complement strand
CTGAGCGACCGGGGACGGGGTGAGCACACGACGGCGCCCGAGCGGAGCGTCGGGGCGCGTCACGACGGCCGCGATGTCGTGGCCGGCCTCGTGGAGCGCGTGGAGGGTGGGGACGGCCGTGTCTGGGGTGCCGGCGAAGACGAGTCTCACGGTGGTGCGCTCCGGGGACGGGACGGGCGGATCAGAGTTCGGGCTCGAGCACGTCGACCCTCACGGCGAGTGTAGTTCGCGTGCGGGCCCGGCGATCCCTGCGCCGCCTCGTGCTCACCGCCTCGGCGACCACCGCGGCGCGCAGGGCCGAGGTCACGGCCGGTCCCCTGCCGTACTCGAAGCGCACGAGGGCGCGCTCGGCGCTCGGGCCGAAGCGGTCGCCGTCCTCCAGGGGCACCGGCCCGAGGATCGCGTCGGGCGGCAGCTCGGGGACCGCCTCGCGCAGCCGCTCCAGCGCGCGTCCCACCGACGCGTCCGATCCCTCCAGGCGGGCGACCCTGGCGGCGGGCGGGAGCCGCAGCGGAGCGCGCTCCGCCAGCTCCTGCCTGGCGTAGCCCGCCTGGGTCCACGAGGCGAGGGCTCTGGCCACCGCCCCGGACACGTCCGCGAGATGCACCGGCGCGCCCGGTGCGGCGAGCGAGGCCGCGTTCGACCACCACCGCAGGCACGACTCCCCGATCCGCAGCTGCGGGGACTGCAGCATCCGCTCGCCGTCGAGGAGCAGCACGGCCGCGTACCCCCCATCCGCGACGGGCTCGGCGCCGCGCGTCGCGACGACGAGCGCCGGCTCCGGCCCGACGTCCAGGACGGGGTGGGATCCGTCGGAGAGGATGACCCGCGTCCCCGCGAAGGCGCGCCCGAGCTCGTCAGCGGTCCGCTCGCTGCCGGAGGAGGAGAGCCGGAAGCGGGTCGACGCGCACTGCGGACACGCCCAGGTGTGCGCTCCGCGCCCGCACCAGCCGCACACGGGGACGGCGCCGCGCGCGCGGGCGCGGAGCGGTCCGCCGCACGTGGCGCACCGCGCCGGTGCACGGCAGTCGGCGCACACGAGGCTCGGGGCGTACCCCGGCCGCGCCACCTGCACGAGCACGGGTCCGGAGCCGAGCGCCTCTCTGGCGGCGCGGAAGGCGGCCGACGGGATGCGCGCACCCCGCTCGTCCTCGCGGGACGCGCTCAGGACGACGTTGGGCCGCTCGCGCCGCGCCTGGTCGACCTGCGCCACGAAGCCGATCTCGACGAGACGCTGCACATCGGTCGTGCGCGTGTGGCCGGCGAACAGCAGGGCGCACGGCTCGATCCCCTGCCGCACGAGCATCGCGTCGCGGGTGTGCGCGTAGGGGGCCAGCGGCTCCTCGTGGAGCGTGTCCCCGTCGTCCCACACGGCGATCAGGCCGGGGGCGTGGACGGGGGCGTAGACGGCCGAGCGGTTGCCGATCACGACGCACGGCCTCTCGTCGAGCGTGCGCAGGTAGCCCCCGTAGCGCTCCGGCCCGGACTGCCCGGCGTCGTGGCGGACGACCGCCTCGGAGGGCACGCGGCCGTCGAGCGCGGCCGCGAGGCGATCGAGGTCGCGATGGTCGGGCACCGCGATGATCGCGGAT
>JBQDDT010000221.1:1683-1994 GCA_052092505.1 Microbacterium sp. | reverse complement strand
CCAGGGCGAGCGCGTCGGACGCAGCGGCGGCGAGCAGCCGCGCCCACGCGTCAGGACGCGGCGGCGCGTCGACCGCCACACGCTCCCCCGCCCTGAGCCGGTCGGCGAGCCCAGGGTACGCCTCCAGCTCCTCGGGAGGAGCCGCTGGCTCCTTGCCGGGCTCCTCGGCGTCGCGCGGTCGCTGGAGCCAGGCCTTCTCGGCGCGGACCATCCGCTTGGGGATCGCGAGCCTCAGCACGTCGGAGGCGGATCCGGCGGCGCGGTCGGCCACGGCGCGCGCCACCCGGTAGAGGCGCTCGGGGAGCACCCGC
>JBQDDT010000221.1:0-1673 GCA_052092505.1 Microbacterium sp. | reverse complement strand
CGAGACCACCTGGTCGAGCTCGGAGAGCGCGCGATCGGCGTCGTCCTCCGTGGCGAGCTCCACGACGAAGCCGTCGATCACCCGGCCGGCCGTGCGCAGCGGCGCCTTGATGCGCACGCCGGGCGCGACGTCGTCCTCGAGCTCAGCGGGGATCGCGTAGTCGAACAGCCGGTCGAGCTGCGGCACGGGCGAGTCGATCAGCACCCGCGCGATCCGCCGCGGCCGGGTGCCGCCGTCCGGCGCCCCCACGGCTCACCGCCCAGCGGCGCTGCGCAGGGCCTCCGCGCGGTCGGTCCGCTCCCAGGTGAAGTCGTCGAGCTCGCGTCCGAAGTGGCCGTACGCGGCCGTCTGCCGGTAGATGGGACGCAGCAGATCGAGATCGGCGATGATCGCCGCGGGGCGCAGGTCGAACACCTCGTCGATCGCCGCGGCGATGCGCTCCTCCGGCACGTGCGCCGTGCCGAACGTCTCGACGTAGACGCCGACGGGGTTCGCCTTGCCGATCGCGTACGCGACCTGCACCTCGATGCGGTCGGCGAGGCCGGCGGCGACGGCGTTCTTCGCGACCCACCGCATGGCGTAGGCGGCCGAGCGGTCGACCTTCGACGGGTCCTTGCCGCTGAACGCCCCGCCGCCGTGGCGCGCCGCGCCGCCGTAGGTGTCGATGATGATCTTGCGCCCCGTCAGACCCGCGTCTGCCTTCGGACCGCCGAGGATGAAGCTGCCGGACGGGTTCACGAGGAGGCGCACGCCCGACGCGTCGAGGCCGGTCTCCTCCAGCACGGGCCGGATGACGACCCGCTCGACGGCCTCGCGCAGGTCGGCCTGCGAGATCTCGGGGTCGTGCTGGGTGGAGACCACGACCGTCTCGACCGTGCGCGGCACCGCGCCGTCGTAGCCGACCGTCACCTGCGTCTTGCCGTCGGGGCGCAGGAACCCCAGCTCGCCGGACTTGCGCACCGCCGTGAGGCGCTGCGCGATCCGGTGCGCGGCCCACACCGGCATCGGCATGAGCTCCGGGGTCTCGTTCGTGGCGTAGCCGAACATGATCCCCTGGTCGCCGGCGCCCTGCCGGTCGAGCTCGTCTCCGTCGTCCCCGCCGCGGTGCTCCTCGCTCGTCGTGACGCCGTCCCCGATCTCGCGGGACTGCTCGCCGACCGAGACGGTGACGCCGCACGAGTCGGCGTCGAAGCCCATGTCGCTCGACGTGTAGCCGATCGTGCGGATGACCTCGCGGACGATCGTCTGGATGTCGGCGTAGCCGGAGGTGCGGATCTCCCCCGCCACGTGCACGAGCCCCGTCGTGACGAGGGTCTCGACGGCGACGCGCGCCGCGGGATCCTGCGCGAGGAGCGCGTCGAGCACGCTGTCGGAGATCTGGTCGCAGATCTTGTCGGGGTGTCCCTCGGTGACGGACTCTGACGTGAACAGGCGCAGGCTCATGGGGCTCCAGGGTCGGACGAGGTGGTCGCCGTCAGTATGACAGCGACCACCGACGGCGGGCG
Organism: Microbacterium sp.; assembly: GCA_052092505.1. Taxonomy (GTDB): domain Bacteria; phylum Actinomycetota; class Actinomycetes; order Actinomycetales; family Microbacteriaceae; genus Microbacterium. Next base: position 168 of record JBQDDT010000221.1, on the reverse strand, counting down.
GGCGAAGGGGCGGCGCCCGTCACTCCGCCGCGCGCATGCGCAGCTTGTCCTGGTGGATCTCGCGCAGGGCGATCGTCAGGGGCTTGTCCTGGATCTCGCTGTCGACGAGCGGCCCGACGTTGTCGAACAGGTTCCCCTCGTGGAGATCGGTGTAGTAGTCGTTGATCT
>JBQDDT010000220.1:0-3619 GCA_052092505.1 Microbacterium sp. | reverse complement strand
CGCGCCCTCAACGTCGACTTCCTCCTCGGATACCTCAAGCGACTCCTCCCCTCCCGCCCCGACCTCAAGGTGATCATCACCTCGGCGACGATCGACCCGGAGTCCTTCGCGGCCCACTTCTCGGACGCGAACGGGGAACCGGCGCCGATCGTGGAGGTCTCGGGGCGCACCTACCCGGTCGAGATCCGCTATCGTCCGCTCGCCTCCGGCGCCGACGGCACGGATCGCCCGCGTACGACGGATGGGTCGGACGGGACCGAGTCGGACGAGCGGGCGCCGGACGAGCGGTCCTACGACGCGGAGGACGAGATCGGAGCGATCGTCGAGGCGCTGCGGGAGCTCGACCGCGAACCGGCGGGCGACGTGCTCGTGTTCCTCCCCGGCGAGGCCGAGATCCGCGATGCGAAGGACGCCGTCGAGGGCGCCTTCCGCTCCGGAGGGGCGCCGACCGAGGTGCTGCCCCTGTTCGGTCGCCTGAGCGCCGCCGATCAGCACCGCGTGTTCGAGCCGTCGACCGTCCCAGGGCTGCGGCGCCGCGTCGTGCTCGCGACGAACGTCGCCGAGACCTCGCTGACGGTGCCGGGCATCCGGTACGTGGTCGACGCCGGCACGGCGCGCATCTCCCGCTACTCGGCACGCGCGAAGGTGCAGCGGCTGCCGATCGAAGCCGTGTCGCAGGCGTCGGCGCAGCAGCGCTCCGGCCGCGCCGGCCGCACGAGCGACGGGATCGCGATCCGCCTGTACGCGCACGACGACTTCGCGCGTCGCCCCGAGTTCACCGATCCGGAGATCCTGCGCACGTCGCTCGCCTCCGTCGTCCTGCAGATGCTGTCGCTCGGGTTCGGCGACATCGCCGACTTCCCGTTCCTGACGCCGCCGGACTCGCGCGGGGTGAAGGCCGCGTTCGACCTGCTCGTCGAGCTCGGCGCCGTCACGCTCGATCGCTCCGGCGGCTCCCCGCGGCTGACGAAGACCGGGCGGCGGATCGCGCGGATGCCGATCGACCCGCGCTTCGCCAGGATGCTCGTCGAGGCCGACCGGCATGGCGTCTCCGACGACGTGCTCGCGATCGTCGCCGGGCTGTCGATCCAGGACGTCCGCGAGCGCCCGGAGGACCAGCGCGAGAGGGCCCAGCAGGCGCATGCGCGGTTCGTCGACCCGTCGAGCGACTTCCTCACCCTTCTGAACCTGTGGAACGACCTGCGCGAGCACCAGCGGGAGCTGGGATCGAGCGCGTTCCGCCGGTACGTCAGGGGCGAGTTCCTCAACTACGTGCGGGTCCGCGAGTGGTTCGACGTCCACCGACAGCTGCGCTCGCTCACCGGGGCGCGGCGCGGCGGCGAGCGCCGGGAGCGGGCCGCGGCGCCGGAGGGCGGGCATCCGCAGGGCGACGCGATCCACCGGTCGCTGCTGGCAGGGCTCCTCTCGCAGATCGGCGTGCTCGACGAGCGGGAGTCGCGCAAGGGCGACGGCGGTCGCTCGGCGGTCTTCCGAGGCGCCCGCGGCATCCGGTTCCAGGTGTTCCCCGGATCGGGGCTCCGGCGCTCCCGCCCGAAGGCCGTGATGGCCGCGGAGCTCGTGGAGACCTCCCGCCTGTTCGCCCGCACCGTCGCGCGGATCGATCCGGCCTGGGCCGAGGAGCTCGCTGGCGACCTGGTGAGGCGCCAGGTCTCGGAGCCGCACTGGTCGAAGGACGCCGGCGCGGCCTCCGCCTACGAGAAGGTGACGCTCTACGGGGTCGAGATCATCCCCCGCCGGCGCATCGCGTTCGCGCGGATCGACAGGGCGGGCGCCCGCGAGATGCTCCTGCGGCACGCGCTCGTCGAGGGCGAATGGGATCCGTCCAGGCTCCCGAAGCCCGTGACCCGGTTCGTCCGCCAGAACGCCGAGCTGCGGCGGCGTCTCGAGCGGATCGAGGAGCGCGAGCGTCGGCGCGACATCCTCGCCGGCGACGAGGCGGTCCTCGCCTTCTACGAGGCGCGCATCCCCGCGGAGGTGTTCGACGTGCGCAGCTTCGAGGCGTGGTGGCGCGACGCGCTCCGCGAGACGCCTGACCTGCTCACGATGCGGGAGGTCGATCTCCTCGATCAGGAGGCGACGTCCGACGCGCGCGACTTCCCGACCCGCTGGACGCAGGGCGATCAGACGCTCGATCTCGCCTACCGCTTCGAGCCGGGCGCGCCGGACGACGGCGTCACGGTCGTGATCCCGCTCGCCCTGCTCGCGTCGGTGGAGCCCGCCGGCTTCGACTGGCAGGTCCCCGGCCTGCGCGGCGAGCTGATCACGGCGCTCCTGCGGGCGCTGCCCAAGCCGATCCGGCGCAGCGTCGTGCCGGCGGCGGACTGGGCGGAGACCTTCGCCGCCGAGCTGGCCGGCTCAGGGCCCGAGGACCACGACGGCCTCCCGCCGCGCGGCCTCGCTGAGGCCATCGCCCGCCTCGTCACGCGCCAGGCCAACCAGCCGGTGACGGCGGACGCGTTCGAGCGGGAGCGCGTGCCCGAGCATCTGCTGATGTCGTTCCGCGCGGTCGACGCGCGCGGTCGCGAGGCCGGGTCGGGACGGGATCTGGGCGAGCTGCAGCGGCGGCTCGCCGGCCGGGCCCGCGATTCGGTGGCCAGTCGGCTCGAGGCGCCGCAGCGCCGGGGGCCCGCGGATGTCGCCGGATCCGCCGCGTCGAGCCCGATCGAACGCACCGGACTGACCGACTGGACCTTCGGCGATCTCCCTGAGCGCGTCGACCAGAAGGTCGCCGGCGGGGTCGTGCGCGGCTACCCCGCCCTCGTCGACGAGCGCACGAGCATCGCGGTGCGCGTCGAGGCCACGGCGGACGAGGCGGCGAGGCAGACGCACGCCGGGCTGCGGCGACTGATCCTGCTGACCGTGCCATCGCCCGTGTCGTACGTGCAGGAGCACCTCACGTCGGCCGAGAAGCTCGCGCTGGCGGCCTCCCCCTACCCGTCGCCGAGGGGCGTGATCGATGACTGTCTCGCCGCCGTCGCGGACGAGGCGATCGCCCGCCACGGCGAGGTGCGCACGAGGGAGGCGTTCGAGGCGGTGCGCGACGAGGTCTCGCGCGGGTCGGTCGAGCGGGTCATCGAGACGGTCTCACTCGTGGCGCGGATCCTCACGGCGGCGCGCGACGTCGAGCGCGCGCTCAAAAGCGCGAACGCGATGACGCTCCTGGGGGCCCTCAACGACGCCCGCCGGCAGCTCGACGCGCTGCTGCCGAAGGGGTTCGTCCGCGCGACGGGGCTCGAGCGCCTGCGGCACCTGCCCCGCTACCTCGAGGGCATCCGCGTGCGGCTCGAGGCGCTGCCGGACGCGCCAGGCAGGGACCGCGCGTGGATGACGGAGTACGAGAGGGCGCTGGCGACGTACGAGGACGCCGGGGGCACGATCCCGCTCGCGCCGGACGCCCCGCCGTATCTCGTCCGCGCGCGCTGGCTGCTGGAGGAGCTGCGGGTCGGCCTGTTCGCCCAGCGCCTCGGCACCGCGGAGTCGGTCTCGCCTCAGCGCATCGCCAAGGCCCTCCGCGCCTGACCCCGCCGCCCCCGCTCGCGGGATGCACCGAAACTCGCGAGATGCACCGAAACATGGGGGCATCCGGCGGGTCTCCGTG
>JBQDDT010000219.1:0-3625 GCA_052092505.1 Microbacterium sp. | reverse complement strand
CCGAGATCGAGCATCTTGTCGGCCTCGTCGAGCACGACCTCGGTCGCGTTCGACAGGTCGAGGAGGCGCTGGCCGGCCAGGTCGATGAGGCGGCCGGGAGTCCCGACGACGATCTGGGCGCCGGCCTTGAGCTGGTCGATCTGGCCCTCGTACGCCTTGCCGCCGTAGATCGCGACGACGCTCGTCGAGCGGTTCGAGGTGAGGAGGTCCATGTCCTCGTACACCTGGACGGCGAGCTCGCGGGTCGGGACGACGATGAGCGCCTTCACGCCGGGCTCCGGGTTCTCGCCGAGGCGCTGGACCACGGGGATCCCGAATCCGAACGTCTTGCCCGTTCCGGTCTTGGCCTGGCCGATCACGTCCTGGCCTGGCAGGGAGAGGGGGATCGTCTGCTCCTGGATGGGGAAGGCGGATTCGATCCCCTTCGCCGTGAGAGCGTCGACGATGTCCTGGTCGACCTTGAGGTCTGCGAAGAGTGTCACGTACTGCTGCCTGTCCGGCGGCTTCGCCGCCTCGAAGAAGGAATCCACGCCCTTCTTTTCCACAGGCGCGGCGCCCCGGAACCGTCGCCGGGGACGCTCCAACTTTACGGCACGGGCCGGCGAGCCGGCTGAGGGCGCTCCGTCGGGGGTGAGACGTCGCCGGGTTCCCGGCGCCGTAAGCTTCTGTGCGTGGTGAATTGGTTCTGGCGGCGCCGGCAGCCCGCGCGCGTGCTGCGGCTGCGGACGAGGGGCGACCTCGGTGACGCGCGCAGGGTGGACTTCGCGGAGCTCGCCCCCGACGTCTCGACCTTCCTCGGTCAGGCCGCGTATCTGCAGCTGGGCTACTTCGAGACGCTCGGTCGCCTCGTCCGCGCGACGCCCGATCTCGCCGAGAAGGAGGCCATCTCGGTCGCCGGCGGCCGGGCGCTCCAGAAGCACCGCCAGCTCGTGATGCTCATCCGGGACCGCGTCGGTGATCCGACCGAGGCGATGATGCCGTTCCGGGAGCAGCTCGACGCCTTCCGCGGCAAGACGATCGGCGCCCGCCCGCGCGAGACGATGCTCGCCGTGCACATCACCGCCGGGATGCTCGACGACTTCTACCTCGCGCTCGCCTCCGGCTACGGGGACGTCGGGCGGCGGGTGGAGCGCATCCTCGGGGAGGCGAGCGACCGCGAGCAGATCCAGGAGCTGCTGCGCACGACGATCTCCGAGGACGAGGAGTGGCGCGCGCTGCTGTCGATGTGGGCCAGGCGCCTCGTGGGAGACACGCTCCTCGTGGCGCGCAGCGCCCTCGTGCCGGAGCGCCTCGCGCACGACGACAAGCGGGTCGAGCCCGTGTTCACGGCGCTGATGGCCGCCCATGCGCGGCGCATGGACGCGCTCGGCCTGCACGCGTAGGGCGGTGCCGGCCCGCGACCGGCGCGGAGGACGCTCAGCCGGCGAGACCGGCGTGCCGGCGCTCCGCGTCGTCGCTGCGCGCGCGGGAGGCGCCCAGGGCGACCGTGAGTGCGCCGGAGACGACGAGGGAGACGCCGAGGGAGACGACCCAGAGCCAGAGGTTCGCCTCGCCCCATTGCAGCCAGGTCAGCAACGCGTAGCCGCCGGCGGCCGTGAGGACCGTCACACCGGGGGTGAGGACGACGCCGCGCAGATCGCGATGGGGGAGGAGGAAGTGCAGCGCGATGCCGAGCGCGCACGCCGCGATCATCGCGAGGAGGATGTACATCTCGCGGGGACTACGAGACGAAGCCGACGGTGCGCTTGCTCTCCGCGCCGATCTCGACGTAGGCGATGTTCGCGGTGGGGACGAGGTACGCGGTGCCCTTCGCATCGGCCAGCTCGACGTGGACCGTGCCCTTGGCGAGCGCGTCGGCGAGCGTCTTCTTGACGTCGGCGGCGGAGGCGTCGGACTCGAAGCTGAGCTCACGCGCGGTGTTCGTGAGGCCGATGCGGATCTGCACGGTGGTCCCTTTCGTCACGGTGACGTCGGACGATCCCGACGTCGCCATCAGCCTATGGCACGCGTCGCTGGGGCGTCCGCGTGCACGCTCAGGGCGAACGCGCCGACGCGCGCCGGATGTCCGTCCCGCTCGCTAGCGTGGAGGCGTGACGCTCGACTCGCCCGATCCCGACCAGCAGACCGTGCTCGCTCTGCCCGCCGACGCCTCGGGAACGGTGATCGGCGCGCCGGGCACGGGCAAGACGTCCGTGATCGTCGCCAGGGCGGCTCGGCTGATCGGCTCCGGCGAGGTCGCGCCGGGCGAGGTCGTGGTCCTCACGCCCACGCGCCCTTCGGCGACCCGGCTGCGCGACGAGCTGGGCGTCCGGGTCGCGGTCGCGACCCCCGGCCCGCTCGCCCGCTCGATCGGCTCGCTCGCGTTCCAGGTCGTCCGCGCCGGAGCCGTCCGCCGGGGCGAGGCGCCTCCTCAGCTGCTCACGGGAGCAGATCAGGACCGCATCGTCGCCGAGATCCTCGCGGGGGATGAGGAGGACGAGGAGGAGGGCCGCTCGCGCTGGCCGGCCCACCTCGGCCCGCTCGTGCGCCGCTCGCAGGGCTTCCGCTCCGAGCTGCGCGCCTTCCTCGCGGAGCTCGCCGACCTCGGGGTCGAGCCGGCGGAGCTGGAGGCGCTCGGTCACGAGACGTGGGCGGCGACCGCCGGCTTCGTCCGCGACTACCGCAACGTGCTCGCCGGCATGCGCGAGGCGCACCGCGAGAGCGCCGAGCTGTCGGCCGAGGCCGCCGCGCTCCTGCGCGCTCTGCCGGCCGACGGCTCGCTGGGCGAGGTCGATCGGCTGCGGGTCGTCCTGATCGATGACGCGCAGGAGCTCACCCGCGGGGGCATCGCGCTCGTCGACGCGCTGCGCTCGCGCGGCATCGCGGTGCTCGCCGCCGGAGACCCCGACATCGGCTCCGGCGCGTTCCGCGGTGTCACGCCGGAGCTGTTCGCCCGGCTGGCGGGCATCCTCGGCGCCGTCCACGTCATCTCGACGGATCACCGGTCCGCTCCGGCGCTCGCCCGCCTCGGGCGCGTGGTCACGCAGCAGATCGGCGCCGGCGGACGCGTCGATCACCGGCGGGCGCCGGGACCGGAGGTCGCGCACGACCGCGTCGTCGAGGCCCGCGTCGTCGCGTCGCCGCACGAGGAGGCGGCGTGCATCGCCACGGCCCTTCGGACGTGGCACCTCGACGACGGCACGCCGTGGGAGCGGATGGCGGTGGTCGCGCACGACACGCGTCAGGTCGTCGCTCTGGAGGCGGAGCTCGCTGCGCGCGAGGTGCCCACCAGGGCGGCCGGCGTCCCACGACCGCTGGGGAGCGAGCGCGCCGTCCGCGAGCTCGTCGAGGTCGTCCGACTCGCGCTGCAGCCACCGGAGGAGCGTGATGACGAGGCGCTCGTGGCCGCGCTGCGCTCGCCCTACGGGGGCTTCGACGGGGTCGCGCTTCGCCGCCTGCGCGCACGCCTGCGCCACCACGAGCTCGCGGACGACGGCACGCGGCCCGCGCGCGAGCTGCTGCGCGAGGCGCTCGCCGAGCCGGCGCTGTTCGACGCGGTCGACACGGCGGAGGCCAGGGCGGCGAAGCGCTTCGGCACGACGCTCCAGCGGCTCAGGGCCATCGGCGACGAGGGGGCGACGATCCA
>JBQDDT010000218.1:0-3645 GCA_052092505.1 Microbacterium sp. | reverse complement strand
CCGCCGACCTGCTCGGTGATCCAGTCGCACTCGGCGGCGCAGCGCTGGTCGTTCCACAGGATGGCGGGGCGGATGACCTCGCCGTCGGCGTCCATCGCCGTGAGGCCGTGCATCTGGCCGCACAGGCCGATGGCGGTGATCTCCTTGCCCCCCTCGGGCAGCTTGGCCGCGAGGGCCGTCATGGCCTCGCCGGTGGCGCGCCACCACTCGGCGGGCTCCTGCTCGGACCAGCCGGAGCGGAGGTTGATCAACGGGTAGTTCGCGGTGGTCTTGGCGACCACCACGCCGTCGTCGTCGACGGCGATCGCTTTGAAGCTGGACGTTCCGAGGTCGATGCCGATCAGCATGGGTTGCTCCCTTGCAACGGTGGGTGAGTGATGGGTCGATCAGTGGGTGTGGCGGATGCGCAGGTGCTTGTACTGCAGGTAGCCCTCGAGGCCCTCGCGTCCGTGCTCGGACCCGAACCCGGACTCGCGACGGCCGCCGTAGGGGGCGTTGATGATCCCGGCGTCGACGTTGTTGACCGCGACGTTGCCGAAGTCGAGCTCGCGCCCCGCGCGCATGGTCTCGCCGAGGTCCTCGGTGTAGAGGTAGGCGGCGAGCCCGCCCGGGACGCCGTTGGCGTGGGCGACGGCCTCGTCGAGCGAGTCGACCGCCGCGACGCCGACGGCGGGGCCGAACGTCTCCTCGGTCATGATCTGTGAGTCGAACGGGGCGTCGACGACGAGGGCCGGGTTGCGGAACAGCCCGCCGGACGGGTGGTCGTCCGCGCCGGCGAGCTGGCGCGCGCCGCGGGAGACGGCGTCGGACACGTGCCGCGCGGTGCGGGAGCGGATCTCCTCCATGGTCACCGGCCCGACGTCGGCGTCCGGGTCCGCGTAGCCGTCGCCGACGGTGAGGGCGCGGCTGAGCTCGGCCATGGCCTCGGTGAAGTCGGCCATCACCGGGCGCTCGACGTAGATCCGGTTGATCGCGATGCAGATCTGGCCGGCGTTGCGGAACGAGCGCCGCACGGCGCCCTTCGCGGCGAGCTCGAGGTCCGCGTTCCGGGTGACGATCATCGGGCAGCTGCCGCCGAGCTCCATGGTCAGCTGGGTGACGCCGGAGACCGTGCGGAACAGCTTCTGGCCCGTGGCGTTCGACCCGGTGAACCCGACCTTGGCGATGTCCGGGTGGCCGGCGAGCATCGCGCCGACCTCGCCGGCACCGTGGATGATGTTGACGACGCCGGGCGGGAAGCCTGCGGCCGTCAGGCACTCGGCGATGACGTGTCCGGCCCCCGGGGTGTACTCGGAGTCCTTGATGACCATCGTGCAGCCGGCGCCGAGCGCGCCGCCGAGCTTCCAGCCGAGCAGCTCGACGGGGTAGTTCCACGGCGTGATGGCCGCGACCGGGCCGACGGGCTCGCGCTGGACCACGGAGAGGAAGTCGTTCGACTCGTTCGGTACGGTCTCGCCGCCGATCCGCTCGGCCTCCTCGCCGTAGTAGCGCATGGCCTGGGCGAACTTGCGGACCTCGCCGCGGGCCTCGTTCAGCGGCTTGCCCTGCTCACGGGTCATGGTGCTCGCGAGGTCGTCGAGCCGTTCGAGGGCCACCTCGCCGAGGCGGCGCAGCAGGGCGCCGCGCTCGAACCCGGTGGTGCGGCTCCAGGAGGGGAAGGCGCGCACGGCGGCCGCGACGGCGTCGTCGACCACCGTCTGGTCGGCGATGTCCGCGAGGGCGGCCACCTCACCGGTGGCGGGGTTGAGCCGCTCGAGCTGCTCGCCGCCGGTCCGGAACTCGCCGTCGATGAAGGAGGGGCAGTGCAGGGGGGTCGTCATCGGTCACTTCCTGTTCGGGAGCGGGACGGGGGCGCGGAGGGTCTCGCCGCGCAGGGCGCGCCGGCCCTCGTCGACGGCGAGCGACTGCAGCCGCACCATCGACTCGGTGGAGTAGAACGCGGTGTGCGGGGTGAGGATCACCTCGGGGCGCGAGCGCAGCGGGTGGTCGTCCGGCAGCGGCTCGGGCTCGGTGACGTCGAGGGCGGCGCCGCCGAGGCGGCCCGAGTCCAGGGCGCGGCCGAGGGCGTCGTGGTCGATCAGTCCGCCGCGGGCGGTGTTGACCACGTAGGTGCCGTCCTGCATGGCGGCGAACGCGTCGTCGTCGAGAAGGTGGTGGGTGTCCTCGGTGAGCGGCAGGTGGAGGGAGACGATGTGCGACTCGGCCAGCAGCCGGGCCCGGCCGACGAGCTCGATGTCCTTGGCCGCGAGCGTCGCGGCGTCGGCGTAGGGGTCGAACGCGATGATGCGGCAGCCCAGGGCCTGCAGGCGGCTCGCGGTGAGCTGGGCGATGCGGCCCGCACCGACGAGGCCGACGACCCGGCTCTCCATGCTGTCGATCGTGCCGATGCCGGCGGCCCTGGGGGTCTCGCCGCGGTGCATGGCGGCGTCGAAGTCGCGCACGCGGCGCACGAGCATGAGGGCGAGCATCGTCGCGTGGTCGGCGACGACGTTCGCCCCGTAGTCGGGCACGTTGCACACGCGCAGGTTCGCCTCGGCCGCGGCGGCCAGGTCGATGTTGTCCACCCCGATGCCGTAGCGGATGAGCACGGCCTGTTCGGGCAGCCGGCCGAGCTCGGCCGGACCGAGGGGGACGAAGTTGGTGAGGACGACGTCGGCGCCCTCCAGGACGTCGCCAAGATCCTCGGCGCCGTCCCAGTGGTGGTACTCGGCGCCCTCCTCCTCGGCGAGGTGGCGTTCGAGGGAGTCGTCGCCCACCGCGGTGTCGGTGACGACGACCTTCTGCCCGCTCATGAGGCGGACCTTGCGTGCTCGAGGTCCCGGACGAAGTCGAGCAGCCCGTAGCTCCAGCGGGGGGCGAGCTCGCTCTGCGTCACGCGGTTGACCAGCGTGCCGATCTCCGGGGAGCTGATGGAGATGAGGTCGCCCTCGGCGTGGGTGAAGCCCTGGCCGGGCTCGCCTCGGTCCTCGGTGGGGGCGAACGGCGTGCCGCAGTACAGGACGAGGCCGTCCGGGTACTGGTGGCGACGGTTGATCGTGTGCTCGACGAGCTCGGTGACGGGCCGGGAGATCTCGGCCTGCGGAGCGGTGGCCTCGAGCACGAACCCGTCCTCGCCCTCGACACGCATGGTGATCGTGGTGGCGGCGGCCTGCTCGAGGGTGAACTCGGCGTCGAAGAGCCGGATGAACGGGCCGAGCGAGGCGGAGGCGTTGTTGTCCTTGGCCAGCGGGAGGAGCAGCGCGCTCGCGCCCTCGATGTCCCGCAGGTTGGCGTCGTTGCCGAGGGTGGCGCCCTTGACCTGGCCGGCGCCGTCGATGACGAGGACGAGCTCGGGCTCGGGGTTGTTCCAGGTGGAGATGCCGGCGATGCCGACGTCGGAGCCGTGGCCCACGCCGGCGAGCACGGGTGCCTTGGTGAAGACCTCGGGGTGGGTGCCGAGGCCGACCTGGAGGTACTGCGACCACAGGCCGGCCTCGCGCAGGACCTCGAGGGCGGACAGGGCCTCGGGGGAGCCGGGCTGCACGTCGCGGATCGAGTCGCCGAGGGTCTGCTTCAGCTGGTCGCGGACCTCGGCGGCCTTGGTCGGGTCGCCGCCCACGCGCTCCTCGATGACGCGCTCGATCATGCTGCGCACGAAGGTGACGC
>JBQDDT010000217.1:0-3693 GCA_052092505.1 Microbacterium sp. | reverse complement strand
CTGCGCCTCCCGGCGCGCCGGGCGGCCGGTGCCGCGGGAACGGGGTCGGGGGCGTCGTCCTCGGGGCGGGGGTCCGGACCGGATCCGCCCGCCTCCTCCTCGTCCTCGAGCGGGTCGGCCTGCGCGATCCGAGCGAGCAGGGCGGCGCGGATCGACGGAGGCGGGGCGACCTCGGGGGCGGCATCGGCGAGCAGGGCCGCCGTCTCCTCGGCGTGGCCCGCGCGCTCGCGCAGCTCGGGGTCGGCCGCGAGCGCCGCGTCGAGGCGACGCTCGTCCTCGGCGTCCAGGGCATGGAGCGCGCGACCGGCGAGCAGTTCGTCAAGGTCCTTCTCGTTCATGCCAGCACCCCCATCCTCTCCCTCAGACGCGCGAGACCGTCGCGCATCCGCGTCTTCACGGTTCCGAGCGGCGTTCCGGTGAGCGCCGCGATCTCGCTCTGCGAGTAGCCGCCGTAGTAGGAGAGCGTCAGCGCCTCGCGCTGCGCGTCCGGAAGCTGCCGGAGCGCCTCCACCACCCGGCGCCCCTCCCACCTCAGCTCCACGCTCTCCGCGACGCCGTCGAACGCCACGCCGATGTCGCGGAGCCCGACCCGCACGTCGCGTTCGACGCGGGACTGAGAGGATCGCACCCGGTCCACAGCGCGGCGGTGCGTCATCGTGAGCACCCACGTCCTCCCCTGTCCCTTTTCCGGAGAGAAGCGCGCAGCGGATTGCCAGATCTCGAGGAAGATCTCCTGGAGCACCTCCTCGCTCTGCGCGCGATCGACGAGCACGCGCAGGACGAGGCCGAACATCCGCGAGGCCAGCATGTCGTACAGCTCGGCGAACGCGCCCTGGTCGCCGGTGGCGACGCGCTGGAGCAGCTCGGCGACATGGTCGACGGGGTCGTCGGCGTGCTCATCCACGTCGATTCCGTCGATCACCATGTCCACCAGCATGCCGCACCCTCCGCCCTCTCGCCTCTTCTTCGGCGCGCCCGGCGAATCGGATGCGGCCGCGACGGCGTCCCATCCGATCCCGCGCCGGCCCCGAATACTCCCTGAACGCCCGGAGATGCCGCACCGCGAGGTCGGCATCCGACCCAGAGGAGAAGGCAATGTTCACGAAGAAGACCGCACTCACCGGAGCCGCCGTGCTGAGCCTCGTCGCCATCGCCGGTCTGACCGGCTGCGGCAGCGATGCCGACGGCGGTGAAGACGAGGGCATGTCGCCCTCCGAGGAGCAGAGCGCCCCGGAGGAGGGCACCGACGAGGGCATGGATGAGGGCATGAGCGACCCCGCGGCGGATCTCGTCGGGCCAGGATGCGCGGACTACGCCGAGGCCGTTCCCGACGGATCGGGCTCGATCGAGGGCATGGCGGCCGACCCCGTCGCCGTCGCCGCGTCGAACAACCCGCTCCTGACCACGCTCGTCTCCGCCGTCTCCGGCGAGCTCAACCCCGACGTCGATCTGGTCGACACGCTCAACGGCGACGAGTACACCGTCTTCGCGCCGGTCGACGATGCGTTCGACCAGGTCGACCAGGCCACGCTCGACACGCTCGGGACCGACGCCGACCTGCTCACCTCGGTCCTCACCTATCACGTCGTTCCCGGCCAGATCGGCCCGGAGGACATCGAGGGCACGCACGAGACGGTGGAGGGATCCGACCTCGAGGTCACCGGATCCGGCGACGAGATCATGGTCGGCGACGCGAACGTCATCTGCGGCGGTGTGCACACCGCCAACGCGACCGTGTACCTCATCGACTCGGTCCTGATGCCGGCCGACTGAGCCTCACGCGACCACGTCGCACACGACGAAAGGACCCCGGACGATGATGCGTCGTCCGGGGTCCTTCTCGTTCGAGCCACCTGTCGGAATCGAACCGACGACCTATTCATTACGAGTGAATCGCTCTGCCGACTGAGCTAAGGTGGCGTCTCGCACCGCGCGAGCGGCACGATCAGAAAGCATACCGGATCATCGCTCCGCGCACCGAATCGGCCGAGCCGCCGCGCGCGCCGCGCTCGACGGGCGTCCTGCCGCGGTCAGCGGCAGGTGAGACCGTCCTTCGGGACCTCCCCGTCGAGGAGGAACGCCCCCACCGCGTCGTCGATGCACGCGCTCCCATTGCCGTACGCGCTGTGCCCCTCCCCCTCGTATGTGAGGAGCGTCCCGCTCGAGAGCTGGTCGGCGAGCGACTCGGCCCACGCATACGGCGTCGCCGGGTCGCCCGTCGTGCCGACGACGAGGATCGGGTCGGCGCCCTCCGCCGTGATCTCGCCGCGTGTCCCGGTGGGCGGGTAGGGCCAGTCCTCGCACAGGTCGGGCCCGAACCAGTAGGGCGCGACCGTCGGCGCCTTCTCCTGGACGAGCTGCTCGGCCTCGCGCTCCTCCGCCTCGGTGGACACGGGGTAGTCCATGCAGTTGTACGCGCTGAACGCCTCCGTCGAGTTGTCCATGTAGCCGCCCTCGGTGCGCGAGTTGTACGCGTCCGCGAGGAGGAAGGCGGCCGTCGCGTCGCCCTTCTGCACGCCGGTGAGCGCCTGCGTGAGCTGCGGCCACGACGCAGGGCTGTACAGCGACGAGATGATCGCCGTCACGAGGGTGTCCGCCCCGAGCTCGCGCCCGTCCGGACCGGCGACGGGCGAGCGGTCGACGTCGGCCAGGAGCGCGGCGAGATCGGACATCCCGTCGTCGACGCTTCCGGGGAAGGGGCACTGCCCCGCCTGCTCGCAGTTCGACAGGTAGGCGCGCAGCGAGTCCTCGAAGCCGACGCCCTGCGCGGCGCCGACCATCGAGCTCGGCACCGATGGGTCGATCGCCGCGTCGAGCACGAGGCTTCCTGCCCGCTCGGGGAACAGGCCGGCGTAGGTCGCCCCGAGGAACGTCCCGTAGGAGAACCCGAGGTAGCGCAGCTTCTCCTCGCCGAGGACGGCGCGGATCAGGTCGAGGTCGCGGGCGGCCTGCTCCGTCGTGATGAACTCCAGGAGCTCGCCGGTGTTCTCCGTGCAGGCGTCGATGAACGCCCTGTTGCCCTCGGCGACCTCGGACTCCCACTCCGGGGTTCCGCGCTCCGCCTCCGGCACGTCATAGAGATAGGCGTCCATGTCCTCGGCGTCGAGGCACGTCACGGCGGTCGAGTCTCCGACCCCGCGCGGGTCGAATCCGACGATGTCGAACGCGCCGGCGACGTCGTCGTCGAACACCGACGTCGCCGCCTGCTGCACGAAGCTCACGCCACTCGCGCCTGGCCCGCCGGGGTTCGTCAGCAGCGACCCCTGGGGTGCGCCGTCCTCGGCGAGGTAGCGGGTCAGCGCCAGGTCGATTTCGCCGCGGTCCGGGTCATCCCAGTCCAGCGGCGCGGTGATGGTCGCGCACTCGAGGTTCTCGCCGCAGTCGCTCCACTCCGGTGGCTGGTCGTAGAAGTCGAGCAGCTCGTCCGGCACTCCGTCGGTGACGGGCGCCGGGTCGGCGGGGCGGACGGGGATGAACGCGGAGACGCACCCCGTCAGCAGCCCCGCGCCGGCGGCGAGCGCGACGATGGCCGTTCCGATTCGGCGCGCGCGCTTCCCGGTCACAGGCGGTTCCCGCTGACGACGGTCACGAGCAGGCTCTCGAGAGCGAGCGCCGGCTGCGCGTTCTGCTCGATCGCCTGGCGCACATCTGACAGGTGGTCGAGCACTCTCAGTGTCCTCTCCTGGGTCCACT
>JBQDDT010000216.1:2007-3696 GCA_052092505.1 Microbacterium sp. | reverse complement strand
CGGACACGCCCTGCGCGCGCCGGCCGATCACCACGGCGATCTCGACCTCCCAGTCCAGCTGGTGGGTGATCGGATTGAGCACAACCGGCGCATCGGGGCCCGTGATCGACGTGTCGGGCTTCAGGAAGAGGCGCGGGGTCGCCGTCTTCTCATCGCGGGCCTGGGCGCCGGCCTCCTTGACGTGCTCCTGGTAGTTCGCGGCGACCGCGATCACCTTGCCCGGTGCGAGGAGCGGCGCGAGGATGCGCGCCCCGTCGATCGGACGCCGACCCACCTCGGCGGTGGCGGCATCGCCCCCGACCACCGCCGACAGGTCCCCGTCACCGGTCACGACGATCTCATCGCCCTCGACACGTCCGTGCCGGATCGTGCCGTCGTCGTCGAATGTCAGCCACTTCATGTTCGCTCCTCCGTCACCAGGTGATCGTCGCTGTTCGACCGGACCGTGCGGATCCGGCGATCGCGGAAAGGGCCTCGGATGCCTCGGGCGCCGGAGCGCCTTCTCCGAGGACTCCGAAGCTCGCCTCGCTCCTCCCGGCGCCGGTGCGCACCTCGAGCAGCGGGTGAAGCAGGTCGACGAGGACCGAGCCGTGCGTGCCGACGAGTCGGATCCTCGCCCGCAGCGACCTCCGCCCCTCCCCGGCGACGAGCGACAGGTGCGCGCTCACCGCGATCCCGCGGCCGGCTCGCCCGAGGAAGGTCGTCGCGCCGCCGTCGGCCGTCGAATGGGCCTGGAGGTCGACGGACGTCGAGCCCGTCACGTTGCGCAGGACGTCGATCGCCTCGGGACCGAGCCGGCGCAGTGCGTCGCCCTCGCCGATCGCGACGACGTCGAGCATGGCGGCGCGCAGGAGTCCGATCTCCGCGCCGCGGACCGCCGCGAGGGCGCGCGTGAATCCGGGATGGGCGGTCAGTGGGGCGGTCATGCCGCTGCTCCGATCTCGATCGTGCGGCCCGCGCGGAGCGACTCCTCCGACGCGACGGCGACATCGACGGCGTGGACCGCCGCGGACAGCGGCGGGACGACCTCGGTCTGACCGCGCGCCGCGGCGACGAAGGCCTCGATCTCACGGACGAAGGTCCGGCCGCCGCCGCCATCGACGCCCCATGGGGTGAGACCGGCGTCCGTCCAGGCGAGCACTCCCTCGGCGTCCCATTCGCGCGAGACGACGCCCTGGGTGCCCACGACCGTGAGCTCCAGGTAGCCGGCGCTGCGGGGCCGCTCCCCTCGACTGATCTCGCACACCGCCGAGGCGCCGCTCGCGAAGCCGAGCTCCATGATGAGGAAGTCGTGGATCTCCAGCGCTTCGCTCGTGGCATGCTGTCCGACCGAGAAGACGTTCGCGGCCGGCTCGCCGATCCACCAGCTCGCGAGGTCGACCAGGTGGACCCCGTTGTGCAGCGAGTGGCCGCCGGACAGCGCGGGGTCCAGCACCCAGGACTGCCATCCCGGCCAGATCCATCCGCCGTTCATCACGACGCGAACGAATCGCGGCGTGCCGATCTCGCCGGAGTCGATGACCTCGCGGATGGCCAGGCTCTGATCGGTGAAGCGATGGCTGTGGCCGACCGCGAGTGCCAGACCGCGCTCGGTCGCCTCGTCGGCGACGGCGCGCGCTCCCTCCGGCGTCAGCGCGAGCGGCTTCTCCATCAGCAGATGTCGGCCGGCGGCGAGCACCTGCAGGCCCA
>JBQDDT010000216.1:0-1997 GCA_052092505.1 Microbacterium sp. | reverse complement strand
CTTCTCGTGCGTCATGTTCGGGGTGCAGACGATCACCGCCTCGACGGCGTCGTCCGCGAGGAGCTCGTCGACGGAGCCGTAGCCGGCGCATCGCTCGGCGTGCGCGACCTCGGCGGCGCGACCGGCGTCCACGTCGCAGACCGCGACGAGCCGCGCGCTCGTCATCGTGCGCAGCGCCGCCATGTGGGACAGCGCGATGCCGCCGACTCCCACGATTCCGAGCCCCAGTGGCGTTCCGTGTTCGGTCACTCCTGGCCCCTCCTGATCAGCGTTCCCGGACGCGCTCGGGTGAGGCGTCCGGCAGAGACGACGGCCGAGCCGTCGACGTAGACGTGGTCGAGACCGACCGAGGGCGTCGCCGGCTCGCCGAAGGTCGCGGCGGCGTCGAAGGTCGCGTCGTCGAGCACCACGAGGTCGGCGCGGCGCCCGCGGGCGATGCCGCTGGGGATTCCGGCGCGGGCCGCCGGGGCGGTCGAGAGACGACGGACGGTCTCGCCGACGGACGCACCGCCGCGGCGCAGCCGCCGGTAGCCGGCGGAGAACGCGCCCCAGGATCGGGGGTGCGCGGCGGATGCGCGATGCGTGCGGTCGAGCGCGGTGCCGTCCGAGGCGATGCTCACCCACGGCGTGGCCAACGCCAGGTCGACGTCGCTCCACAGCCCGCTCTCGACGGCGACGTCGACCAGTCCGCTGTTCGCGACCAGCAGGTCGACGAGCCACCGCCACGGGTCGCCGTCGGCTTCGGTGAGATCTCTCCCGACCGCGTGCGGGGTGTCCGCCGCCTTCATGACGACGATCTGATCACGCTCGTAGCCGGCGGCGCTGAGCTGTTCGGCGACCGCTGTCGGATCCGCCAGGCAGGCCTCGACCGCCGCGTCCGGGCCCGCGGCGCGCAGGCGCGGCGGCAGCAGCTGGAGCAGGGTGGTGTGCCCGTGGACATACGGGTAGGCGTCGGCGGCGATGTCCTTCGACTCCCTCAGCGCCTCCACGTGAGCGAGCGCCTCGGAGAAGCCGCCCTCGCCTCCCACGCCGCGCAGGTGCGAGATCTGCAGCCTCGGCCCGTCCCCGCGGACGAGATCAGCAAGCTCATCGATCGAGCGCGGGAGGGCGGCCGTGCGGTAGTCGCGGAGGTGCGCCGACAGCACGCCGTCGTGAGCGGCGACGACCCTGGCGACCGAGGCGAGCTCATCCGCCCCCGCCGATTCGCCCGGCGCGTACATCAGCCCGACGCTCGCACCGACGACGCCGGCGGAGAACGCCTCCTCCAGCTCGCGCTCGAGCGCCGTCAGCTCCACGTCGTCCAGCGCGGACGTGCTGCTGCCGGCCACGGCGAACCTCATCGAGCCGTGTCCGACCTGCGCGGCGACGTGCGTCGCCGTGGGGCACTCGTCGAGCGCGCGCAGCCATCCGGCGACGTCGCTCCACGCCCATTCCACCTCGGGCGTCACGTCGATCGTGCTGATGACGCGGGCCAGGCCGGCGACGTCGGCGTTGCCCGGGGCCGGCGACATGCCGCAGTTCCCGACGACCTCGGTGGTGATGCCCTGGGTGATCCGGCTCTCGTTGCCGGGATAGGCCAGGAGGCTGAGGTCGGAGTGGCAGTGGATGTCCACGAAGCCCGGGGCGACGATCCGTCCCGCGCAGTCGACGATCTCCGCGTCGTATCCGCCGGCCGGCCGCTCGGTCGCGGGCACGACTGCCGCGACCCTTCCCGCATCGACCACGACGTCGCCGAGGACCGGCTCGTCGCCGAACCCGTCGGCGACGAGTCCGCCGCGCAGCACGGTCCGGGAGATCGAGGACATGTCAGGCTCCGACCCTCGCCGTGCCGAAGAGCCCCTCGCGCGCCATGCCGCCGAGAACGTCCTCGGCCTGCGCGAGCGTCCGGTCGATGTCGGCCTCGGTGTGCGCGAGCGAGATGTGGTTCCGCTTCAGCGACATCGGGTACATGAACGACCCCTTGTCGATCATGCGGCGGTGGAACGTCGCGTAGGCCT
>JBQDDT010000215.1:0-3731 GCA_052092505.1 Microbacterium sp. | reverse complement strand
GCACCCGAGACGTTCGAACGCGAAGCCCATCTCGCCCGCCTTCGCGTCGCCGTGCGGAGCGACGGCTGACGGAGGAGGCACATGATCGTAGGTGCCGCCATGCTCGTCGAAGGTGATGAGCAGGAGGGTGTTCACCGCATTGGAGCCATCGGTCGAGGCGGAGTTCTTGATCGCCGTGTAGACCTCGTGGATGAGAGCCTCGCCCGCGCGCACGTCGGAGACCGCGCTGTCGACGACATCCATCCCGTCGAGGCGCGACTCCTTCAGCTTGCCGAACGGCGGGTGGAAGTCGTTGTGGTTGAACGCCATCCGCGGCTCGACGAACGAGTACGCCGGCAGCGTGCCGTTCTTGGCATCGCGGTAGAACTGGTCCATCGTCGCGAAGTGCTTCGACTTCCAGAACTTCTCGAGCACGGGCGCATGCAGCACGCCCGTGAAGGAGATCAGCTGCAGCTCGTCGTAGTAGACGCGCCAGTCCACTCCCGCGTCGTCGAGCCGGTTGAAGATCGTCGGAGACTGCTCGGAATCGATCCACTTCTCGTAGCCGCCGCCGTGCTTGTTGGTGACGAAGCCGTGCGAGGTCGAGGAATGGAAGAAGGACCGATTGCAGAACGTCTGGGAGGGAGCACCGCAGAACCAGTGGTCGAACACCGCGAACTCCTGGGCGAGCGTCGAGAGCACCGGCAGCATCTCGGGCGAGAAGCTGCCCATGATGGTTCCGAGGTCCTCGGGGTCGGGCGACTTCCCCTTGTTCAGGCGTCGGCAGTTGATCTCGTAATCCCGTACGAATCCTGAATTGTCGGGCTTGCGCTCTGCGCTGGGCAGGTTGAAGGGCGACTTCATGTGCTCGACCCACAGCTCGGAATTGGACTTCGGTGAGACCGTGCCGAAGAGCTGGGTGTTCACATGGGGGTACTCTTCTCCCGGATCGGGGCTGGGCTGTCCCATCACCTCATCGGTGCTGCCCTCGTAGACGTGAGCCTTGTAGACGGTTCCATCGGGTCCGCGATTGCTGTGCTCGCCGAATGCGAGCCCCTCGAATTTCTTTCCCTCGGGCAGGGTGTCGGGGGTGTAGAGGTAGCCGAGCAGGTTGTCGAACGAGCGGTTCTCGCCCATGACGACGACGAGGTGATCGAAGCCGGGCGTCTCGCGAGGCGAGAGATTGGTGAAATTGTCCGTGCCGGCCTCGAAGCCGGCGTGATAGCCGACGGTGGCGGCAGTGGCAGCGACACCCCCGCCGGCGACCACGGCGCCCGCGGCAGCGCCGCCCCATTTCATGAGGCGGCGTCGCGATGGATCAGAGGGGCCTGCGTCTTTGCTCACAGATGACCTTTCGCCGTGATGGCTCATGGAACGTCTCCCGCGGCCGACATGCTAGCAGTCGATCTCGGCGTGCCAGGGGAAGGGCGACCGTCTCACGTCGCGCGCGGCCGACATCGTGCTGCATCTCATTCCCCGCGTTCTCGCCGGGGGTGAGAGGCTGGTGCCATGACATCCGCTGCCGTCGCCGTAGCCCAGTTCGCTCCGACAGCCGACAAGACGGCGAACCTCGTCGAGATCGAGCGGCTGGCCCGAATCGGGGCGGAGCGAGGCGCCCGTCTCGTCGTGCTCCCCGAGTACGCGAGCTACTTCTCGGATCCGATCGACGAGACGTATGCCGCAAGCGCCGAGCCGGTCGGAGGTCCGTTCACAGCCCGACTCGTGGAGCTCGCCGGCGAGCTCGACCTGCACCTCGTCGCCGGACTCGTCGAGAAGGGCACGGGCGACCGTGTGCGCAACGCGGTCATCGCGGTCGACGGCTCCGGCGTCGTCGCCGTGTACCGCAAGCAGCACCTCTACGACGCGTTCGGCCAGCGCGAGTCGGAGTGGATCGAGCCTGGCCCCGTCGGCGGGGCGCAGACGTTCGTCGTCGACGGCTTCACCTTCGGGCTCATGACCTGCTACGACCTCCGCTTCCCCGAGGTCGCACGCACCCTCGCCGACGCCGACGTCGACGCCGCGGTCGTCCCCTCGGAGTGGGTGCGCGGCCCTCTCAAGGAACACCACTGGAACACGCTCCTGGCCGCGAGGGCGATCGAGAACACGATGTACGTCATCGCCGCCGATCACCCGGCGCCCATCGGGGTCGGGGCGTCGGCCGTCGTCGACCCGCGCGGCGTCGCGATCGCACGCCTCGCGCTCGGCACGGGCGTGGCCGTGGCGACGATCGATGCCGAGGAGATCGCCGGCACGCGGCGCGAGAACCCCGCGCTCGGGCTGCGCCGGTACCGGGTCCTCCCCGCCGGCTGACGGTCGGGGCCGGCCGTCAGCGTCGCGACAGACGAGCGAGCCGCGCGGAGGCCTCCTCGAGGACCGGCACGCGCTTGCACGCCGCGAACCGGACGAGCGTCGCGTAGTCGGCGCGGCGCTCCGGCGTCACGAACGCCGTGAGCGGGATGCCGACGACGCCGGCCAGTGCCGGCAGCGCGCGGCAGAACGCGGCGGCGTCGTCCGGGCCGAGCGGGGCCGCGTCGGCGACCGTGAAGTAGGAGCCCTGCGGCTCGGTCACGGCGAACCCGGCGGCGCGCAGCCCGGTGCCGAGCACGTCCTTCTTCCGGCGCATGTCCTCGCGGAAGCCGCGGAAGAACGCGTCGGGGAGCCGGAGGCCGACGGCGATCGCTGGCTGGAAGGGGGACCCGGGCGTGTAGCTGAGGAACTGCTTCACCGTCAGCACCGCCGTGATGAGCTCCGCCGGCCCCGTGACCCAGCCGATCTTCCATCCGGTCACGGAGAACGTCTTGGCTGCGGACGAGATGGTGAGCATGCGCTCGGCTGCCCCCGGCAGCGTCGCGATCGGCACGTGCGGGCCGTCGAACGTCAGGTGCTCGTAGACCTCGTCGGTGACGATGACGGCGTCGTGCCGTTCGGCGAGCCGCACGACCTCCGCGCGCAGCTCGGCGGAGAAGACGGCGCCCGTCGGATTGTGCGGATCGTTCACGAGGATCACCCGCGTGCGGTCCGTGACGGCGGCGGCGAGCTCCTGCGGGTCGGGCTGGAAGCCGGGCGCGCGCAGGGGGACGGTGACCAGCCTCGCCCCGGCCAGCGCGACGCAGGCCGCGTACGAGTCGTAGTACGGCTCGAAGACGACGACCTCGTCCTCCGGCGAGTCGATGAGCGCCAGCAGCGTCGCCGCGAGCGCCTCGGTGGCGCCCGCCGTGACGACGACGTGGCGGTCCGGATCGAGCTCGAGATCGTAGAAGCGGCTCTGGTGCTCCGCGATCGCCTCACGCAGGGCGGGCACGCCCCGGCCGGGAGGGTACTGGTTGGCCCCGTCGGAGATCGCGCGCCTGGCCGCCTCGAGCACCTCGGCCGGACCGTCCTCGTCGGGGAATCCCTGCCCGAGGTTGATGGCATCCGTGCCGGCCGCGAGCTCGGTCATCTCGGCGAAGATCGTGGGGGCGACGGCGTCTCCCTCGCCGAGGAGCCCTGCTCCCGCGGCGGTGCGGCGCCACGCGCCGGATACGGTAGGCATGTGCTCACGGTACGCGACACTCATCCCGGAGTCTGAACCCCGACATAGCTTGCCCAAAGGTTCGCGGTTCACTGTGAAGGGGAATCGTCAGAAGGAGCAACCGATGGACAACCCGCTCTCGAACCCGCAGCCGAACCCCGGCTCACCCGCCGCCGACCCCGCTCGGGGCGGCAACGGGGGCGCCATCCCGCCGCGTCCGACCCAGTCGGCGTCGGAGAGA
>JBQDDT010000214.1:0-3845 GCA_052092505.1 Microbacterium sp. | reverse complement strand
ACGCTCTTCCGATCTATGTTGATGATCTCGGTCGGATCGTCGTACCCGGCGGGGCGCAGCGTCCGTCCGTCGGGAAGGACGAGGCGCATCCCGGAGATGACGAAGTCATCGTTGTTCTCGTCCTCGTCGATCCACGGGCCGGCCTTCGTCCCCGCCCAGATGCCGAGCGTGAGCGGCTCGCCCTCCTCGATGTAGGAGAGGGGAACGGGGACGGCGATCGTCTCGGTGCGCT
The DNA here is from genome assembly GCA_052092505.1 of Microbacterium sp. GTDB lineage: Bacteria > Actinomycetota > Actinomycetes > Actinomycetales > Microbacteriaceae > Microbacterium. The sequence goes on along the minus strand of JBQDDT010000214.1, from coordinate 3,613 downwards.
CGTAGGTGCCCTCGTCGAAGATGTGGAGGATGTCCTCGCCGATGCGCACGCCGTTGCGGAAGTAGAAGTCGGTCTGCGACGTCTCGAACACGAACTGGGGCTCGTCCTCGAGTGACGGGTACGTCGCGACGGGCGCGTCGTCGATCCGCAGCTCGAGGGGGGAGGGGTAGGCGTCGGCGCTCGCCGCGACGGTGGTCGTGCCGCCGACGATGTCGCCGTCGGCGACGTTGAGCCGCACCGAGTCGCGGTCGGCGCCGATCACGGGGACGCGACGGGTCTCGGTCGTCGTCTCGTGGACGCCGTCGCTCGCCGTGACGGTGTACTCGTACCAGCTCTTCCCCGTGAGGTCAGCCGCGGCGACGGCGTGGGAGTACACGTCGTCCTCCTCGCGCAGGAGGTTCAGGGTCGTCGGGCTCTCGTCGATGTCGTTGCGCAGCTCGACCGAGACGGTGCTGACCCGGATGTCGTCGGTCACGCCGAGCTCGATGCGGAAGCCGTCGGCCGGGTCGATCTCGTCGACCGTGCGGTCGTCGATCACGGGCGACGCCTCGTCCTGCGCTCGCACGATGAGGCCGTCGGCCGCCTGATCGACCTGCACGCGCCCCGGCGAGGCCGCGAGCGGGGCGATCTGCTGCTGCAGCGTCGCGTCGTCGGTGGGGGCGTATCGCACGCCGCGGTCGGCCGCGGTGTCGGCGGCGCCCTCCATGTTGTAGTAGGCGCGGTTGACCTCGATGCCGGTGTTCGTGCGGATCGCGATGCCGCGTGGGGAGCCGTTCGCCATGCCGGCGGAGCGGATCTCGACGAGGTCGTCCCCGAGCGAGAGGTCGCTGCCGAACTGCGCGTTGAAGTCGGCGTCGGTGAGGTCGTCGTTCGGCCCGTTCTTGATCCACAGCACGAGCGAGTCGCCGGCGGGGATCGTCACGTCGGCGGGCTGCGCTGGCCAGAGCGCCTCGTTGGTGTTGGTCTCGTAGTCCTGCGGGTACAGGTACGTCAGCGCGTACTCGCCGAAGTCGACGTCCTCCGATGAGGCGTTGAACACCTCGACGAACTCGAACCCGTCGCTGCCCCCGACGTTCGTGGAGTCCGGCAGGAGCTCGGTGACCTGCAGCTCCGCGCCCGACGCGTCGGGGTCGGGCTCGAGCGCGCCGATGTCCTCTGGCACCTCCGGCTCCTCCGGCCCGTCGCCCGGGGTGAGCTGACCCGTCGCGACCGTGCCAGGGGTGTATGGGGCCTGCTGCTGGAACACCGCGGCGCCGTCGCCGGCTGCCGCAGGGACGCGGAAGTCGACGCCGGCGCCGGCGGCCGCCGATCCGGCGGGGTAGTGGGACCACGTGAGCACGCCGTCCCCGTCGTGCACCCTGACGGTGCGGGAACCGCCGTTGGCGAAGCCGTTCTGGCCGGTCATCCGGACGACCTGGGTGTCGTCGGAGGCTCCGGTGTGCGCGCGGAAGTCGTCGACCGTGTGCGCGTACGAGTCGACGTTGCCGTTCGTGTAGCTCAGCCAGAGCACGGCGGACTCGCCGGCCGCCAGTGTGAGGTCGTCCTCGAGCGCGAGCGGGATGTCGTTGCCCGTGTCGGCCGAGTCGTCGTACGCGTAGGAGAAGGTGATCCCCGCCTCGGCGAGGGAGAGCTCGCCATCGGAGGTGTTCGTGATCTCGACGTACTCGAAGTGATCGTCGCCGACGTTGTCCGGCACGATCTCCGAGACGAACAGCGCCGGCGGCGGATCGGCGGCGATGGCGGGGACGGCGGCGAGGCTGAGGGTGGAGGCGAGGATCGCGCAGGCGGTCGCGATGGCGACCGGGCGCACGGATCCGCGCCGCGCGAGGCGGGTGCGGGGCATGGCGTCTTTCGGCTGAGGAAGCGACGTCGGCGCGGAGAGCGCGGACCCTGGGAACGCTATGAGTGCCGCGTGGCGTCACGGTGAACACCTCGTGACCGGATGGTGCTTCCTCGTCCCGAGCCGCCCGCGGGACCCTGGCACGGGCAGAGTGCGATGCGCCGGGATGAGTGCATCGCCCCCGCACTGATGCTCACCTCAGCGGATGGTCCTCAGCTCGGGAGGGGTGCTGCGGCGCGGGGCGACGCCCTTCCGGGGTCAGGCCGCGACGAGGGAGGCGATCGCGCTCGCGAAGAAGCGCAGGCCGTCGGTGCCCGAGCGCATGGCCGCCGGCGTTCCAGGACCGAAGCCCGGCTCGACGGCGTGCTCGGGGTGCGGCATGAGGCCGACCACGTTGCCGCGCTCGTTCGTGACCCCGGCGATGTCGTTGAGCGATCCGTTCGGGTTCACGCCCACGTAGCGGAAGGCGACGAGCCCCTCGCCCTCGAGGCGCTCGAGCGTCTCGGCGTCGGCCGTGTAGCCGCCGTCGGCGTTCTTGAGCGGGATGATGATCTCGTCGCCGGCCGAGAAGTCGTTCGTCCACGCGGTGGACGCGTTCTCGATGCGCAGCCGCTGGTCGCGGCGGATGAACTGCTGGTGCGCGTTGCGCAGGAGCCCGCCGGGGAGGAGGTGCGCCTCGACGAGCATCTGGAAGCCGTTGCAGATGCCGAGGACGGGCATGCCCTTCGCCGCCGCGTCGGAGACCTCCGCCATGATCGGGGCCCGCGCCGCGATCGCGCCGGCGCGCAGGTAGTCGCCATAGGAGAAGCCGCCGGGCAGCACGACCGCGTCGACCCCGTCGAGGTCGTGCGATCCGTGCCAGAGCTCGACCGGCTCGGCCCCCGCGAGTCGGATCGCCCGGCGCGCGTCGCCCTCGTCGAGCGAGCCGGGGAAGGTGATGACCCCGATCCTCGTCATTCGACGACCTCGATGCGCACGACGTCCTCGATGACGGAGTTCGACAGGACCTCGTCGGCCACCGTCCGCGCCTCGGCGAGGACGGCGTCGGTGACCTCGCCGTCGACGGTCAGCTCGATGCGCTTGCCGATGCGGACGTTCTCGAACGTGCCGTGCCCGAGGCGGGCCAGCGAACCGGTGACGGCCTTTCCCTGGGGGTCCAGGAGCTCGGCCTTGGGCATGACGTCGACGACGATGGTGGGCATGCCCCAATCCTACGGTGTCGGGTCGTCCCGAACGGCACCCCCTGCCCCGCGCGGATCGCTACGATTCCGGTATGCAATTCGTCGCGGGCGCCCTGATGCTGGCACTGTTCGTCGTCACGCTCGTGGACATCGTCCGGCGGCCGGATGACCAGGTGAGGTTCCTGCCGAAGTTCGCGTGGCTGATCATCGCGATCCTCATCCCGTTCATCGGCAGCCTCCTGTGGTGGGCGCTCGGGCGGGACTGGTCGGAGTCGTCCCTCCCGCAGCGGGTCGCCCCCCGGCGCGCCGAGCCGGAGCCGGCGCGCCCGATGCCGCGGCCGGCCCGCAGGGCCGAGGTGCGCACGACGGAGCAGCAGCTCGCCGACCTCGAGCGCGAGGAGAAGGAGGAGCGCCTGCGGGCGGAGATCGCGCGCCGCCGACGCGAGAAGGGTCTCGACGCGTAGCACGCCGCGGCGACTGCTCGGGAGGGCGTCGACTCGGGGTCTTGACACGCATGGGAGCGCTCCCATAAGCTCGGCCCCACGCAGGATGGGAGCGCTCCCACGCCGCTTGCCGAGTGGCGGGAGTGCTC
>JBQDDT010000213.1:0-3854 GCA_052092505.1 Microbacterium sp. | reverse complement strand
GCAGCGTGTGGCCCGCGGCCGTCGCACACGGCGCGCTGAACGCCACGTTCCCGCAGACGCTGATCATCCTCGACCCGTCGGAGCTCGACCCTGCGATCGGCAGCCCGCTGGGCGTGCCTGGCTGGATCGTCATGGGCGTCGTGATCGCGGTGCTCGTCGCGGCTCGCGCGTTCCGACCGGCACCGGACGCGGCGCCCCGCGCCGCGGGAGCGCAGCCCGACGGCCCCGGTTCCCTTCCGCAGCCGTGAGCGGCGGAAGGGCGCCCTCCGACCTCAGAGGATGAAGACGATCGCGAGGGAGCTGACGACGATCCCGGCGACGCCGAGGCCCTTCGCGCTCTGGGTCGCGTGGTCGTGCTTGACGACACCGATGATCGAGAGGACGAGGCCCACCACCCCGCCGAGGAAGCCGAAGATCAGGGGAAGGAAGACGGAGACGAGTCCCACGACGAAGCCGCTGACGGCCAGGCCGTTGGCGGCCTTCGGCGGTACGGCGGCGTAGGGCCCGCCGTAGCCGGGAGGGGCATACGGCTGCTGCGCCGGCGGGGCGGCGTACGGCGACTGTGGGGCCGGCAGGTACGGCGGCTGCGGAGCCGGCGGCCCTGCGTACGGCTGGATCGGGGCGGTCGGCGCCTCGGACGCGGGCGGGGCCGCATACGGAGGCAGCGGAAGCGTCGGCACCGTCTCCCCCGGCCCGGGCGCCGGTGCCGGTGCCGGATCGGATGCGCGCACCGGATCGCGCTGCGGGCCGACCTCCCCCGAGAACTCATTCGTCACGACGCTCTCCCCTCTCGTCCGTCTGCGCCCACCCTAGCGATTCACGCCCCGATACGACCCGTTCCGGTGCGAGAAAACGCTCCATGACCGGCGTTCTGGAGCACTTTGCCGCACCGGAACGGGTCGTTCCCGGTCAGTCGCGGATCGTCGCGCCGTAGCGTTCGGCGGCCACCCGGACGCCGGCGAGCTTCGCCTCGGTCGCCTCGGCGGCCGTGAGCGTGCGGTCGGGGGCGCGGAAGCGCAGCGCGAACGTCAGGCTCTTCGTCCCCCCGGGGACGCCGTCGCCCCGGTAGTCGTCGACCACGCGGATCGCCTCGAGCAGGTCGCCGGCGCCTTCGGCGAGCGCGGCGCTCAGCTCGACCGCCGGCAGTGCGGCGTCGACGACCAGCGAGACGTCCTGCGTCGCCGCGGGATAGGTCGACAGCGACGACACGACGACGCGATGTCCCGCCAGCTCCAGCAGGAGATCGAGATCCAGCTCGGCGACGACCGTGCGCGCCGGCAGGTCGGCGTCGGCGGCGACCTGCGGAAGGAGCTCTCCCACGTAGCCGATCCCGACCCCGTCGACCGTGAGGGCGCCGGCGCGCCCTGGGTGGAGTGCGGCGCGCTCGGACTGCGCCACGGCGACCTCGACACCGGCCGCGACCCCGACCACGCGGATCGCATCGATGGCGGCCCCGAGGCCAGCGGGCTCCGCGGCCCTTCCCGGCTGCTTCTGCACGATGTCGCCCGCGAGCAGCAGCGCGAGGTGGCGCGGCTGGGGCGGGATGGCCGCGTTCAGCCGCTCGAGCGTCTCGGCGTCTGGCCGCTGTCCGAGCGGCGGGACGTCGTCTGTCCCGTACGTCGCGCCCTCCTCGGGAAGGAACACCGTCCCGAGCTCGAACAACGCGAGATCGGTCAGCCCCCGTGCGATGTTCCGGTGCGCCGTCTGGGCGAGGCCGGGGATCAGCGAGCGCCGCAGGAAGGCCGCCTGCGCGCTGATCGGGTTCGCCAGCCGCACGCCAGGCAGCTCCTCGCCCGTCGCCGATCCGTGCAGATCGTTCGCCTCGCGCGAGACGAAGGGGAACGATGGCGTCTCGACGAACCCGGCGGCGGCGAGCGCGTTCGCGACGCGGCGTCGCCCCTGCTGGCCGGCCGTCAGGCCGCGACCCGCCGGCGGCGTCGGGAGCACGGACGGGACGCTGTCGAGCCCGTCGACGCGCGCGACCTCCTCCGCCAGGGTCCAGCGGTCGGAAAGGTCGTCTCGCCACGTGGGCGGCGTGACGCGCCATCCGTCGGCGGCATCGTCGACGCGGCAGCCGATGAGCTCGAGCGTCTCGCGGATGCGCTCCGGCGCGTAGTCCACGCCGATCAGGCCGGGCACGAACGCGGCCGGCAGGTCGATCGCGGCCGGGCGCGACACCTCCCCCGTGGCGCCGCCGAGGGCGTCGGGCGTGCCGCCGGCCCACTCGACCATCAGGTCGACGACGCGCTGCGCGGCGACCGGCGCCACGGCGGGGTCGACCCCGCGCTCGAAGCGGCGCGAGGCCTCGCTGGTGAGCTTGTGCCGGCGGGCGGTGCGCGCGATGGAGACCCGCTCGAACGTCGCGGCCTCGACGAGGACGTTCGTCGTCGCCTCGCCCATCTCGGTGGTCGCCCCGCCCATCACGCCAGCCAGCCCGATCGGGCCGGATTCGTCGGTGATGAGGAGGTCCTCGCGGTAGAGCGCGCGCTCCTGGCCGTCGAGCGTGGTGAGGGTCTCGCCCTCTCCCGCCCTGCGCACCGTGATGCCGCCGGAGAGCGCATCGAGGTCGTAGCCGTGGATCGGCTGCCCGAGCTCGATCATCACGTAGTTCGTGATGTCGATGAGCAGGCCGAGGGAGCGCACGCCGGCCAGCGCGAGCCGCGAGACCATCCACGGCGGGGTCGGCCGCGCCGGATCGACCCCGCGCACGACGCGCGCGACGAACTGCGTCGCGCCCGTGCGGCCGCGGATCGGCGCCCCGTCGTCGATCGCGACGGGGAAGCCGGAGCCGAGGTCCCCCGCTGCGCGGGCCGCGGGATCGGTGAAGGCCGCCCCCGTGGCGAGCGCGTACTCGCGGGCGATGCCGCGGATCGAGAGCGCGTACCCGCGGTCGGGGGTCACGTTGACGTCGACCGCCGCGTCGTCGAGGCCCAGCAGCGCGATCGCGTCCGTGCCGACCTCGGGGTCGAGGCCCCGCTGCGCGAGGCGGATGATCCCGTCGCCGTCCTCGCCGAGGCCGAGCTCCTTCGCCGAGGCGATCATGCCGTCGGAGACGTGCCCGTAGGTCTTGCGTGCGGCGATCTCGAACCCGCCGGGCAGCACGGCGCCCGGCAACGTCACGACGACCTTGTCGTCCTCGTGGAAGTTCTGGGCGCCGCAGATGATGCCGCGCACGCCGCCGTGCACCTCGCCGACGTCGACCTGGCACCAGCGGATGTTCTTGCCGTTCTTCTGGGGCTCCACCTCGAACGAGACGACCCGGCCGACGACGACGGGGCCCGTCACGTCGAAGGAGACGAGCTCCTCCTCCTCGAAGCCGACCGACACGAGCGCCGCGAAGACGTCGTCCGGAGTCGCACCCTGCGGAACCTCGACGAACTCACGCAGCCACGAAAGCGGGACGCGCATCACACCACCATCCCGAACTGCTCGCTGAAGCGGACATCGCCCTCGGCCATGTCGCGCATGTCCTTGACATCGCTGCGGAACATCAGCGTCCGCTCGATCCCCATCCCGAAGGCGAAGCCGCTGTAGACCTCAGGATCGATCCCCGCCGCGCGCAGCACGTTGGGGTTCACCATCCCGCACCCTCCCCACTCGATCCAGCGCGCGCCGCCCGTGAAGGTCGGGTGCCACAGGTCGAGCTCAGCGGACGGCTCGGTGAAGGGGAAGTAGTTGGTGCGGAAGCGCGTCCGCGCCTCCTGGCCGAACATCTGCCTGGCGAAATGGTCGAGCGTGCCCTTGAGGTGAGCCATCGTGATGCCCTTGTCGACGACGAGGCCCTCGAACTGGTTGAACACCGGCAGGTGCGTCGCATCGAACTCATCCGTGCGGTAGGTGCGGCCGGGGCAGAG
>JBQDDT010000212.1:0-3855 GCA_052092505.1 Microbacterium sp. | reverse complement strand
TAGTCGAACTCGCACGCCTGACCGATGACGATCGGACCGGATCCGATGACGAGGACGGACTGGATGTCGTCGCGCTTAGGCATGGGCGCCCTTCTTGCCGAGGTGGTCGAGCACCATGCTCTGGAACCGGTCGAACAGGTAGTTGGCGTCGTTCGGTCCGCCAGCCGCCTCCGGGTGGTACTGGACGGAGAACGCCGGGATGTCGAGGGCGACGAGGCCCTCCACGACGTCGTCGTTGAGCCCGATGTGGCTCACCTCGACGCGGCCGAAGCCGGCGGGGCTGTCGAACGCGCCATCGAGCGGGGCGTCGACGGCGAAGCCGTGATTCTGCGCCGTGATCTCGACGCGGCCCGTGGCCTTGTCGCGCACCGGCTGGTTGATGCCGCGATGGCCGAACGGCAGCTTGTAGGTGCCGAGACCGAGCGCGCGGCCGAAGAGCTGGTTGCCGAAGCAGATGCCGAAGTAGGGCACGCCCTCCTCCAGCGCGCGGCGCAGCAGCGCGACGTGCGCATCGCTCGCGGCGGGGTCGCCCGGCCCGTTCGAGTAGAACAGGGCGACCGGGTCGATCGCGCGCACCTCGTCCCACGTGACATCCTGCGGGAGCACATGCACCTCGAAGCCGCGGCGCGCGAGGTTGTCGACCGTCGCCTGCTTGATGCCGAGGTCGACCACGGCGAGGTTGCCGATCCGCTCCCCCACCGCCGGCGTCACCTGGGCGGTCTCGACCGACACCGCCGCCGAGAGGTTCTGCCCCGCCATCTCCGGCGCCTCGGTGACCGCGCGCAGCTGCTCCGCCGGGTCGGCGTCGGCGTCGGCCCCGGAGAACACCGCGCCCCGCATGCTCCCGTCGGAGCGGATCCTGCGGGTGATCGCGCGCGTGTCGATCCCGGAGATCCCGACGATCCCGTCGCGGGCCAGCGCGGCCTCGAGCGAGTCGGTCGCGCGCCAGTTCGACACGACGCGGGAGGGGTCGCGGACGATGTAGCCGGCGACCCACACGCGGCGGGACTCCGGGTCCTCGTCGTTCACGCCCGTGTTTCCGATGTGCGGCGCCGTCTGGAGGACGATCTGGCCCGCGTACGACGGATCGGTCAGCGTCTCCTGGTAGCCGGTCATCCCGGTCGTGAAGACGACCTCGCCGACGGTGGTGCCGCGCGCGCCGTAGGCGAAGCCGTCGTAGCGGCTGCCGTCCTCCAGCACGAGCACCGCGCGGTCGCGGTCAAGAAGATGTGAGGTCACTGCTCGGCTCCTGTGGGTTGTGCCCGCAGCTCGTCGATGGCCGCGACGAGGGCGTCGGGCTCGGCGGACTGGAGGCGGATGTAACTGTCGCAGACGGTGCCGTCGTCGCTTCGCCACGCGACGAGCACGAGGCCGTCGCGCTCCACGACGCGGTCGATCGTCCACGTGGCCCGCCCTGCGCCCACGAGGCGCGAGACGGGCAGGAAGAGGGTGGGCGCGCCCGGCATGTCGAGCGCGAGCCCCGATGTCGTGATCGTCGCCCTCACCCTGGAGCGGAAGCCCAGGTGCGGAACGACCACACGATCCAGCGGCGCGTCATGACGCGTCGTGGCGACGTAGAGGCCGTCGAACACCGCGGTCGGCTCGCCGTCGGCCTGGCCGAACGTCACCGCGATCTCGGCGGATCGACGTCGCCGCGCGCGCCACCCCCACCACATCGCGAACAGGATGAGCGCGATGACGCCGAGGAAGAACGCGATGCCCGGCAGGTACGCGACGACGCTCATGCGCGCGCCCGCTCCGCGACGACTCCGTCGGCGACCGTCGGAGCGCCGCGATGCAGCGTCCAGACCACGCGCCCGGGCAGCGGCTCGCCGAGATACGGCGAGTTCTCGCTGCGCCCGTGCAGGTCGGCCGTCGTGAACACGCCGTCGACGCTCGGGTCGTAGAGCGTGATCTCGGCGGCGGCCCCCGTGGCGATCGGCTCGCCGTGCTCTGAGAGGCGCCCGATCCGCGCCGGCTCGGTCGACATCACGCGGGCGACGTCGTCCCAGCCGATGAGGCCCGTGTCCACCATCGTCTTGTGCACGACCCGCAGCGCGCTCTCGAGCCCCACCATGCCGTGCGAGGCCGCGTGCCACTCGCACGACTTGGACTCGACCGGATGCGGGGCGTGGTCCGTCGCGACGATGTCGATCGTGCCGTCGGCGAGCCCCGCGCGCACGGCCTCGACGTCCTCGGCCCGTCGCAGGGGCGGGTTCACCTTGTAGCGCGCGTCGTATCCGCGCACCCGCTCGTCCGTCAGGAGGAGGTGGTGCGGCGTGACCTCCGCCGTCACGTCGATGCCGCGGGCCTTGGCCCAGCGGATGATGTCGACCGATCCCGCCGTCGAGAGGTGGCACACGTGCAGCCGGGATCCGACGTGCTCGGCGAGGAGGACGTCGCGCGCGATGATGGACTCCTCCGCCACCGCCGGCCACCCGGCGAGCCCGAGCTCGGCCGAGACGACGCCCTCGTTCATCTGCGCGCCCTCGGTGAGGCGGGGGTCCTGCGCGTGCTGCGCCACGACGCCGTCGAAGCCCTTGACGTACTCGAGCGCGCGGCGCATGAGGAGCGGATCCCAGACGCAGGAGCCGTCGTCGCTGAAGACGCGGACCCGCGCGCGCGACGAGGCCATGGCGCCGAGCTCCGCGAGGCGCTCGCCCCGCTGCCCGACGGTGACGGCGCCGATCGGCTGGACCGTCGCGAAGCCCGCGGCCTCCCCGAGGGCGAGCTCCTGCTCGACGACGCCGGCGTTGTCGGCGACGGGGCGCGTGTTCGGCATGGCGAACACCGCGGTGAAGCCGCCGGCCGCCGCGGCCCTGGTGCCGGTGAGGATGGTCTCGCTCTCCTCCTGGCCAGGCTCGCGCAGATGCGTGTGGAGATCCACGAGGCCGGGCAGCGCCACGAGCCCGTCGGCGTCGATCCGCGTCGCGCCGGCGGCGGAGAGCCCGACGCCCGTCTCGACGATGCGCCCGTCCGCGACGACGACGTCCGTCCGCTCGCCGCCGACCTCGGCGCCCGTGATGAGGAAGGTCTCGCTCATCAGTCCTCCTCACCTCTCGTGCGTCCGGTGTCCGTGCGCTCCCCCGCCAGCAGGAGGTAGAGCGCCGCCATCCGGACGGACACGCCGTTCGCGACCTGTTCCCGCACCGTCGACTGCGCGGAATCCGCCGCGACCGCCGAGATCTCGAGGCCGCGATTCATCGGGCCGGGGTGCATCACGATCGTACCGCCTGCGAGCCGTTCGAATCGCTCCGCTCCGAGTCCCCAGCGGCTCGAATACTCCCGCTCAGAGGGGAAATAGGAGGCGTTCATCCTCTCCAGCTGGATCCGGAGCATCATGATCGCGTCCGGGCGTGCGGCGATCGTCTCGTCGAGGTCGTAGCCGATCTCGACGGGCCACGCCGAGGTGTCCTGCGGGAGGAGCGTCGGCGGCCCGACGAGCGACACCGACGCCCCGAGGGTCGTGAGGAGCCAGACGTTGGATCGGGCCACGCGCGAGTGCAGGATGTCCCCGACGATCGCGACGCGCACGCCGTCGAGCGCCTTCCCCCTGCTCGCCGCGCCGTGGATCCGTCGCCGCAGCGTGAACGCGTCGAGCAGCGCCTGCGTCGGGTGCTCGTGCATGCCGTCGCCCGCGTTGAGGACGCCGGCGGAGATCCACCCGCTCGTCGCGAGCGTGTGCGGGGCGCCGGAGGCGCCGTGGCGGATCACGACCGCGTCGGCCGCCATCGCCTGCAGCGTCTGCGCCGTGTCCTGCAGGCTCTCGCCCTTGGACACGCTCGAGCCCTTGGCCGAGAAGTTGATGACGTCGGCCGAGAGCCGCTTGGCCGCCGCCTCGAACGAGATCCGCGT
>JBQDDT010000211.1:0-3912 GCA_052092505.1 Microbacterium sp. | reverse complement strand
ACCGGTGAGGGGGCCGGCCTCCTCGAGCCCGGCCATGGCCGTCGCCGTCGCGCAGCCGGCGGTCGCGGCGACCGGGTCGCACAGCGCGTCGGGGACCGGGGCGACGGCGGCGCCGCGGGGAAGGACCAGATGGCGGGCGAAGGTGCCGGACAGGGGCCACGAACCGTCGAGGGGCTGGTCTCCGAGCGAGCGCGACATCCGGCACGCGGTCGACAGCCCGGAGCGGCAGCGGTCGCAGCGGCCGCACGTCACGGTGGGTGCCCAGGTCACGCGCGTGCCGGGGAGGATCGCGACGCCCTGCCCCGTCGCGATGACGCGGCCGGTGCCCTCGTGGCCGAGGACGCGCGCCGGTCCGTCCGCCGATCGGGCGGCGGCGCGGTCGGCGCCGCACACAGTCGCGAGCTCGACGGCGACGAGCGTCTCGCCCGCGCCGAGCGGCGGGACGACGAGCTGGTCGACCGTGACGCGGCCGTCCCGGAGCACGGCGGCGGCCGTCGTGGCCGGAGCCTGGATCGCGAGGGGGCGAGCCAGAGACATATGGGCACCTCCCCTGGTCGATCTCCATGCTGACCGAGCGGGCGGAACGACCCCGGGATTGCGGGTGAACGCGGAATGAACGCCCTTCGCGACCTCGTTCACCCGGGAACGCGAAGCGGCCCCCGACCGTGAGGTCGGGGGCCGCCGTCGTCGAGACGGGTTACGCCTTCATCGACGCCTTGCGGTTGCGGTAGGCGAAGAACGCCGTGCCGGCACCGGCGGTCAGGAGGCCGAGGGCCACGAGACCGATGGGCAGCATGTTGATGTCGGCACCGGTCACGGCGAGGTCGTCGCCACCGGCGTCGCCGGCTTCACCGGCATCGCCCGATCCGCCGTCGCCGGCGCCGCCGTCGCCTTCACCGGCGTCACCGGAGCCGCCGTCGCCAGCGCCGCCGTCACCGGAGCCGCCGTCGTCGGCTGCGGTCACCGCGAAGGAGAGCACGGTCGACTCGGCCGCGGTTCCGTTGAGCGCCTGGTTGGCACGCAGCTCGTGCGTGCCGGCACCGGGAGCCGCGTCGAGCTCGACGGCCCAGGTGCCCTGGTCGACCGCAGCGCGCGTGCTGTTGTTCGCAAGCGCCTGCTCGCCCGACATGCCGCCGGCGTTGTCGCCCTCGACGACCTCGGTCGTGTACGTCTTGCCGTCGACCTTCACCGTGACGGTCGCGTCGACGATTCCGGTGCCCGTGACAGTGGTCGGCGAGTTGTCCTCGTCGAACTTGTCACCGTCGGCGGGGGAGAGCACGTCGACCTTGGCCGGGAGGACCTTGATCGAGCCGGTGGCCTCCGCCGAGGTCTCGCCTTCGGCCGACTGCGTCGCGGTCAGGTCGTGCGAGCCGATCTCGAACTCGTCCGCGCCGACCGTCCAGGTGCCGTCGTCCTCGACGGTCGTGGGGTCGTAGCCCTCGACCGTGACCTCCGCACCGACGATGCCGGTTCCGGTGATCTCGACGTCGACCGAGTCCTCGCCCTTCGGCGCGGTGATCTCGACGTCGTCGATGACCGGCTTGGCGATCGTCGACGTGTACGTGAACTCGACCGTCTCGGAGTGGCTGAAGCCGTTCTGCGCCACCAGGGAGAGCGTGTGCTCGCCCGGCGTCTCCTGGGCCTTGAGCGTGATCTCGCGCTTGCCGTCGGTCGGGATGACGTCGCCGGACGAGCCGTTGCCCACGGCGAGCTCCGTCGCGTTGGCCGGGACCTTCACGACGATGTCGCTGCCGCCCTCGATCTCGGCGCCGTCCTCGGGGCTCGCGACGACGGGCTCGTTGATGTCGAGCGCGACCTCGTAGCCGTCGGTGTACTCGAGGGCGTCCGCGAGGCGCGTGGCCCACGTGTAGGTGCCCGCCTCGTCGCCGCCGCTGACGACGCCGACGGCCTTGTCGCCCTGGAAGACGGATCCACCGGAGTCGCCGCCCTGGCCGTACACGTCGCTCAGGAAGCCGTGGACCCAGCGGTCCTCGATCTGGAGCCAGCCGTCGAGGATCTGGAAGCGCTGGCCGTCGATCGTGACGTCCGTGTCGCCCGTGTTGAGACCGGTCGTGCGGCCGGAGGCCTTGACCTCGCCCGCGACCGGGTCGGCAACGCTCTTGATCGTCGTGGCCACGCCAGCGGCGAGGTCGTCGTCGCCCGCTGTCGACCAGTCGGTGACCTGGGGGAGCAGCGTGAGGCTGTCGTCGGCGATGTCGATGACCGAGATGTCGGTCGAGGTCGGATCCTCATCGGCGCCCGGCGTGTGGCCGGGGCCGCCGAACTGCGAGAAGCCGAACTGGCCGATGACGCCGCCGAACTGCTCGTAGCCCTCGCCGCCGTTGGCGGGGTCGGACGACGGCGTGCTGAGCGCGACGTCGGTCACGCTGCTGTCGCCGGTGCAGTGACCGGCCGAGAGGATCGCCGGGTCGCCCTCGGGGCTGAACGCGCTGAAGCCGAACGAGCACGCGGAGAGGCCACCTTCGACCTCCATCATGTAGCCCTGACCGCCGACGAGCTCGTCAGAGGCGCGTGCCTCTGCCGGGGGCAGGAACGCCACGTTGCCGTAGCCCTCTGCGACCTCGGCGCGATCGGCGGCCTTCGTGGCCTCCTCGTTGGCGAGGACCGTGAGCTCACCGTCGGCGTCGTAGCCGGCGCCGATGACGTCGATCTCTGCTCCGGTGTCCTTCTTGATCTCGGACTTGACCTGGTCGGCCTCGCGGACCACGGCGGGCAGCTGCGCCTCGTCGGTGCCGTTCTGAGCCGAGCTGGTCGTGTTCTGGTCCTCGGACGGGGCGTCACCGTCGACCGCGAGTGCGGGCGATGCGGCGAACAGGCCTCCGAGTCCGATGGCGAGTGCCGCGCCGAGCGCGACGGGACGTCGTTTCGTCACTGGTTGGTTCCCCCATGTGCTGATGCTTGTGGTGAGCGGCCCGCCGAATCGACGTCCGCGCGATACGCGCGCGGCTATCGATATTCGGGTCGACAGACCAACGCGAGCCTAACCTGTGCGCGAGCCGAGTGCAAGCTCTGATAGCGCTGAATACATCTCGCCGTCAAATCGCATCGCCGGGAGATTCCCGATTGAGCCGGATGCGCAATCGAATCGCAACATTCTGATGCTCGGACGCTTCGCCGCACGGCGCACGGCGTGTCCCCGTACGATGTTCCCATGATGGGGGCGAAGACACGCATCACGCGCATCAGGGTCACGCTCGCCGCGTTCGGCTTCCTGGCCGCCGGCGTGCTGATGGCCGGATGCGCGCAGGGGACGGAACCGGGCGGCGACGAGACGACCTCGCCGACGCCCAGCGAGGAGCAGACCGTGGAGCCGATCGACGCCGACGCGGAGGTGCTCGGCACCTGGACCTCCGACGAGAAGGGGAGCCCGTCGCTGAGCTTCGCCGAGGACGCGACCGTCACGGGCACCGACGGATGCAACGGGATCGCCTCGACGTTCGCGATCGACGGCGACCGCATCGTGATCGACGAGTTCGCCACGACCCGGAAGGCCTGCGAGGGCGTCGACGGCTGGCTCGGCGGCGTGCGCGAGGTCGCCGTGGAGGGCGACACGCTGATCGTCTCCAACGCCGCGGGCGATGAGATCGGCGAGCTCACGCGCGACGCCGGCTGAGCCTCAGTCGATCGTGGGGATCGCGGCGAGCAGCCGCCGCGTGTAGGGGTGCTCCGGCGCGCGGAGCACCCGGTCGACGGGCCCGCGCTCGACGATCCGCCCCTCGTGCATCACGACCACCGTGTCGCACAGGTTCTGCACCACGCCGATGTCGTGGCTGACGAGCACGAGGGTGAGCTCCTCGCGCCGCCGGATCTCGCGGAGGAGCTCGAGGATGCGCGCGCGCACCGTGACGTCCAGCGCCGGGATGTCCAGCAGCAGGCGGCCGGCCCACAGCC
>JBQDDT010000210.1:0-3920 GCA_052092505.1 Microbacterium sp. | reverse complement strand
ATCGCGCGCGATGTGCGCGGCCTGCGCGGGAACGAGCGCTGCCGCGTCGCCGTGCCCGCCCGCTGCGCCATCCGCCGTCGGGACGAGGGGGTCGATCGCGAGTGATCCGAACGTGCGCTGATCGGCGAACACGATCGCCAGCTCGCCGTGCTCCGGGTGCCGGATCGCGAACCGCAGCCGCTCATGACGCTCGGCCGGCGCGCCGACCTCGCGCAGGAGCATCTGCCCGCTCATCCCGAGGTGCACCATGATCGCCTCGGGACCGGGCGAGACCCCGCCCGGCGCCGGCCCGTCGAGCGCGAGCCACAGGAACTTCCCACGGCGCACGGCCGCGCGGACTCCCCTGCCAGTCAGCCGCTCCTCGAAGTCGGCGACCGAGCCGTCGTGACGCGTCAGGGACCGCGGGTCGAAGACGTCGACGCCGTCGATGCGCGCCCCCACGACCGCGGGGCTCAGACCGAGGCGGACGACCTCGACCTCTGGCAGCTCCGGCACGTCAGGACGCAGCGGCGTCGTCGCGGCCGGCGAGCCGGCGCCACAGCGCCAGGGCCCCGGCCATCTCCGCCGCCTTCTTGCTCGTGCCCTCGCCGGTCTGCGAGGCGTCGCCGACCGTGACGGTCGCGACGAAGCGGCGATCGTGGTCGGGGCCGCTCGCCGTGACCTGATACGCGGGCGGCTCGGCGCCGAGTCGGGCCGCGAGCTCCTGCAGGCTCGTCTTCGGGTCGACCGCCGCACCGTAGCGCTCGGGGTCGGCGAGCAGCGGCTCCACGAGCCGCAGCACGAACGCGGTCGTCGCGTCGGGCCCCGCCGAGAGGTAGGCGGCGCCGATGACCGCCTCCGTGGCGTCGGCGAGGATCGAGTCCTTGTCGCGGCCACCGGTGTTCTCCTCACCGCGGCCGAGCTTGAGGTGCCGGCCGAGGCGGATCCGGCGCGCGACCTCCGCGAGCGCGACCGTCGACACGACGCTGGCGCGCCGCTTCGCGAGGGCGCCCTCGTCGAGATCCGGCAGCGTCGTGTAGAGCATCACGGTCACGGCCTGGCCGAGGATCGAGTCCCCGAGGAACTCGAGACGCTCGTTGTGCGGGATGCCGCCGTGCTCGTACGCGAACGAGCGGTGCGTCAGCGCGAGACCGAGAAGCTCGGCGTCGATGTCGACGCCGAGCTCAGCGGTGAGGGACCGGATGTCGTCGGCCCCCGGTGCGACGTCCGTCGTCACGGGACGATCAGACGTCGGCGACCTTGCGGCCCTTGTACTCCAGGAACAGCTCGGTGCCCTGCGAGTCGGTGACGACCTTGGCCTGGTGCGGACGGCTGTACACCGTCTTGCCGTTCTCGACCGTCTTGACGAGCGCGGGGGCCTCGGCCTTCCACTGCGAACGACGCGAACGCGTGTTCGAGCGGGAGACGCGCCTCTTCGGGGGGTTACCTGCCATGACCTAACTCTCTTCCGTCTGCGGACCGGAGCTGTTCGACTCCGACCCCATCTGCTCAGCGAACTCTTGGAGCCCCGCCCACCGTGGATCGATGGACTCGGGCTGCGAACCGGCGCTCTCCGTCAGAGGCTCACCCGTGACCGCATCGAGCCCAGGGCAATCCGGCTGACACACCGGCTGAAAAGGAAGCGACAGGACGATCGCGTCCCTGACCAGACTTTCAAGATCCACGTGGTCGTCTTGAACCTCATAGTCAGCCGCTTCCTTTCCAGGATACTCGAAAAGCTCCTGGAACTCGACTTCGACGGGCTGGGCGATGTCGCGCAGGCACCGCCCGCACTGCCCCTCGTACGTCGCATCCGCGTCCCCGGAGACGAGGATCCCCTCGTGCACCGACTCGAGGCGCAGATCGAGGTCGACCTCGCTCCCCTGGGGGAGCGAGACGAGGCCCTCGCCCCAGCGCTCTGGCACCGGGATCGACAGGGCATGCTCGCGCATCTCGCCCGGCTTGCGGACGAGATCGTGGACGGGCACGACGAACGGCCCGGACAGGTGGGGTTTCACGCGCTCCATCGTACCGACGCCGTCTGAACAGCGGGTCGACGGCGTGAGCCGTCAGAACTCGCTCGTCCCCGCCTTCGCGAGGTAGCGCGCCACAGGTTCCGGCACGTACGGCGAGACGTCGCCTCCGAGCCCCGCGACCTGCCGCACGAGGGAGCTCGATACGACGGAGTTCGACGGATCGGCGAGGAGGAACACCGTCTCGACGCCCGCGAGGTGGTTGTTGACGACCGCCATCGGTGTCTCGTAGGCGACGTCACCCTGCGAGCGGATGCCCTTGACGAGCACGCCGGCGCCGACCTCCTCCGCGTAGTCGACGAGGAGGCCCACGCTCCACGACCCGACCACGACGCGGCCGTCGACGCCGCTGGCCTCGATCGACTCCTCGAGGAGCTCGAGCCGCTGCGCGATCGGGAGCATCGCCTCCTTGTCGGGGTTGTGCACGACGAGCACGTGCAGCTCGTCATAGAGCCGTGCGGCCCGGCGGATGACGTCGAGGTGGCCGTGCGTCGGCGGGTCGAACGAACCCGGGACGATGGCGACGCGGCTGCTCATGCCCTCAGCCTAGGACACGGGAACCGGCGGGGGTCGTGGACATTCCGCTGGTCGGGAACGGGGCCCGGCGCCCCTACCCCTTCGCGAGGGCGGCGCGCTCCTGATGCGAGACGCGGCGCTCCAGCGCGTCACGCAGGCCGGGATGACGGTCGAGGCCCGGGTCGTCCGCAAGCAGGCGGTCGGCGAGCTCTCTGGCGCGCACGATCAGGTCGACGTCCTTCACGACGCGCAGGAGCTTCAGCGAGGACCGCGCTCCGGACTGCGAGGCGCCCAGCACGTCGCCCTCGCCGCGCTGCTCGACATCGATCTCGGCCAGCGCGAACCCGTCGAGCGGCGCCGCCACCGCGTCGACGCGGGCGCGTGCCGGCGTACTCTCCGGCGCCTCGGTCACGAGCAGGCACAGACCGGGCGCGCTCCCCCGGCCGACGCGCCCCCTGAGCTGATGCAGCTGCGAGATCCCGAAGCGATCCGACTCCATGATCACCATCGTCGACGCGTTGGGGACGTCGACTCCGACCTCGATGACCGTCGTCGCGACGAGGACGTCGATCTCGCCCCGCGCGAACGCCTGCATCACCGCGTCCTTCTCGTCCGACGACATCCGTCCGTGCAGAACCGCCCGCCGCAGCGGCGCGATCAGCGGCACCGTGCGCAGCCGCTGCTCGAGCTGCACGACGCCCCACTGCGGACCCTTGCGCTGGCCCTCGACGGGCTCCTCGGCGCCGCCGCCAGCCGGATCCGCCTCCTGGACGGCATCGCCCTGCGCCTCGACGTCGATCGCGGGGCAGACGACGAACGCCTGGCGCCCCTCGCCGACCTCCTCGGAGACGCGCCCCCAGACGCGGTGGATCCACTGCGGATGCTCCGCGAGCGGGGCGACGAAGGTCTCGATGCCGGCGCGGCCGGCCGGCATCGTCCGGATCGTCGACACGTCGAGGTCGCCGAACACCGTCATCGCGACGGTGCGAGGGATCGGCGTTGCCGTGAGGACGAGCATGTGCGGCGTGCGCCCCTTCGCCCGCAGCGCCTCGCGCTGCTCGACCCCGAACCGGTGCTGTTCGTCCACGACGACGAGGGCGAGGTCGGCGAAGGTCGTCTTGTCGCTCAGGAGAGCGTGCGTCCCGATCACGATGCGGGACTGGCCCGACGCGACCCGCAGTGCCGCCCTGCGCCGCTCCGAGGCCGTCATCTGGCCCGTCAGGAGCGTCGGGATCATCTCGGCGGCGAGGTCGGGCCCGAGCATCCGCGCGATCGAGCGCACGTGCTGCGCGGCGAGCACCTCGGTCGGAGCGATGAGGGCCGCCTGGCCGCCGGACTCGGCGACCTGAAGCATCGCGCGCAGCGCCACGAGCGTCTTGCCCGATCCGACCT
>JBQDDT010000209.1:0-3955 GCA_052092505.1 Microbacterium sp. | reverse complement strand
GCCTGATGGCGCGCAGGCGCCGCGCCACCGAGGCCGCCGCCCCGCAGGGTCTGCTGGACCGGCTCCCGCTCGATGCCGGCCAGGGGGCCGACCTGCGGGAGTCCGGGCTGCTCGAGCTGGCGCTGACCCACCGCTCCTTCTCCTACGAGCACGATCTGCTGCCTCACAACGAGCGGCTGGAGTTCCTCGGCGACGCCGTGCTGCAGCTGGCCGTCACCGAGCACCTCTACGCCGCCCACCCCACGCTGCCCGAGGGCGACCTGGCCCGCCGCCGCGCCGCGACGGTGAGCACCCGCGCACTCGCCGTGATCGCCTCCAAGCTCGACCTCGGCGCCTACGTGCGCCTCGGCCGCGGCGAGGACCTCACCGGCGGCCGGGCGAAGTCCTCGATCCTCGCCGACACCACCGAGGCCGTGATCGGCGCGGTCCATCTCGCGCTCGGACAGGACGTCTCCCGCCGGTTCGTGTTGGACCTGCTGCGACCACTGCTGGACTCCGACGAGTTCCTCGAGACCGGCTACGACTTCAAGTCCCGCCTCCAGGAGATCGCCGCCGCCGGTGGAACGAGCGTCACCTACGCGCTGACGGAGTCAGGTCTCGAGCACCAGAAGACCTTCACCGCCACCGTCACCGTCCCGGGCATCGTCACCGCCAGCGGCGACGGCGCCTCGAAGAAGGACGCCGAGCTCGCCGCGGCCCAGAACGCCGTGCGCGGCGTGCTGGCCGAGCGTGACGAGCCGCTGATCCCGCGGGGCTGAGCCGATGCCCGAACTGCCCGAGGTCGAGGTGGTGCGCCGCGGTCTCGTGCCCCGTACCGTCGGCCGCACGGTCGAGCGCATCGAGCTGCTCGACCCGCGCATCATCCGTCGCCAGAGCGGGGGCATCGACCGCCTGCGAGCCGGGCTGCAGGGCACGACGCTGACCGCCGTGGTGCGACGCGGGAAGTTCCTGTGGTGGCGGCTCGCCGATCCGGACGGTGTCGACACCGGTGAGGCGCTGATGGGGCACCTCGGCATGAGCGGCCAGCTGCGGATCGCGACAGCCGACGGGAGGTCGGTGGATCCCGGCGCGCCCTCTGAAGGGCCCGCCTCCGATCCGCTGCGCCACCGCCGCCTGTCGCTGCACCTCGAGGATGGGACCCGGGTGGACCTCATCGACCAGCGTCTGTTCGGCGGCCTGTGGACCAGCCCGCTGGTGGAGGCGGCCGACGGGAAGCTCGCGGGGATGGGCAGCCCCGACGCCCTGATGCCCGAGGGCGCCTCCCACATCGCCCGCGACCTGCTGGACCCGGCTGCGGACCTGCCCGCCATCGCCCGCACGCTGCGCGCGCGCCGCAGCGGCGTGAAGGCGCTGCTGCTGAACCAGGAGGTCGTCTCCGGGATCGGGAACATCTACGCCGACGAGGCGCTGTGGGCGGCCCGCACCCGCTTCGACACTCCCGGTGACGCGCTCAGCCAGCGCCGGGCGCTCGCGATCCTCCGCGCCGCCCGCGCGGTAATGGAGCGGGCTCTCGAGGTGGGCGGGACCAGCTTCGACGCGCTGTACGTGAACGTCGACGGCCGCAGCGGTTACTTCGCGCGGGACCTCAATGTCTATGGGCGTTCTGGGCTTCCCTGCAAGCGCTGCGGGACCCCCATCGTGCGGAAGAAATTCACGATCCGCTCAAGCCACTTTTGCCCGTCTTGCCAGCGGAAACGCTGAACGGATGCTCCCTCTGAGCATGCCGGCTAGCTGGTTCCTCGGCAACGGGGCAGAGTCTCGACTCGTCACACATGAATGCACAGCGGGAAGAAACTCTCTTCTTACGTTCAGCCACGCACATACAGCGAGTCGAATCGAGTTCTGCTGGCGGCACGTGACCCGATCAAGAGTTCCGGGCGGCGGCTCGCGTGGGAGCGGTCGACCTTGGAAGGACGGCACGTGCCGGTCCCAGAGGGTCTGATTGGACCACCAGAGCGTGGAGCGAATCGCGCAGACCTCGAAACACCTC
Organism: Microbacterium sp.; assembly: GCA_052092505.1. Classification (GTDB taxonomy): domain Bacteria; phylum Actinomycetota; class Actinomycetes; order Actinomycetales; family Microbacteriaceae; genus Microbacterium. The sequence goes on along the minus strand of JBQDDT010000209.1, from coordinate 1,965 downwards.
AGTAGTGACACGGCGCGCGCACATGGCGGGACATACGAGCGAGTTGACGCGGTACTGCGTCGGACTCGGGCGATAAGATTGCCGAGCGTGCGGTCAGGCTGAACCACTGCGGATTCGCAGGCAGGACTAGCCTGGGCACGTACGCGTAGAAATCCAACGTGCAGGACAGGTGAACAACATGGCGAGGCTCAACCTCAAGGTGATCGAGGAACGCGTTTCCCCGCTGGCGGGTCGTGACTCGTACGACCGCGAGTTCATCTTCAACCTCCTGCTCGCCTACGGGAAACCGCAGAGCAGCATCACGCGCCTGCGCAACGGCGACCTCAACGTCGCTGCCGATCCGGTGAGTGAGATCGCGCAGAAGAAGGTCGTCTACTTCAAGGAGACCGACGGCGACGCCCTCGAGATCCTTGAAAGCCTGAAGAAGTCTCCTGACGTGGTCCGCTTCAGCACGCGGTTCGTCATCGTCACGGACTACGTTGAGCTGGTCGCGTGCGACACCAAGACCGATGAGACCATCGGGTTCCCCATCCGCGAGATCGACCAGCACTTCACGTTCTTCCTCCCGTGGGCCGGGATGGAGAAGGCGCAGTACGTCGCCGAGGCGCACGCCGATGTAAAGGGCGCTGAGCGCATGGGCAAGCTCTTCGACGAGCTCCTGAACGCGAACCCCGACCTCCTCGAACAGCCGCATGGACGCCACGCCCTGAACCTGTTCTTCACGCGCTTGCTGTTCTGCTACTTCGCCGAGGACACCGGCATCTTCGCCGAGAATCAGTTCACGAACGCGGTCGGGTCCCACACTCTCGACGACGGATCGGACACGGCGGAGTTCCTCACCGACCTGTTCACAGCACTCGACACGGCGCAGGCGGCGGACAAGCCCAGCCACCTCGCAGCGTTTCCCTACGTCAACGGCCGGCTCTTCACGATGTCGCCGGACCACGTCGTCCCGAGGTTCACGATGAAGGCCCGGCAAGAGCTCATCAATGCCGGCAAGCTCATCTGGCGCGAGATCAACCCTGACATCTTCGGCTCGATGTTCCAGGCCATCGTCACGCCCGGCACCCGCAGTGACCTCGGTCAGCACTACACGTCCGTCCCCAACATCCTCAAGACGATCGAGCCGCTGTTCCTCGAGGCGTTGAAGGACCAGTTCAACGCAGCGCGCGATTCGGTCAAGAAGCTCGAGGCACTCCTCGAACGCATCAGCGCGATCAAGGTCTTCGATCCCGCGTTTATGCGCAAGTCGGATGTCTCACGAGACATTGGAGCAGCCGCATAACCTGCTCGCGGCGATGAAGCTTGACTAGAGCGTCGGCACGGCCTTCCTCAACCTGGACGACTACCTCGCGCCTACGGCGAGCCCACCCAAGCGCGCCTCAGTCCACACTTTGCTCCGAAGGCACTGACGCATCATCAAGCGCCGCTGCGACGGCGGCGAACTCCTCAAGCGCAGCGGTAAGGTCCTCGACGATCTCGCGGGCGATTACCTCGGGTGCTGGCAGATGGTCGAGGTTTTCGAAGGACTCGTCGCGTAGCCATGTGATGTCAAGGTTGACCTTGTCGCGGGCGATCAGCTCGTCGTACGTGTACGACTTGAAGAGATCGGACTCCGCACGCTCGTCGCGTGGCTTACCGGGTGCGTAGGAGCCGACGAAGTCGTCTAGGTGTGCCCGGGTGAGCGGGTTCCGCTTGAGCGTGAAGTGCTGGCTGGTTCGTAGGTCGTACACCCAAAGCTTTGACGTCCACGGCGCCTCAGAAGCGGGCTTCTTGTCGAAAAACAGTACGTTCGCCTTCACGCCCTGGGCGTAGAACAGCCCGGTGGGCAGGCGTAGGAGTGTGTGTAGATCGAAGTCGGTCAGCAGTCGGCGGCGGAGGGTCTCCCCCGCTCCGCCCTCGAACAGAACATTGTCGGCTCTTCCCGGTTCGTGGTGATGGGGAGCGTCGCGTCGTTGACGTAGA
>JBQDDT010000208.1:0-3969 GCA_052092505.1 Microbacterium sp. | reverse complement strand
GACGCCTGGGAGGTGCAGGGCCGCGGCGAGCTGCAGCTCGCGATCCTCGTCGAGAACATGCGCAGGGAGGGCTTCGAGCTCACCGTGGGCAAGCCCCAGGTGGTCACCCGCCGCGACGAGTCCGGCACCCTGCTCGAGCCGTTCGAGGAGCTCACGATCGACGCGCCGGAGGAGTACCTCGGCGCGATCACGCAGCTGCTCGCGGCGCGCAAGGGCCGGATGGAGGGCATGACCAACCACGGGACAGGGTGGGTCCGGATGGAGTTCATCATCCCGTCGCGCGGTCTCATCGGGTTCCGCACCCAGTTCCTCTCCGTCACGCGGGGCACGGGCATCGCCAACGCGATCTCGCACGGCTACGCGCCGTGGGCGGGCGCGATCGAGTCGCGGCCGCAGGGCTCCATCGTCGCCGACCGCGCCGGGGTCGTCACGCCGTTCGCCATGATCGCCCTGCAGGAGCGCATGTCGTTCTTCGTCAAGCCCACAGAAGAGGTCTACGAGGGCATGGTCGTCGGGGAGAACTCGCGCGCCGACGACATGGACGTGAACATCACCAAGGAGAAGAAGCTCACGAACATGCGCTCGGCGAACGCCGACACGTTCGAGGCGATGACGCCGCCGCGCCGCCTCTCGCTCGAGGAGTCGCTCGAGTTCGCGGCGGAGGACGAGTGCGTCGAGGTGACGCCCGAGACGGTGCGCATCCGCAAGGTCGTGCTCGATGCGACCCAGCGCGGGCGCGACGCGGCCCGGCGCAAGCGCCAGGATGCCAACGCCTGATCCCCGTGCCGTCAGCGTGCTCATCGGGAGCGATGTCTAGGGTGGACGCATGCAGCAGCTGCTGATGAAGGCGCTCACGTGGCTCGGCGCGCTGATCGCCGGTGCGGTCTTCGGCATCGCCGGCACGATCTGCTACGCGTCGCTCGTCCTGAGGTTCCCCGTGGGGTCGATCGAGATCGCGCTCCCGATCGGTCTCGCCCTCGCCGCGATCGCCTGCTTCGCCTTGCTGCTCGCCATCCGCCTGCTGGCGGACGACCGCGGCGCGGTCTTCGCCGCGGGGCTCGGGATGCTGGCGGCGCTGTTCCTGTTCTCCAGCAGGGGGCCAGGGGGGTCGGTCGTCGTGCCCCAGGCGGCCGAGGGCGAGCTGCCTCTCGGGCTCATGTGGGCGTGGACGCTCGCGATCGTGATCGTGCTGGTCGCGGCATGGCCGGACCTGCGGCGCATCCGCGCGCAGCAGGCGTCGTCGCGCGTGCCGGAATCGGCCGACTAGCCCCGGGATCACGGGGCCGGTGAGGGTGACCTCACGACGCAAACGTTCAGGCGCTCGCGCCTAGAATCGATGTGTGACATACGTGATCGCCCTCCCGTGCGTGGACGTCAAGGACCGCGCCTGCATCGACGAGTGCCCGGTCGACTGCATCTACGAGGGTGAACGCAGCCTCTACATCCACCCCGACGAGTGCGTCGACTGCGGCGCCTGCGAGCCCGTGTGCCCCGTCGAGGCGATCTACTACGAGGACGACCTGCCCGACGAGTGGCAGGACTACTACAAGGCGAACGTCGAGTTCTTCGACGAGGTCGGCTCGCCCGGCGGGGCCGCGAAGGTCGGGGTCATCCCCAAGGACCACCCCGTCATCGCCGCCCTCCCACCTCAGACCTGATGACGAGGCATGAGCACGGCTCTCGCGGCGTTGTCGTCGGTCGACGTGCGAAGCACGCCTCCGTCCTCCGTCTTGCGATGGCCGCGCTCCTACCCCGTCAGGAGATGACATGAGCATTCGGGATCTGGATGCATACCCGTGGGACGCGGTCGTGCCGTTCCGCGAGCGCGCGAGCGCGCACCCCGGCGGCCTGTGCGACCTGTCGATCGGCTCGCCCGTCGACCCGACGCCGGCCGTCGTGCGCGACGCCCTCGTCGCCGCGACCGACGCCCACGCCTACCCGACGACGGCGGGGTCCGGCGAGCTCGCGGACGCGATCTGCGCCTGGTACGCGCGCCGTCGCGGAGTGAGCGGCCTCGAGCCGCGTCACGTGCTTCCCACGATCGGGTCGAAGGAGCTCGTGGCGCTCCTTCCCACGCTCCTCGGGCTGGGGGAGGGCGACGTCGTCGTGCACCCCCGCGCGGCCTACCCGACCTACGCGGTCGGCGCCGCCGTCGCCGGCGCCACGGCCGTCGCGGAGGACGATCCGGCGCGCTGGCCCGAGGGGACGAGGCTCGTCTGGATCAACTCGCCGGGCAACCCGGACGGCCGGGTCTGGACCGTCGAGGAGCTGCGGGCGGCCGTCCGGCGCGCGCGCGAGATCGGTGCGGTTCTCGCCGGCGACGAGTGCTACGCGGAGCTCGGCTGGGAGGGCGCGTGGGAGAGCGAACCGATCCCGAGCGTGCTCGACCCCCGCGTGACGGAGGGCAGCAGGGAGAACCTGCTCAGCGTCTACTCGCTCAGCAAGCAGTCGAACCTCGCGGGCTACCGTGCCGCGTTCGTCGCGGGGTGCGCGCGGGTCGTCGCGACGCTGCTGACCAACCGCAAGCACCTGGGGCTGATGCTCCCCGCGCCCGTGCAGCACGCGATGGCCGCGGCGCTCGCGGACGACGCGCACGTGGCGGAGCAGAAGGAGCGCTACCGCGCCAGGCGCGACGTCCTCAAACCGGCGCTGGAGGCGGCCGGATTCCGCATCGATCTCAGCCAGGCGGGTCTCTACCTCTGGGCGACCGAAGGGCGAGACGCCTGGGAGAGCATGGGCCGCCTCGCCGACCTGGGCATCCTCGCGGGGCCTGGCGTCTTCTACGGGGCGGGAGACGACCGGCACATCCGCTTCTCGCTCACCGCGACGGACGACCGGATCGCGCAGGCGGCCGACCGGCTGCGCGGCGCCTGAGCCGTCGGCCACGGCCGCGGAGTCCGGTTTCGACCCACTCGCTCGCGACGGGTAGGCTGGCCGAGGTCGTCCGCGCGTGATCCGTTCGGGCGCGACCAGCCGCGATTAACGATGATTCGCAAGGAGACGCCGTGAGCGACGCAGGAAGCCTGCCCGACAAGGCCACACTCACCATCGGTGACACCACTGCCGAGTTCCCGGTTCTGCAGGCCTCCGACGGCAACTCGTCGATCGACGTGTCGACGCTGACGAAGCAGACGGGGTACACCGCCCTCGACTACGGGTTCGTGAACACCGCGTCGACGCGCTCCGACGTCACGTTCATCGACGGGGAGCAGGGGATCCTGCGCTACCGCGGCTACCCGATCGACGAGCTGGCGGAGAACGCCACGTTCCTCGAGGTGGCCTGGCTCCTCATCTACGGCGACCTCCCGTCCGCCGACGAGCTCGCCGAGTTCGACGAGCGGATCCGCCGCCACACGCTCCTCCACGAGGACCTCAAGAGCTTCTTCTCCGGGCTGCCCGCCGGCGCGCACCCGATGGCCGTGCTGTCGTCCGCCGTGTCGGCGCTGTCGACGTACTACGAGGGTCAGAGCGACCCGGCGAACCCGGAGCACGTCGAGCTCAACATCATCCGCCTCCTTGCGAAGCTCCCTGTGCTCGCCGCGTACGCGCACAAGAAGTCGATCGGGCAGGCGTTCCTCTACCCGGACAACTCGCTCGGCTACGTCGAGAACTTCCTGCGCCTGAACTTCGGGACGATGGCCGAGCCGTACGAGGTCAACCCGGTCAAGGTGCGCGCGCTCGAGCGGCTGCTCATCCTCCACGAGGACCATGAGCAGAACGCGTCGACCTCGACCGTCCGGCTCGTCGGATCGACCGGGGCCGACCTCTACGCGTCGATCGCCGCCGGCATCCAGGCGCTCTCCGGCCCGCTCCACGGCGGTGCCAACGAGGCCGTGCTGAAGATGCTCGGGCAGATCCGCGACTCCGGCGAGGGCGTGGCGAAGTTCGTCGAGCGCGTGAAGAACAAGGAGGCGGGCGTGAAGCTGATGGGCTTCGGGCACCGCGTCTACAAGAACTACGACCCGCGCG
>JBQDDT010000207.1:0-4031 GCA_052092505.1 Microbacterium sp. | reverse complement strand
TGTCGAACGCGACCGAGGTCGTGCTCGACGAGGCCGACAAGATGCTCGATCTCGGATTCCTGCCCGACATCGAGAAGATCTTCTCCCGGCTCCCCGCCAAGCGTCACACCCAGCTGTTCAGCGCGACGATGCCTGGCCCGATCCTCACGCTCGCGCGGCGATTCATGTCGTCGCCGATCCACATCCGCGCTTCCGACCCCGACGAGGGGCTGACGCAGGCGAACATCAAGCACATCGTCTACCGCGCGCACTCGCTCGACAAGGACGAGGTCATCGGCCGGATCCTGCAGGCGCGCGGCCGGGGCAAGACGATCGTCTTCACGAGGACGAAGCGGGCGGCGCAGCGCCTCATCGACGAGCTCGGCGACCGCGGCTTCAGCACCGGAGGCGTGCACGGAGACATGGGCCAGGAGCAGCGCGAGCGCTCGATGGCCGCGTTCAAGGCGGGCAAGAAGGACGTCATGGTCGCCACGGACGTGGCCGCACGCGGCATCGACGTCGATGACGTCACGCACGTCATCAACCACACGATCCCCGACGACGACAAGACCTACCTCCACCGCGCCGGCCGGACCGGCCGCGCCGGCAAGCAGGGGATCGCCGTCACGTTCGTCGACTGGGACGATCTGCACAAGTGGGCGCTGATCAACCGCGCGCTCGACTTCGGTCAGCCGGAGCCGACCGAGACCTACTCGTCGAGCCCGCACCTGTACGCCGACCTCGACATCCCCGAGGGGACGAAGGGGCGGATCGCCTCGGCGCCGCGCTCCGACCGGAACCGCAGGGGAGGAAAGCCCGCGGAGGACGCGGGAAAGAAGCCGGAGGGCGAGACGGAGCAGGGTGCCCCGCGCCGTCGCCGCCGGCGCCGCCGCTCCGGCTCGTCCGGACAGGGCGCCTCGCCGGCGTCCGGCCAGGACGGCCCGTCCACGACCGAGGGCGCGGGCACGCATGACGGCACGGGCTCCGAGCACCGCGACGGCAACTCGGGGGGCTCCTCGCGTCGCCGCCGGCGCCGCCCCTCCGGCTCTCAGGCCCCCGCGCAGGGCGCCTGACCCCGATCCCGCTCCGCTGAGGGGCGACGCTCCCGACGGGGCGGCGCCCCTCAGCCGTGCACGGGCGGCGTGCCGGTGGCGCGCTCGATGATCCGCGCGACCATGTCGTCGCTCGTCGTGTTCTCGCCCAGGCGGTTGAGCTTGCCGGCGCCGTGGTAGTCGCTCGATCCGGTGGTGATCAGGTCGTGCTCCGCGGCGATGTGGGCGAGCTCGGCCCTGCCGCGCTCGGTGTTCTCGCGATGATCGAGCTCGAGGCCGGCGAGCCCGGCGTCGATGAGCTCGCGAAGCGCGCGGGACGGGAGCATCCCGCGGGCGGCCGGATGCGCGATGACCGCCACGCCGCCGGCGGCGACGATCGACCGCACGGCCTGGAGCGGGGTCGGAGCGTCGTGGGCGACGTAGTACGGCGCATGGGGCGAGAGCAGCGTCGCGAAGGCCTCCTCGCGGGAGGCGACGACGCCCCGCGCGACCAGCGCATCGGCGATGTGGGGCCTGCCGAGCGTCGCCTCGTCGGCGTGCTGGGCGCGCACGTCGTCCCAGGTGAGGTCGACGTCGCGCGCGAGCCGGTCGACGAACTCCCTGGCGCGTCCCCTCCTGCTGCGTCGGACGTCCTCCAGGCGACTCGCGAGCTCCGGCGCGTCCTGGTCGAAGAGGTAGGCCAGGACGTGGACGCTCCTCCCCTCGTGACGCGCCGACACCTCCGCGCCGGGGAGCAGCGTCATCCCGAGACGGCGCGCGGCGTCGGCTGCCTCGGCCCAGCCCGCGGTCGTGTCGTGATCGGTCAGCGCGATCGTGCCGAGCCCCGCTCTCCGCGCGTCGGCCATGACCTCCGCCGGCGGCTGCGTGCCGTCGGAGCACGACGAGTGGACGTGCAGGTCGCTCGGGCCCGTGAACATCTCCCGATCGTGCCACAGCACCCGGATCCGACGCGGATGCGCACCTCGCGTTCGGTTCCCATGGGACGTTTCCCCAGGTCGCACGCCTAGGCTCGCTGCGTGCGTGTGATCGGGGTGCTTGTCACGGTGGTGTTCGCGGCCGCCACCGCCGTCCTCACGTTCCCCGCGTTCTTCCATCTCGAGCGGACGTACCCGATCACGCAGCTCGTCGCGATGCGCGGGCTCATCGTGCTGGGCCTCGCCGCGCTCACCGTGCTGTTCCTGCTGCTGGCCGTCGCTCGTCCGCTCCGCGGCTTCGCGATGTCGATGGCCATCGTCGCGGCGATCGGGTCGATCTCCAGCGGCGTGATGCTGGGGGTGCGCGGCTACGGCGAGGACACGCTCCCCGAGGCCACCGACACGAGCGTGCGCGTCATGAGCTGGAACACCGCGGGAGAGGCGACCGGCGCGTACCGGATCGCCCAGACCGCCGTCGCGATGGACGCCGACATCGTCGCCCTTCCCGAGACCACAGAGGACGGAGGGGAGCAGGTCGCGGTCGAGATGCGCGAGCTCGGCCGGCCCATGTGGGTGCACCACGTGGCCTACAACGCGGCGGACTCCCCCACCCCGTACGCCTGGGAGACGACCCTGCTCATCTCCCCCGACCTCGGCGACTACTCGGTGATCGGATCGTCGGAGGACGGCTCCAGCAACACCACGACGCTGCCGAGCGCGGTCGCGATGCCCGTCGACGGGAACGGGCCGACGGTCGTCGCCGTGCACGCCGTGGCCCCGCGCGAGAAGTACATGGACGCGTGGAGCTCCGATCTGAAGTGGATCGCCGACCAGTGCGCCGAGGGGAACGTGATCCTCGCCGGCGACTTCAACGCGACGCTCGAGCACATGTCGCGCTTCGGAGCAGAAGGACACGACCTCGGCTACTGCGACGACGCGACCTCGCGGACGCGCAACGGCGGCATCGGCACGTGGCCGACGAGCGTGCCGGCGCTGCTCGGATCGCCGATCGACCACGTGATGCACACCGCGGCATGGCGGGCGACGGGGTCCGTCGTGCTCACGAACCTCGACGACGCGGGGAGCGATCATCGTCCCCTCGTCGTGCAGCTGGAGCCCACGGGCGAGTGATCGCGGCGTCCGCGCCCGGTGAGACACTGGTGAGGACGCACGGCACGAGGATTCGGAGGCACGGTGAGCGAGACGACGACCACGCGGTCGGATGACGAGGCGGGCTCCGGCGCTCAGGCGCCGACGCCGAACCGACGGCAGCGGTACGGACAGGGCTTCCTCGAGACGATCTCGACGGGGTGGGCCGAGCGCCCCTCCCCTGCCCCGTCTCCGCGCGAGCAGGCGCCGTTCGCGGCGCGACGCCGCGACGCGCTGTCCGCGGCGTTCCCCGGGCGCCGGATCGTGATCCCCGCCGGCTCCCTCCGGCAGCGCTCGAACGACACCGACTATCCGTTCCGCGCCCACAGCGCCTTCGCGCACCTGACCGGATGGGGCTCGGACGCCGAGCCCGACTCTCTGCTCGTGCTCGACCCGTCCGGCGCGGGTCACGAGGCCACGCTGTTCTTCCGCGAGCGCGCCGACCGGACGACGAGCGAGTTCTACTCCGATGCGACGATCGGGGAGTTCTGGATCGGCCCTCGACCCGATCGCGGCGCCGTCGCCCACGAGCTCGGCATCCTGACCGCCCCCGTGGAGGAGTTCGCGCCGACGGGCGACGACCTCGTCGCGGGAGCGGATGAGCACCTCGACCGCTTCCTGTCGGAGCTCCGCCTCGTCAAGGACGCCTACGAGATCGCGCAGCTGCGCCTCGCAGTGGAGGTCACCGGTGCGGGCTTCGACGACATCGTCCGCGAGCTCCCCCGCGCGACGGCCCACGCCAGGGGCGAGCGCGTGATCGAGGGCGTGTTCCATCAGCGTGCACGCAGCGACGGGAACTGGGAGGGCTACGACACGATCGCCGCGTCCGGCCCGCACGCGTGCTACCTGCACTGGACGCGCAACGACGGCGCCGTCGTGCCGGGCGACCTCGTCCTGATCGATGCGGGCGTCGAGGTCGACAGCCTCTACACCGCCG
>JBQDDT010000206.1:0-4081 GCA_052092505.1 Microbacterium sp. | reverse complement strand
CGAAACAGGTAGGCGGTGCGCGGCTCGTCCAGGCGGGTCGTGGCGCCCGGCAGCGCGAGCGGGGGGACGGTCTCGGCGACGACGGCGACGAGCTCGCCCGGCCGCACGACGAGCGGATTCCCGTCGTCCTGGACCGTCCGCGCGGCCGGACCGGCCGGCGCCGGCTCGTCGGCCGCGGCGTCCGGCAGCGTCGCGAGCCGGCGGGTGCTCGCCCACGAGATCGAGGAGAACTTCACGTAGTGGCCGAGCGCGGTCAGCGGCTCGGTGATGAACTGCGCGATCCCGACGAGGGCGACGAGCTCGCCGACGCTCATCTCTCCCGCCAGCCATCGCGCCCCGGCGAGCGCGATCGCCACGAGCACGACGACCGACGAGCCGAGGACGGTCAGCCCCGTCTGCAGCGAGGCGGAGTACCCCGCTTTCACGGCGGCGTCCCGCGCGGCGTCGCTGCGGGTGCGGAAGCGGGCGATCGCCGCCCCGACGGCGCGGAGGCCGCGCAGCGTGTCGAGGCCCGCCGTGAGGTCGGCGCCGAGGTCGAGAGTCCGGCCGAGCGCGGCCTGCTGACGCTCGAACCGGGCGGCCAGCAGCGGTGAGAGGGCGAGGAGCGCGGCGCTGACCACGACGGCCGTTCCGAGCAGGACCGCCGCGATGACGGCGTCCGTCGAGAACAGCACGACTCCGCACACGGCGAGCGCGGCCACGGCGCCGGCGAGCCCGGGGATCCACGTGCTCCACCGCGCGTGCGAGTCGGCGTCGCCCGTGAGGATCGTCACGAGCTCCCCCGACCCGCCGGGCGGATCGGCGTCGCGCCGGGCGAGCAACCCGCGCAGCCCGCCGACCCTGCGCCGGTGCGCCTCGTCGAACGCGGCGCCCTCGCCGAGCCGCGCGTACCACCGCCAGCACTGGTTGAGCACGAGGAACAGCGCGAGCATCCCGGCCAGGCAGGCCACGAGCGGCCAGGCCGTCTCACCGGCGAAGCCGACGTCGAGCGTCACGCCGATCGCCACCGGCACCAGCGCCTCGCACACCTGGTGGCCGCCGAGGAAGGCCGCCGCCGCGAGGATCCGGCCACGGTGCGAGCGCAGCGTCGCCCCGAGCAGCGCGCGCGGCGCCACCGTCGTCATCGGACCTCCTCCACTCGATTCACCCGGCGCGGTGCTCGCGCGCCCGGGGGATCACGAGGGGCGTCCCGGTCTCCGGGTCCTCCACGACCAGGCAGTCGATGCCGAAGACCTCCCCCACGAGCTCCGACGTGACGATGTCGCCAGGGGCGCCCTGCGCCATGACCTCGCCGTCCTTCATCGCGACGAGATGGGTCGCGTAGCGGGCGGCGTGGTTGAGGTCGTGGAGCACGGCGATGAGCGTGTTGCCGGCCTCGTGGAGGTCGGCGAAGAGGTCGAGCAGCTCGATCTGGTGCGCGATGTCGAGGTAGGTCGTCGGCTCGTCCAGCAGCAGGATCGGGGTCTGCTGGGCGAGCGCCATCGCCGCCCACACCCGCTGCCGCTGGCCGCCGGAGAGCTCGTCGACGTGCCGCCGGCGCAGGTCGTCGACGTTCGTGGCCCGCATCGCGCTCTCGACGGCCTCCTCGTCGGCCGTGCTCCACTGGCGGATGAGCCCCTGGTGCGGGTAGCGGCCGCGGGCGACGAGGTCGGCGACGGTGATCCCGTCCGGCGCGACCGAGCTCTGCGGCAGGAGGCCGACGACGCGGGCGGCCTCCTTCGCCTTGTACGTCGAGATCGCCTTGCCGTCGAGCACCACCTCGCCTCCCGTCGGCTTCAGCAGCCGCGACAGTGCCCGAAGAAGGGTGGACTTGCCGCACGCGTTGGGGCCGACGATGACGGTGAACGACCCGTCGGGGATCCGGATCGACAGGTCATCGGAGATCACGCGGCTGTCGTACGCGAGGGTGACGCCCGACGCCTCGAGGCGGGCCGGCGCTGTGCGTGCGGTGTCGTTCATAGCTTCTTGCGGGCTTCCTGGATGAGGAGGGCGATGAGGTACGCGCCGCCGAGCACGACCGTCACGACCCCCACGGGGACCGAGCCTGGGACGACGTGCTGCGCGACGAGATCGGCGGTCAGGAGCAGGAGCGATCCGGTGAGCGCGGCGGCGCCGACCGGGATCCCCGCCCCGCGGGTGAGGCGCCGGGCGACCTGGGGCGCGGCGAGCGCGATGAACGCGATCGGGCCGGTGATCGCGGTGACCAGGGCGATGAGGGCGACGCCGGCGACGAGGACCACGATCCGCGTCCGCTCGGCCCTCACGCCGTGGGCGTGCGCCGCATCGTCACCCAGCTCGAGCTGGCGCAGGGAAGGCACGACGATTGCCGTGACGATGCCGAACAGCCCCAGCAGCGGCAGGGCCAGCGCGATGTGGCCCCAGTCGACGAGGGAGAGGGATCCGGCGCCCCACAGCGAGGCGCTCATCGCGACCTCGGTCTTCGCCCGCAGCAGCAGGTAGGTGTTGAGGCTGGACAGCACGGCGGTCACGGCGATGCCGACGATGATGAGCCGGAACCCCTGGACGCCGCCGCGCCAGGCGAAGACGTAGACGAGGAGCGCGGTCGCGAGGCCGCCGATGAGGGCGCCGGCCATCTCGCTGAGCACGCTGCTGCCGACGACCGTGATCGACACGATCGCCCCCGTGTAGGCGCCGGTGGAGAACCCGATGACGTCGGGCGAGCCGAGCGGGTTGCGCGTCAGGGTCTGAAACAGCGCGCCCGAGGCGCCGAGCGCCGCCCCGAACGCGATCGCGCCGATCACGCGCGGCAGCCGCCACTGCGTGACGATGGTGCTGGCGAAGCCCTGATCGGTGAACATCGCCTGGACGACCTCGGGGATCGTGAGGGGGTAGTCGCCCCAGGCCAGCGCGACGAGGGCGAGCAGGATCACGACGACGGCGACGGCCGCGACGACGACCAGCGAGCGCCGGTGGGTGCGCAGGATCGTGCGCCCGACCGTGACGCGGGCGTAGCCGTCCTGGTCGGCGGCGAGGAAGGCGCGCGCGCTCACAGGCCGCTCACCCGCTGACGCCGGACGAGGAGGACGAGAACCGGTGCTCCGAGGAAGGCGGTGACGATGCCGACCTGGAGCTCGCCGGAGCGCACGAGGATCCGCCCGACGATGTCCGAGGCGAGCATGAGGATCGGCGCGAGCAGGATCGAGTAGACGATGATCCAGCGCTGATCCGGCCCGACGATCCATCGCGCGACGTGCGGGATCATCAGGCCGACGAAAGCGATCGGGCCGGCCATGGCCGTCGCGCTCCCCGCCAGGAGCGTGATCGCGATCAGCGAGAGGACACGGGTGCGCACGACCCTGGTGCCGAGGGCGTGGGCGAGATCGTCGCCGAGGGCGACCGCGTTCAGCGCGGGGCCGAGGAACAGCGCGACGACGAGGCCGATGGCCAGGAACAGCACCGTGGAGCGGATGACGTCCCACCCGCGATCGGCGAAGGATCCAGCCTCCCAGGCGCGGATGACGTTGAAGGTCTCCGGGTTCATCAGGAGCAGCGCGCTCGTGATGCCGCTGAGCACGGCGCCGAGGGCGACCCCGGCGAGCGTGAGCTGGGCGGGGCTGACGGAACCGCGGCCGATCGATCCGATCAGGTAGACGACGATCGTCGTGACGAGCGCGCCGCCGAACGCGAACCACACGTACCCGGTCGGCTCGGTGACGCCGAAGACGCCGACGCCGATCGCCACGGCGAACGCGGCGCCGTAGTTCACCCCGAGGATGCCGGGATCGGCGAGCGGGTTGCGGGTGACGGCCTGGATGAGGGCTCCCGCGACGCCGAGAGCCGCACCGACGAGCAGGCCGAGGACGGTGCGGGGGATGCGCAGCGACACCACCACGCCGGCGTCCTTCCCGGTGTCGGCGCCCGTGATGGCGTCCCACACGGTGGCGGCGGGGATGTCGCGCGAGCCGATCATCAGGCTGAGCATGATCGCGACGAGCAGCAGGGCCAGCGCGGCGAGGAAGCCGAGCAGGCGACGGGATGCGGTGCCGCGACGTGCCGCGTCCGCGCCGGGGGGCGGCGATCCGAGACGCGGGTTCGTCTCCACGGAAGCGGGCACGGATTT
>JBQDDT010000205.1:0-4167 GCA_052092505.1 Microbacterium sp. | reverse complement strand
GGATCCCCGTCGGATTCTCCGTGGGGATCCCCGCCATCAGCGCCGTCGCCGTCGCCGTGTGCTTCTGGCTCGCCGTCGCCGCGATCGCGGGCGTCGGCCTGCGCCGGCGCGGCGCGATCGTCGGGGCCTCGGCCGGTCTCGTCCTCCTCGCCGCGGCGGTCGGCCCTGTCGTCTCCGGCGCCGACGTGGCCCGCGTCGCGGCCGTCATCGGCGTCGTCGCCGCAGCCACGGTCGGGTTCCTGCCGGCGCTCGCGCTCGTGGTCGGAGGGGTCGCCACCTGGGACGACCGCGCGATCTCCGGCGGCGTCCTTCCCCGGTCGGGGGTCGAGCCGGCGATCGACCAGGCCTTCTCCGCGCTCGGCTGGCTCGCCGGTGCGATCTGCGCTCCGGCGCTGACGGCCGCCGTCCTGCTCGTGAGCGGCACCTCGCCGTGGGCGTGGGGGCTCGCCGCGTCGATCGTGGTCGTGTTCGCTCTCCGCAGCCGGCTGTTCCCCCTCGGCTACCAGCGGCTCCTCCTGCTGGCCGTCGCGATCCTCCCCGCCGCGCTGTGGCTGACCTCGACGGCCCTGCTGGAGCCGACGGCCAAGGCTCTCGTCGCGGGTGGACTGCTCGTGGTCGTGGTGCTGGGCGCCCTGCTGCGTCCCGCCGATGTCGTGAAGGCGCGGCTGCGCCGCTTCGCCGGAATCGTCGAGCTCCTGGCGATCCTCGCCGCCGCCCCGCTCCTGCTCGGCGTGCTCGGCGTGTTCGACGACCTGCTGGGAGCGTTCAGCTGATGCGCGGCGGGATGATCGTGCGCGGGTTCTCCGCCGGCGCGACGGAGGAGCTCGTTCGCCTGGAGGAGCGCATCGCCGCGCCGCTGCCCCTCAGTCGCCGCATCGCCTTCGCCTCGCTGTCCGGGGGCACGGGGTGCACGAGCACGGCCGCTCGTGTCGCGGCGACTCTCGCCTCCCGCCGGGGCGGTCGCGTCCTCGGGGTGAGCGCACAGGGGAGGGGCCCCTCGATCGCCCATCACGCCGGCGTGCCCCGCGGGGAGCTCCCCGTCGTCGATCTCGGCGCGCCCGTGTGGCCTGGCGCCATCGAGCAGTGGTGGGCCGTCACGGGCGAGCTGCTGCCCGCGCACGACCTCGTCGTGACCGACTGGGGCGCCCTGCCGCAGTCCGCCCTGCGCGGGGTCGCCGAGCACGCCCACGCCCTCTGCCTCGTGACCTCGTGCGAGCACCGTGCGATCCAGGATGCCGTGGACGTGGCGGAGGCCGTCCGCGTCGCGCATCGGGTCCCGGTGACCCTCGCGGTCGTCGAGGTGCGTCAGCGCGCGTCCGCCGCGCTGCGCTCGGTGGTCCGTCGCCTCCCCGTCGATCACGTCCTCGTTCCGTCCGATCGCCGGTTCTCGCTGGCGTCCCCTCCGACGGGTCCCCATCTGCGGGCGCGGTCCGCCGTCGCGTATCGACGCCTGGCCGCGAGCGCCGTCGACGCGGCGTCCGGCAGCATCGCGCGCGTCGCGGAGCGCATCGCATGAGCCGCGGTCTCGTGCACAGGCCGACCCGCACGACGGTTCCCGTCGAGCGGCCGGCGCCCGAGGAGATCGCGCCGCCGCCGACGCTGACCGACGACAGCAACGGCACGCCGATGCAGTTCCTCCTGCCGGTCATCGGGGCGATGACCTCGGTCATCATGATGGTCGTGCTGCGCAATGGGCAGCCGCTGTTCCTCGTCGTCGCCGCCGTGATCTTCATCGTCGCGATCGTCGGCGGCCTCGCGTTCGCGCTCTCCTCGCGGGGGCGCGCGATCCGGCAGGCGCGCTTCCAGCGCACGATGTACCTCGACTACCTGGAGCGGCTCCAGGGCGAGCTGCGCGAGCGCGGCGAGAGCGCGAGGAAGTCCGCGCTGGAGCTCGACCCGCCTCCGGAGGCGCTGCTCGGGATCGTCCGCGACCCCGCCAGGCTGTGGGAGCGCCGCCGCAGCGACGCCGACTTCCTCTCCGCGCGGGTCGGGTCGGCCAGGCGCCAGTGGTTCGACCTCTCCGTCGCCCCGGCGGGGACGCCGATCGAGCCGGCCGATCCGTTCATGCAGAGCGAGGCGGAGCTCGTCGCCGACCACCGCGGCACGGTCTCGGACATGCCGCTCGCCGCGAGCCTGCGCGACGCGGCGACGGTCGCGATCATCGGTCGGCGGGAGGAGACGCTCGGCATGGCCCGCGCGATCCTGTCGCAGGTGGCGGCGGCCCACACGCCGGACGACGTCCAGATCGCGGCGGTCTACGGCGAGCGGAGGGCGTCCGACTGGCGCGGGCTCGACCTCCTCCCGCACGTGCACGATCTCGGTCTCTTCGACGGCCCGGTGCCCGCCCGCCGCATCGCCCGCGACGTCGCCGGCCTCGGCGGCGTGATCGGCGCAGAGCTGGCGGACCGTACCCAGGCGGCGTCCGCCGCGCGCCGGCGGGGGAGCGACCTCGCCGATCTGTCCCGGCTCGTGGTCGTCCTCGACGAGCACGGGGGCAACGCGTCCTCCGTGCCCCTGCCGGACGCCTCGATGAGCCAGCGCGACCTCGGCATCGTGCAGATCCACCTGCTCGACGACCGGCTCCAGGAGCCGGCGGACGTCGACCTGCGCATCGAGGTCGACCGCGAGAGCGCCGTCCTCACGACGTCGGCGTCTCGGCCGACGGCGCGCAGCGAGCGATTCGACGCCGACCGGATGGGCGAACGGGAGTTCCACGCGCTTGCGCGGGCGCTGGCGGCGCTGCGCACGGCCAGGGCCGTCCAGGCCGAGGCCGAGGACACGAGCTCGTTCGACGTCACCGATCTCCTCGGCATCGAGCACGTCGACGACATCGTCCCCGAGCGGCTGTGGGCCCCCCGCTCCCCGAACCGGTTCCTGCGCGTCCCGTTCGCTCTGGACGACGCCGGCCAGCCGGTCCATCTCGACCTGAAGGAGAGCGCGCAGCAGGGGATGGGGCCGCACGGGATCTGCGTCGGCGCGACCGGAAGCGGCAAGTCGGAGATGCTCCGCACGCTCATCCTGTCGCTCGCTCTCGGCCACTCGCCGGAGGATCTCAGCCTCATCCTCGTGGATTACAAGGGCGGAGCGGCCTTCGCGCCGTTCCAGGGGCTCCCGCACCTGGCAGGGCTCATCGACAACCTCGCGGACGATCCGCAGCTCACGGTCCGCGCGCGCGCCTCCCTGCAGGGGGAGGTCGTCCGCCGACAGCAGCTGCTGAAGGACGCGGACTCCTCCCCGTCGATCACCCACTACCGAGAGCTGCGCGCGGAGCGGCCGGAGCTTCCGCCGATGCCGCACCTGTTCGTCGTCATCGACGAGTTCGGCGAGCTGCTGACGGCGGAGCCCGACTTCATCGACCTCTTCCTGCAGATCGGGCGGATCGGTCGATCGATCGGGGTGCACCTCCTGCTGTCCAGCCAGCGGATCGAGGGGGGAAAGCTCCGCGGCCTCGACACGTACCTCTCCTACCGGCTCGGCCTGCGCACGTTCAGCGAGGCGGAGTCGCAGGTGGTGCTCGACACGAAGGACGCGTATCGCCTTCCCGCGGTGCCGGGGTACGGGATCCTCAAGGTCGACACCTCCCTGTACCGCCGGTTCCGCGCCGGCTACGTCTCCGGCCCCGTCCCGGTCGAGCGCCGGCCCGTGGTCGTCGAGGACGACCGGCAGCCCCGCGTGTACGAGCTGCCGCCCTACAACGGCATCACGCCGGCGGGGGAGGAGCAGCGGCAGGCCGCGCCGACCCTGACGAGGCCCGACGTCGGACGCCAGCTCGTGGACGAGGCCGTCGACCGCCTGCGCGCGGCGTCGGAGGCGGTGCGCCCCGTCTGGCTTCCTCCGCTCCCCGAGCGGGTGGCGCTGCAGAGGGTGCTCGAGAAACGGCAGGGGCAGGGCGAGCTCGACGTCGCGATCGGGCTCGAGGACGATCCGGCGCGCCAGCGCCAGCGCCCGCTCGTGCTCGACCTCACGCGCGGAGGCGGTCACGCCGCGATCGTCGGGAGCCCTGGATCGGGGCGGAGCACGCTGCTGCGCACGGTGGGGGCGTCGCTGGCGCTCACGCGGACGCCCCGCGAGGTCGCCATCTACGGCATGGACCTCACCGGGGGCGGCCTGCGCCGCCTCGAGGAGTTCCCGCATGTCGGCGGCATCGCCACGCGCGGGGACCGCGAT
>JBQDDT010000204.1:0-4192 GCA_052092505.1 Microbacterium sp. | reverse complement strand
TCGCCCATCGCGCCGCGCGGCCGGCGCAGTCGCCGCTGAACATCGTCCGCGGCTTCCTCATCGGGCTGGCGGAGCTCGTCCCCGGCGTCTCCGGCGGCACGGTCGCGCTCGTCACGGGCGTCTACGAGCGCGCCCTCGTCGCGGCGTCCGCCCTCGGTCGCGCCTTCGTCGGGCTCGCGAAGGGCCCGGACCGCCGCGCCGCCTTCCGCGCCCATATCCGGCGGGTCGAATGGTGGCTCGTCGCGCCGATGCTCATCGGCATGGTCACCGCCGTGCTGCTCGCCGCCGGCACGGTCGCCTCGCTCGTCGAGGGGAACCCGGAGAACGCGCGCGGCCTCTTCTTCGGCCTCGTCGCCGCGAGCCTCGTCGTGCCGGTCCGGATGCTCCCCGCCCGCGCCGACCGGCGGTCGATCGGCGTCGGGGAGATCCTCGTCTCGCTCGCCGCCGCCGTCGTGTCGTTCGTCCTCGTCGGCTTCGCCTCCGGCACCGCCGTCGACGATCCGCCGTGGTGGTTCGTCCTGATCGCCGCGGCGATCGCCGTCTGCGCGCTCGTGGTGCCCGGCGTCTCCGGCTCGTTCTTCCTCCTCGCGATCGGCTTGTACGCGCCGACGCTCGAAGCGGTCGATCAGCGCGACCTCGGCTACATCGGGGTGTTCGCCGCGGGCGCGCTGATCGGCCTGCTCACGGTCGTGAAGGCCATGACGGTCCTCCTCGCGCGCGCCAGGCGCGCCACGGTGCTCGTCATGTTCGGCCTGATGCTCGGCTCGCTCCGCGCCCTGTGGCCATGGCAGGGCGGGCCAGGCGGTGAGGACGGGCACGGGACGCTCCTCGCGCCGATCGATCCGGCCGGCCCGATCCTCTTCGCCGTCGGCGGCGCCGTCGTCGTCCTCGCGCTGATCCTCGTCGAGGACCGGATCCAGCGCCGCTGATTCCGATCGGCTGTCGGGAAAACCCGACGCCGGATCCACAGGGCGGCCCCGCTGTGCGCCGCACGCGCGTTTCGTACCTTTGAGGCATGACCACGACAACCGCGCCCGTCACCGGCCCCCCGCCGGGGCCGGCCGCCCCCTCAGCGCCGCCGAGCGCAGACCAGCGAGCTCCGCGCCCCCGATCGATCGCCGGCCCCCTCACCGTGCTGCAGGTGGTCGCCCACCTCGCCTTCCTCGCCGCGTACGGCACCGCCGTGTTCGCGGCGCTCGGCACGCTGCTCGGGATCGGGATCCCCGCCACGTTCATCGTCGTCGGCGTCGTCCTCCTCCTCGGGTTCGTCTACCTCCTCTACGGCGCCGCGTTCCTCGAGACAGCGCGCGTCGAGGGACTGTACCGCTTCGGTCTGCCGATCCTGAAGCCCCGCCGCTCGCACCACACCGGATTCCCCGGGTTCCTGCACACGGTCTGGCTGCAGTTCATCGACGGCGGCACATGGCGCGCGATCGCGCACCTCGCCATCGGGACGATCCTCGGCGCGATCACCTGGGGCCTGTTCGGGCTCGCGATCAACGCGACCGTCTCGGCACTCTCCCCGCTCTGGGACGGATCGGGGGACGTGTTCGGCTTCCATCTCGACACGCCGATTCCCTCGCTCTTCGCGGCGATCATCGCCGTGATCGCGCTCGCCGCGATGTACGGCGTCGCCCTGCTGCATGGCGTGCTCTCGCGCGTCCTCGTCGCCCCGATCCGCGAGGCGCAGCTGGCCGCCGAGGCCCGCGCCGCGGCGCAGCAGGCCCAGCAGGCGACCGCGAAGGCGCACGACGCCGCGGCCCAGCGGGCCGATGCGATCCGCGCCGGCGAGGTCGAGCGAACCCGCATCGAGCGCGATCTGCACGACGGGGTCCAGCCCCGCCTCGTGTCGGTCGGGATGACGCTCGGCCTCGCCCAGACCAAGATCGACAACGATCCGGAGCAGGCCAAGGAGCTCGTCTCCGAGGCGCACACCTCGACCAAGGCGGCGATCACCGAGCTGCGCCAGCTCGCGCGCGGCATCCACGCCTCCGTGCTCGACGATCGCGGGCTCGACGCCGCGCTGTCCGCCCTGGCAGGGCGCTCGCACATCCCCGTGCAGCTCGACGTCCGGATCGAGGGCGCGCCGGCTCGCGAACCGCAGGCGGCCCTGTACTTCGCGATCGCCGAGAGCCTGACCAACGCGGCCAAGCACTCCCGTGCCACCGAGTGCCGCGTCGTGGTCCGCTCGCGGCTCGACGACGGCTCCCTCTGGGCGCGGATCGAGGACAACGGCGTCGGCGGGGCCCGCGTGACCCCCGGCGGAGGGATCGACGGCGTCCAGCGCCGGATCACCGCACTGGGCGGATCGAGTCGGCTGGACAGCCCGGCCGGCGGCCCCACGTCTCTGGAGGTGAGCGTGCCATGCGCATTCTGATCGTCGAGGACTCCGTCCTCCTTCGCGAGGGCCTCACGCGCCTGCTCGCCGACGCGGGGCACGACATCGTCGCCGCCCTGCCGGATGCCCGATCCGTCGTCGAGAGCGTCGAGCGGACGGCGCCCGACCTCTGCATCCTCGACGTCCGCCTGCCTCCGACCTTCCGCGACGAGGGCATCCGCGCCGCGCTCGAACTGCGCTCCCGCGACAGCGAGCTCGCGGTCCTCGTGCTCTCGCAGTACGTGGAGGAGCGCTACGCGTCCGACCTCATCGCCCAGCCGGGCGGGGCCATCGGCTACCTCCTGAAGGACCGCGTGACCGACGTCGCCGAGTTCCTCGAGTCGATCGGCCGGATCTCCGAGGGCGCCACAGTCCTCGATCCCGAGGTCGTCTCGCAGCTGCTCACGCGCCGCTCGAGGGACGAGCGGATGCAGCGGCTCACGGAGCGCGAGCGCACCGTGCTCTCGCTGATCGCGGAGGGCAAGAACAACCAGGCGATCTCCCGGCTGCTGTTCATCAGCGCCGGCGCCGTGGAGAAGCACATCACGTCGATCTTCCAGAAGCTCGACCTCGACCAGGACGCCCAGGGCAACCGGCGGGTGCTCGCCGTGCTCGCCCACATCGAGGCGACGGGCGATCCGTCCCCCGTGGCGCCCCACGCCAGACCCGCGCGCGACGATCGCGCCGATGAGACAGGAGCGAACCGATGACGCAGCCCACACCTCCCCCCTTCGACGGCGGCCGGCAGGACGGCGCGCGACAGTCGGAGCCGCAGCGGACGCACGGAGCCTCCGGCCGTCCGAATCAGGCCCCGCCCGCGGCGCCGGTGCAGAGCGACACCGCCCGCCTCGGCACCCGTGCGGTCTCGATCACGGCGACCGTGCTGGGCGCGTGCGCCCTGGTGCTCTCCGGGGCAGGCACCGCGATCGCGACCGTCGGCCACTCGCTCATCGGGGAGAGCACGTCCCAAGGGCTCTCCGCCGAGGTCGAAGGCGTCACCGCGGTCGACATCCAGCACACGATCGGCACGCTGCGGGTCGTGTTCGCGGACGTCGACGAGGCGACCCTCGAGGCGACATCGAGCGGGGATGTGTCCGACTGGTCGCTCACCCGCGACGGCGACACCCTCTCGCTCGCGCGTCCCGACGAGGGCTGGGGCTTCGACGACTGGAACTGGCTGCGCGGATGGGGCGGAGACGCCCGCGCGACGCTGACGCTCCCCGAGTCGCTCGCCGGAACCGATCTCGACGTCGGGGTGGGCGCAGGCGAGGTGTTCGCCGATGGTGAGTTCGGCGACGTCGTGTTCGACCTCGGCGCCGGCTCGATCGAGCTCGAGGGCTCAGCCGAGACCCTGGGCGGAGAGCTCGGGGCGGGAGGCGCGATCGCGGAGCTCGCCGATGTGCGCGAGGTCGACGTCGAGGTCTCCGCCGGTCACTTCGAGGGGATGTTCACGGGGTCGGCGCCCTCGTCGGTCGTGCTCGGCGTGAGCGCGGGAGGCGCCGATGTCACGCTCCCCGACGAGGAGTACGACGTCCGGATCGATCGATCGGCCGGCGAGGTCCACACGAACAACCTGCAGACGTCCTCCGACGCCGACCGGCTCGTCGACGTGCGGGTCTCCGCGGGCGACGTCGACCTCTACGCCGGCTGATCCGCGCGCCAGCCGCGCACGGCGCCTCAGGCGCGCCGGGCGCGGCTGGCGCGCATCCGGGCGACGAGCACCGCGATCGCGCGCCATCCGACGAGGAGGACCGCGAGCGTGACGGCAGCGACGATCACGAACGCGAGCGCGGTGCCGCCGCCGGTCGCCCACCG
>JBQDDT010000203.1:0-4202 GCA_052092505.1 Microbacterium sp. | reverse complement strand
GTCCGGAGCTGATGGGCATCACGAAGGCGTCGCTCGCGACGGAGTCGTGGCTGTCGGCCGCGTCGTTCCAGGAGACGACCCGCGTCCTCACGGAGGCGGCGCTCCAGGGCAAGAGCGACCCGCTCGTCGGCCTCAAGGAGAACGTCATCATCGGAAAGCTCATCCCCGCGGGGACGGGCCTGTCGAAGTACCGCGACGTCGTCGTGGAGGCCACGGAGGAGGCGAAGAGCGAGCGGTACCCGAACCGCATCTTCGCGTCCGACGGAGCCTTCGCCGAGGGCGACTACGGGTTCGTCGACTTCGACGCGTTCTCGTCGGACGACTTCACGACCCCCGCCCTGAACACCTGAGGGTGGGGTGTGGAGTGCGAGCCCGCGCGCCCGCCTGAGCCGTTTGGGGTTGTCGCGCGGCCCCGGACCCGGGTATCGGGGCCCGCTTCGCGTTGCGCAGGGTGAGGAGAATCGCCCGAGGTGAGTGCAGATGACGCCGCTGGGCGCTCCTCTCGGGCGGGTGCACTCATCCGGGAGAGGCGTCGAGCCCGAGCCGAGTCGCCCCGGTGCCCGCAACTCGCCGGGGAGACTCGCGGCGAGGCGCCGGGGCGCGGGCGGGATGCCGCGTTACGCTCCAGGCGTGGGGACCCGCCCCGCCGTGAGGAGTGCAGCTGATGAGTGACGCCCTGGGGGACAAGCACCCGACGACCGGCGACCCCATCGAGGACGCCGCACCGCAGGACGAGTCCGCGGCCCCCGCGGAGCAGACGGAATCCGCCGAGCCTCCCGCCGCTCCGGCGGAGATCGCGCCGGACGCCGTCGAGCCCACGGCAGCGGACCAGACGAGCGCCGGCCCCGTCGCGGGCGACCTCGCCGCAGAGTCGGAGCCCGTCGCGGAGCCGGCTCCGGCGCAGGTTCCCCCCTCGGCCGAAGACCCAGAAGGATCCGCGGAGAGCCCCGCGTCGACCGCCCCGGAGGCGGCCGCCGAGCCCACCGCCGACGCCGCCGCGACGGAGCGGATCCCGAGCCGTGCCGATCAGCCTGCTGCGGACGCGGCGCCCGATGCCACGCCTGAGGCGGCCTCCGAGCCCGACTACGCCGCGTTGGCCGCCGAGCTGGAGGAGTTCGAGGCCCGCTCGTCGGGGACCACGCCCGTCGCGACCCCGACGGCGCCCACGCAGGCGGTCGGGCACGCGTGGTTCGAGGAGGCGCCGGAGACGTTCCGCGCCACGGAGCCTGGCGACGACGCGCCCACGCAGGCGATGGATCCCGTGCCGCCGGCCGTAGTGCCGAGCGAGCCCGTCCAGCGGCAGCCGGACGCCGTCATCGTCGAGGAGTACGAGCCGCCCCGCAAGCGCGGCAACCGGCTCGCCGCCCTGCTCATCGGGATCCCGGCGACGATCGTCTTCGTCCTGCTCTACGCGGCGGCCGACCTCGGCTGGAAGCTCATCCAGGGCGAGATCGCGTTCGACACCCTGGCGAGCGACCTGCTCGCGACGATCGCTGAGGCGTCCTTCTGGCTGCCGGCGATCGTGTTCTTCCTCGCCTTCTGGATCGTCGGGCTCCTCGTCAACCGCGGGCGGGCCGCCTGGTGGGTCGTCCTGGGGCTCCTCGTCGCGGCGGCGACCTACGCCGGCTGCGTGTTCGCCGACGTCGTGACCTACCCGTTCTGGATGATCGCCCCGAGCGAGGCGCAGGCGATGATCGGCGAGCGTCTGCTCGATCCCGTCGCGATCGTGTCGTTCGTGATCGCTCGCGAGGTGACCGTGTGGTTCGGTGCGTGGGTCGCCGGCCGCGGGCGCCGGATGAAGCGTCTCAACGCGGAGGACCGGGCCGAGTACGAGCGGGCCGTCTCCGAGGGAGAATGAGGCGAGGCCCGTTCGCACGGAGCGGGCTCACGCGCGGGGCCGCGGGCACGGCCCCCGGAAGCGAGGCGATGGCCGATGGCCGCGAAGCGCATGCGCGCGGAGGTCGCCACGGCCTTCGCGTCGATCGCCTACGGCGCACTGCTCGTGTGCGTCATCGGGTTCGTCGCGCTCTGGAGCGGATCGGCGCCCCTGGCGGATGAGGGCCTCGGCGCGGTGCCGACGATGCTCGCCGGCGTCTGCGGCCTGCTGGCCTTCGCCGGCGCGCTCCTCTGGGCGACGCAGCCTCCCCGCCCCGCGTTCACGGCCGTGATCCCGGTGGCCGTCGCCGCGGCGCTCGGCCACCTCCTCGCCCTCTGGCTGCTCGCGCTGGCCTTCGGCGCCGGCGCGGCGACCGCGACGGCCGCCGCCGCCGACGCGGTCGTCGGGGGGACCTCCCTCGTGTTCCTGCTCGTCGCGGCGATCTGCGGCTGGGCGGGAGTCGCCCTGCGGCGCACGGAGGCGGACCGGCCGAGATGGCCGTGGGAGGGCCCGGACGAGGGCTCAGGATAGGGATCCATCGGAGAAATCGGGCAGGGCCTGCGGAATCCCGGCCGGGAAGTGCATACCCTGGTGGGGTGGAGCGGTCTCTCGAGACGCAGGTGAGCCAGGCGGTGGAGGCCTGGCTGCGATGGCTGCCGCGCTGGACACCGGCGACGCATCGCGGACGCGTCGCGCCCTGTCGGCGCTGCCTCGGCTCGCCGATCCTGGCGGCCGCCGGCATCGGATCCGACGTGCCCCACGCCGTCCAGCACGGTATGTCGACCAGGATCAAGACGATCGTCGACCGGCACGTGTCCCGCTACACGGAGCTCAACCTCCCGATGCTGCAGACGGAGCTCGACCAGCAGCAGGCCCGCAACCGCGCCCGCAGCTACCGCCCGGACGAGGGGCTCGAGCCGGAGCACGAGGGCCTGCCGCTCGATCCGGACCCCGTGCCGGGGGCACCGTTCCTCTTCACGATCGAGGGCCTCGCCAGCGAGGCGGCCCAGGAGGTCCCGAGCCTTCCGCCGCTGAGCGACGACGCGAAGGCCGCGCTGCGCCAGGAAGTCGCGCTCGCCGACGAGTACGCGAACATGATCGGGCGCGAGGTCTGCACGGCGCTGCTGGCTCATCGCCTGCGGATCCAGGAGGCGATCGAGGTGTTCGTGGAGCCGCAGATCGAGACGATGCTCGCCGAGCTGACGCAGTCGCTCGACGCGCCGTTCGATCCGCGGGAGCTCGGCTGACCGCCGATCGGGAGCGTCCGATTCCTTTTGACCCGGCGTGTCATTGCGCGTAACATAGACGAGTGTGCGTACTCGCACGCCTGCTTCTGTGCCTCGGCGCGGAAGGCGGCGCGCGGCTCGTCACGTCGGGACTGGGCTGCGAACAGCCCACCCCCACGGCATATCCGCCACCATACACACCTCGGTCATCCGCGGTGTCGGCGGGTCTTACGTGAAACATCACGCGCTGTCACCGTGCAGCATGACAAGGAGAGAACGTGCCAACTATTCAGCAGTTGGTTCGCAAGGGGCGCAAGACCAAGGCAGCCAAGACCAAGGCTCCCGCCCTGAAGGCGAACCCGCAGCAGGCCGGCGTGTGCACCCGCGTGTACACGACCACCCCGAAGAAGCCGAACTCGGCGATGCGCAAGGTCGCTCGTGTGAAGCTCCGCAACGGGACCGAGGTCACGGCCTACATCCCCGGCGAGGGCCACAACCTCCAGGAGCACTCGCTCGTGCTCGTCCGCGGCGGTCGTGTGAAGGACCTCCCCGGCGTCCGCTACAAGATCGTCCGCGGTGCGCTCGACACCCAGGCCGTCAAGAACCGTGGCCAGGCGCGCAGCCGCTACGGCGCGAAGAAGGGCTGACCGCTATGCCTCGCAAGGGACCCGCCCCGAAGCGCCCTGTCGTCAACGACCCGGTGTACGGCGCTCCGATCGTCACGCAGCTCGTCAACAAGATCCTCGTCGACGGCAAGAAGTCGCTCGCCGAGTCGATCGTCTACGGCGCCCTCCGCGGCGTCGAGGCCAAGAACGGCCAGGACGCGGTGCAGACGCTCAAGAAGGCGCTCGACAACGTCCGTCCGACCCTCGAGGTCCGCAGCCGCCGCGTCGGCGGCTCGACCTACCAGGTGCCGGTCGAGGTCAAGCCGCACCGCGCGAACACGCTCGCGCTTCGCTGGCTCGTCAGCTACGCGAAGGGCCGTCGTGAGAAGACGATGACCGAGCGTCTGATGAACGAGATCCTCGACGCCTCGAACGGCCTCGGTGCCGCGGTCAAGCGCCGCGAGGACACCCACAAGATGGCCGAGTCGAACCGCG
>JBQDDT010000202.1:0-4210 GCA_052092505.1 Microbacterium sp. | reverse complement strand
CTCCAGGAGCGCATCACCTCGACGCGCGGTCACTCGATCACCTCGATGCAGGCGATCTACGTGCCGGCCGACGACTACACCGACCCGGCCCCCGCCACGACGTTCGCGCACCTCGACGCGACGACCGAGCTCTCGCGCGAGATCGCTTCGAAGGGTCTGTACCCGGCGATCGATCCGCTGACCTCGACGAGCCGGATCATGGACCCCCGCTACCTAGGCGAGGACCACTACCGCGTCGCGACGTCCGTGAAGCAGATCCTCCAGAAGAACAAGGAGCTGCAGGAGATCATCGCGATCCTCGGCGTCGACGAGCTCTCCGAGGAGGACAAGATCGTCGTCGCCCGTGCGCGTCGCATCCAGCAGTTCCTTTCGCAGAACACCTACATGGCGAAGAAGTTCACGGGCGTCGACGGCTCGACGGTCCCGCTCAAGGAGACGATCGAGTCCTTCGACGCGATCGTCCGGGGCGACTTCGACCACGTCGCGGAGCAGGCGTTCTTCAACGTCGGCGGCATCAGCGACGTCGAGGCGCAGTGGGCGAAGATCCAGAAGGAGAACGGCTGACATGCCGCTCCAGGTCAGCTTGGTCTCGGCCGACGAGGAGGTCTGGACGGGTGACGCGAAGCTCGTCGTCACGACCACGACGAACGGGCAGATCGGCTTCATGAGCGGTCACGAGCCGGTGCTCGCGATCCTCGGAGACGGCCCCGTCCGGATCACCCAGGAGGACGACACGGTGATCAGGGCCACCGCGGCCGACGGCTTCGTCTCGGTGGAGTCCGACCGGGTGACGATCGTCGCGGGTCACGCCGCGCTCGAGTCCTGACCACGATCCTGCTGCCCCCTTCCGAGACGAAGCGGGCAGGGGGATCGGGCCAGCCGCTTCGCCTCGACGGCCTCGCGCTGGGAGCACTGAGCTCCCCGCGCGAGGCCGTCGTCGCGTCCCTGGTCTCGCTGTCGGAGGATCCCGACAGGGCGGCGCGCGTGCTGCGCCTGTCCGAGCGGCAGCGCCCGGCGATCGAGGACAACCGGACGCTCCGCTCTGCTCCGACGATGGCCGCCGTCGACCGCTACACCGGCGTGCTGTACGACGCGCTGGACGCGGCCTCCCTCGACGACGGCGCCCGTGGCTGGCTCGGGGCGCACGCGCTCATCCACACGGCTCCGCTCGGTCCCGTCGGCGCGCTCGATGCGATCCCGACCTACCGGTTCTCGGCCGGCACGTCGCTTCCCGGGCTCGCCTCGCTGAGGGGCGTGTGGGCGCGGACCGTGACGTCGGCGCTCGCGGCCGAGGCGCGGCCGCTGGTCGTCGACCTGCGCTCTCAGGCGTACGTCGCGCTCGGGCCGGTGCCCGACGGCGTCGCGTCGACCTATGTCCGGGTCGTGACGGAGCAGGCGGACGGGGCCACGCGCGCGCTGAACCACTTCAACAAGAAGGCGAAGGGCGAGCTGACCAGGCGCCTCGCCACCGAGCGCCCCGAGCTCTCCTCCGTCGACGACCTGTGCGCCTGGGCCGCGGGCTGCGGGCTGCGGATGCGGCCTGGCGCGCCGGGGGAGACCGAGCTGGTCGCCGATGCGTGACGTGGGCAGAGGTCCCCACCGCACGCGTGACGCGCAGGTCGCGCGGTTAGGATGTGACGTGCGTCGTCACCACTCGAGACCCGACGCTCATGATCTGGAGGCCGTGTGACCGACGCAGCGAGTTCGGCTCGGACGCACTCCCTGACCCTCGCGGAGGGCGGGGAGCTGTCCGTGCAGTGGGCGGGGGTGACCGATCGCGGGAGCAAGCGCGACGTCAACCAGGACGCGATCCTCATGCACTGGCCGCTGTTCGTGGTGGCCGACGGGATGGGCGGCCACATCGGCGGCGAGATCGCCAGCGACGTCACCGTGAAGCGCCTCGAGCGCGTCGCCGAGAGCGGCGACGTCAGCCCGCAGACGGTGGAGGGCGCTCTCGAGGACGCGGTGCGCGACATCGCCGACCACCCGGAGACGACCGACGAGGGCACGGGGACGACCGTGACCGGCGTGTACCTCGACGATGACGCCGATCCGGCCTCGTGGGTCGTCATGAACATCGGCGACTCGCGCGTGTACCTCGCGCGCGGCGACTCGCTCGTGCAGGTCACCGTGGACCACTCGCTCGTGCAGGAGCTCGTCCAGGCGGGACGGCTCGGGCCGGACGAGGTCGAGAACCACCCGTACGGGAACGTCATCACCCGTGCGGTCGGACCGAGCGAGAGCGTCGTCCCCGACTACGTGCGGATCGACGTGGAGGACGGCGACCGCTTCGTCCTCTGCTCGGACGGGCTCACGAAGGAGCTCACCGACTACGGGATCCTGCACTTCCTCCGCGAGAACCCCGAGCCGGCGGCCGCCGTGGACGCGATGCTCGCCGCGGCGCTCGAGAACGGCGGGCGCGACAACGTCTCGGTCATCGTCGTCGACGTGGCCCGTCCCGGCCATGTGGTGGACGACGGCGCAGCCGGCGGTGAGTCGGAGGTCCCGGAGGACGCGTCATCGGACGGGCACGCCCCCGCGGCGTCCGACGCTGCGCCGGAGGCCGATCGGGACCAGGGCGGCAGCGGGGCCTGACGCTCCGCCGTCCCCCACAGGGGCCCGAACGCGGCGCCGCCGGTCCACAGGCGCTGCCGAGGCTTCTCCCCGGAGGCGCGCGGCGCTGAACTGGGGGAGTGACCGCACCCCTCCGCGCCGACGAGCCGCTCTCCCTCCCCGCGCCGACCGCGCCCGCCCGGCGCGGATCGATTCCGATCGTCGCGTCGCTCGTCCCGGTCGTCGGGGCCGTCGTGATGTGGCTCGTGACCGGGTACGTCATGATGCTGTGCTTCGCGGCGATCGGGCCGCTCATGGCCGTGGGCTCCCTCGTCGACGGGGCACGGGCGCGCCGGCGCGATCGGCGCAGGGCGGCGCAGGAGATGGCCGCGGCCTGCGAGCGGGCCAGGGGGGAGCTCCGAGAGCGCCACGACGCCGAGCGCGACGCCCTCGACCGGCGCCGGCCGGACGCCGGGCGACTGGCCGCGGCCCGCACCCTCTGGCGGCACGGGACGGAGCAGCTGGTCCTCGGCCGGGGGCGCGTGCCGAGCGAGACCAGGGTGACCGGAGGGGAGGGCGAGGAGGCGGATCGCCTGCGTCGTGACGCGGCGTGGGTCGGCGGTGCGCCGGTCTCGGCAGCGCTCTCCGAGGCGGGCGGCGTGTGCGTGCAGGGTCCGGCGCCGGCGGCGCGGGCCGTGGCGCGCGCGTTTCTGATCCAGCTGTGCCTGCGCGCGTCGCCCGAGCGGCTGCGCGTGACGCGCGTGCTCCCCGGCGATCGCGCGGCGCTCGCGGCGCTCCCGCACCTCGGGGCGGACGGTGCGTCCAGAGCGGCTCCGCCCGCGGCCGCAGCTCCGGTGCGGGTGGCGGTCGTCGACGCCGCCGCGGACGCTCGCGGCGCGCAGGGCGAGGCGCCCGACTTCGTCATCTGCGTGGCCGAGCGGGGAGTGCCCGCGCCTCCCGCGTGCGGCGTGCTGATCGAGCTCGACGAGGCGGGCGCCCTCGTGGGCCGTCGGCTCGACGACACGGCGTCCGACCCGTCGGGGGAGCCTCTCGAGCTCGAGGCGCTCTCCCTGGCGCAGGCCGAGCGGATCGCGGCGGAGCTCGCCGCGCGCCGGGGAGCGGCGGCCGATGCGGCGCCGGTCCTGTGCGAGCTGTCGGAGATCCTCGCCGCGCCCGAGGCCGGAGGCCGGCCGGCGGACGACGGACCGGCCGGCCTCGCCGTCCCGATCGGGCGCGCGGCGGCTGGTCTCGCCGGCGTCGATCTCGTGCACGACGGGCCGCATGCGGTCGTCGTCGGCATGACCGGAAGCGGCAAGAGCGAGCTGCTCACCACGTGGATCTGCGCCCTCGCGGCGACCCGCTCGACCGACGAGGTGGCGTTCCTCCTCGCCGACTTCAAGGGCGGCACCGCGTTCGCCTCGCTCGAGGACGTCCCGCACGTGACGGGCCTGATCACCGACCTCGACGGGTCGGGCTCGCGCAGGGCCGTCGAGAGCCTCCGAGCGGAGCTGCGCCGCCGGGAGGCCGCGATCGCCGGGGCGGGCGCCGCCGACATCGCCGACCCGAGGGTCGACATGCCGAGGCTCGTCATCGTCGTCGACGAGTTCGGCGCCCCGGAGCGGGGGCCCCGGGGGCCGTACGCGGGGTTGAACGGGGG
>JBQDDT010000201.1:0-4218 GCA_052092505.1 Microbacterium sp. | reverse complement strand
ACTCCCTCGCCCCGTACGACGAGATCGTGGCCTGCGGCATCCGCGATGCCGGCGTCACCACCATCGCCCGCGAGACGGGCGCCGACCTGTCCCCCGCTGATCTCGCCGCCGACGCCGCCGCCGCGTTCCGCGCGGCCTTCGAGAGGATCCCCGCGTGAGCACCGCACCGAACGGACGAAAGCTCCTCCGCCTCGAGGTCCGCAACGCGCAGACCCCGATCGAGAAGAAGCCGGAGTGGATCAAGACCAGGGTCAAGCAGGGCCCGGAGTTCCAGAACATCCGCTCGCTCGTCAAGAGCGAGGATCTGCACACCGTCTGCCAGGAGGCCGGCTGCCCGAACATCTACGAGTGCTGGGAGGACAGGGAGGCAACCTTCCTCATCGGCGGATCGCAGTGCACGCGACGGTGCGACTTCTGCCAGATCGACACGGGGAAGCCGGCCGAGTACGACACGGACGAGCCCCGGCGCGTCGCCGAGTCCGTCCGACACATGGGCCTGCGCTACGCCACGGTGACGAGCGTCGCACGCGACGACCTGCCGGACGAGGGCGCGTGGCTCAACGCGGAGACCGTGCGCCGCATCCACGCGCTGAACCCGAACACGGGCGTCGAGCTGCTCGCCAACGACATGTCGGGCCGGCCGGAGCACCTTCAGAAGGTGTTCGACGCGCGCCCCGAGGTCTTCGCGCACAACGTCGAGACCGTGCCGCGCGTCTTCCGCCGCATCCGCCCCGCGTTCACGTACGAGCGGTCCCTCGGCGTCCTCACGCAGGGACACGAGGCGGGGCTCATCACCAAGTCGAACCTCATCCTCGGCATGGGCGAGGAGCCGGAGGAGGTCGAGCAGGCGCTCCAGGACCTGCACGAGGCGGGCTGCGACATCATCACGCTCACGCAGTACCTGCGCCCGTCGCCGCGCCACATGCCCGTCCAGCGCTGGGTGAAGCCGACGGAGTTCATCGAGTTCAAGAAGATCGCGGAGCGGATCGGATTCCTCGGCGTGCTCGCGGGACCTCTCGTGCGCTCTTCGTACCGCGCGGGGCGCCTGTGGGCGAAGTCGATGCGGGAGAAGGGGCGCCCGATCCCGGAGCACCTGTCCCACATCGCCGCCGACGAGCCGGCCGAGTTCGCCCAGGCGGTCTGACTCCTTGCCCGCGCGCGGGGCCGGGGCGCGGCCAACGCGGCTAGGCTGGGAGACGGTCATTTTCCGGACCGAGTCCACGACAATTCCGAGGATCCATGCCCGCTCTTCATCGTCCCCTCCCCCTCGTCGCCCTCGCGGGGCTGGCGATCCTCGCCGCCGGCTGCTCGTCCGGCGGATCCGACGAGGCCGAGCCCGTCGAGGGCGGCACGCTCGTCTACGCCACGGGCGACGCCGAGCCCACGTGCCTCGACCCCCACGTGGGAGGGAACTACCCGCAGGGCCTCATCTCGACGCAGTATCTCGAGCCCCTCGTCGGGCGCGACGAGGACGGCGAGATCACGCCGTGGCTGGCGACGGAGTGGTCGACCTCGGAGGACGGGCTCACCTGGGACCTCGCGCTGCGCGACGACGTGTCCTTCAGCGACGGGACGCCCTTCGACGCCGAGGCGGTGAAGGTCAACATCGAGCACCTCCAGGATCCGGACTCCGCCAGCTCGACCGGATACCTCGCGGTCGAGCAGATCGAGGAGGTCGAGGTCGTCGACGACGCGCACGTGCGCCTGCACCTGTCGACGCCCAAGTCCGCGCTGCTCGAGTCCCTCAGCCAGCAGTGGACGGCGATGCAGGCCCCATCGGGGATCGAGCGCGGCCAGGAGGACAACTGCCAGGCCCCGATCGGAACAGGGCCGTTCGTCGTCGACAGCTGGACGGCGCAGGACCGCGTCGTCCTCGTCCGCAACGACGACTACGTCTCGACCAATCCCCAGGCCGCGAGCGACGGCCCCGCCCACGTCGAGAAGGTCGAGTGGCGCTTCATCCCCGATGCCGCCACGCGCCAGGCCGCGCTCGCGTCCGGCGAGGTGAACATCATCGACAACCCGCTGCCGAGCGACATCGCCGCGGCGGAGTCGCAGGGACTCTCCCACCTCGACGCACCCCGCCCCGCCTCCTCGAACCGGATCGAGCTGAACACGTCGCAGGCGCCGTTCGACGACCCGCTCGTCCGGGAGGCGTTCGTGCGCGTGGCCGATCCGAACCCCGGCATCGAATCGCTCTTCCAGGGCACGACGGAGCGGTCGTACTCCGCGCTCTCGAGCGCCGAGCCGATGGCGATCAGCGACGAGGAGCTGTTCGCGACCGACCCCGACGAGGCGGCGGATCTGCTCGACGAGGCCGGCTGGACCGAGGAGGACGACGGCATCCGCGTGAAGGACGGCGAGAAGCTGACCGTGCGCTTCCCCGTCTCGACCGACCAGTCGACCAAGGCCGAGCAGTCGCTGTTCGAGCAGATCCAGGCCAACGCGGCCGAGGTCGGGTTCGACGTGGAGCTCAGTCCCGTCGACCTCGCCACCTGGTACGAGAGGCTCGGTGCGCACGAGTACGAGGCCGTCTCCGCTCCGTACACGACGGTCGGCCCCGACGTCCTGCGGATCCTCTACCACTCCGACGGCACGGTCCCCGCCCCGTCCGGCTACTTCGCCAACCACGCGATGCTGACCGACCCGGAGCTCGACGGGCTCCTCGAGGACGCGCTCGCGACGACGGACGACGACGAGAGGGCCGATCTCTACGGGCAGGCCCAGCGGATCGTGCTCGACAGCTACGCCGTGCTGCCGCTGTACGACCAGCAGAACCACTTCCTGTACCGGGACGTGACCGGCTTCGAGCAGCTGCGGACGATCTCCACGCCGCTGCTGCTGAACGTCCAGCTGACGAAGTAGCGCGCCGTGCCGCCAGAGCCAGCGCCGACGGCCGACGGGACGCTCCGCGCCCCTGGGCTCCGGCCGGCCGTCGGCGGCGTCCTCCGGTGGATCGCGACGCGCGTCGGCCGCGCCGCCGTCGTCGTCTGGCTCGTCGCGACGATCGTGTTCTTCGCCCTGCGTTCGACGGGCGACCCGCTCGAGGCGATCCTGGGCGGCCCCGGCTCGCAGGCGGGCCCCGACGCCGTCGCCGCGGCGCGCGAGGAGTACGGGCTCGACCGCCCGCTCGCGTGGCAGTACCTCCTGCAGCTGGCGCGGATCGCGACCCTGCAGCTCGGCGACTCGTACGCCAGGCGCCAGCCCGTGGCCGACCTCATCGCCGACCAGCTGCCGGGCACCCTCCTGCTCGCCGTGCTCGCCCTCGTGCTGGCCTGGGTGCTCGCGGTGGCCGGTGCGATCGTCGCGACCACCGGCCGCGGGCCGATCGGCCGCGCGGTCGACGCGGCGATCCGCGGGGTCGAGGTCGTCTCGACCGTGATGCCGCAGTTCTGGCTCGGCGCCGTGCTGATCCTCGTGTTCGCCGCGTCGCTCGGTTGGTTTCCCGCCACGAGCCAGGGCGCGGACCCCGCCGGTCTCGTGCTCCCCGTCGTCACGCTCGCCGTGCCGATCGCCGGGTTCCTCGCCCAGGTCTCACGCGACGCGCTCCTCGAGGCCGACCAGGCGCCGTTCGCCACGACCTCGCGCGCGCGGGGGGCCACCGAGCTGCGCGTGCTGCTGCGCCACACCCTGCGCCACGCGTCGCTTCCGGCGCTGGCGCTGTCGGGATGGGCGTTCGGGAACCTCCTCAGCGGCACCGTCGTGGTCGAGGTGCTCTTCGCCAGGCCCGGTCTCGGCCGCCTGCTGCAGGAAGGCGCGCTCGCAGGCGACGTCCCCCTCGTGATCGGCGTGGTCACCGTCGTGGCCGTCCTGTACGTCGTGGTGGTCGTCATCACCGACGCGCTCGAGCTGGTCGTCGATCCCCGGTTGCGCGGCGCCCGGCCCGGCGAGCTGGCAGCCCCAGAGACGGCGGTCGGATCGTGAGCGCCGTGCGCGCCGCCGCTCGCCCCCTCCGCGGCGGCCTCGCGCGCCTCGGCTGGTCAGGCGCCGCGGCGGCGGCCTTCCTCGTCGCGCTCATGCTCGCGATCGCGGTGCCTTCGCTCCTGGCGCCGGGCGATCCGCTCGCGATCCACCCGTCCGAGGCGTTCCGCCCGCCGTCGCTCGCGCACCCCGCCGGCTCCGACGAGTCGGGGCGCGACGTGCTCACCCGGATCGTGCACGGCGCCGCGGCCTCCGCCGGGATCGGGCTGGCCGCAACCGGGATCGGGATCGGCCTCG
>JBQDDT010000200.1:0-4228 GCA_052092505.1 Microbacterium sp. | reverse complement strand
CGCCGACTCGGAGCCGGTGGCCGACGGGGCGATCGATCTCGCGCGGCTCGCCGAGCTCCCCCTCATCAGCTTCGCGCCGAGCTACGACCTGCGCGCGGCGACCGATCGCGCGTTCCGGGAGGCGGGCCTCGACCCGACCCCGGTCGTGGAGGGGGCCGAGATGGACGCCGTGCTCCGGCTCGTCGAGCGCGGACTGGGCGCGGCGATCGTCCCGGCGACCGTCCTCCTCGATCGTCCCGCGCTGCGCTCCGTGCGACTGGCCTCTCCCCGCCTCACACGCACCGTGAGCCTCGCCCACCGCACCGACGTCCGACCGACCGCCGCGGCCGCCGCGCTGCGCCGGGTGATCGAGCAGACGGCCGGTGAGCTCGCCGCACTGGCGCCCGACACGCTGCGCGCCGTGGGAGCGGTGGGGTAGCGTCGATGGGCCGGACCGCGATCCGGGCAACCGCCCTCGACCGGGAGGCGACCGCCGCATGACGACTCTCACCGACTCCGATGTCGCCCGCGAGGTCGCGGCAGCGGCCGCCGAGCGCCTGGTGCGGATCCGCGAGGAGCATCCCGGCATCGACGCTCGCACGCTCGGGGACCTCGGCGATCGAGGAGCCCAGGAGGTCATCGCCCTCCGTCTGTCGGAGCTCGCACCGGGCGACGCCGTGCTCAGCGAGGAGGCGCCGGACGACGGCGGGCGCCTCGGCGCCGAGCGGGTGTGGATCGTCGACCCGCTCGACGGCACCCGCGAGTACGGCGCCGGCCGCGACGACTGGGCCGTGCACGTCGCGCTCGTCGTCGGCGGGGCGCTCGCCCTCGGCGCCGTCGCGCTGGCGGGGCCGAAGGACGTGCTCGTCTCGTCGGAGCCGCACGTCAGCGAGGACGGCCCGGGCGATCCGCTGCGGATCGCCGTGAGCCGCAGCCGCGCCCCGGAGGTCGCCCGCCGCGTCGCCGCGTCGCTCGGCGCCGAGCTCGTCCCGATGGGATCGGCCGGCGTGAAGATCTGCTCGGTCGTGCGCGGGGAGACGGACGCGTACGTCCACGCCGGCGGGCAGTACGAGTGGGACAGCGCGGCGCCCGTCGCGATCGCCAGGGCGGCCGGCCTCCACACCTCGCGCCTCGACGGCTCCGACCTCGTCTACAACCGGCGGGACCCGTACCTGCCCGATCTCGTGGTCTGCCACCCCGAGATCGCCGACCGCGTCCTCGCCGCGATCGCCCGCGCGTGATCGGCCCTTCGGCGGCGGGTCAGGCGGCGTGGCGCTCGCGGGCCGTGCGGATGGTGCCCGTCAGCGACGAGGCGCGATAGTCGGCGTCGACCAGGATCGGCAGATGGTCGCTGGACCCCTGCGGCAGCGTGCTGACGTTCCCGACGGAGAGCATCCGGGACGTCACGAAGTCGTAGTGGCCGCGCAGGAACCGGTAGCGCGTGTACGTGCGCGAGTCGCTGAGGCTGAGGTTGTAGCCGTGCTCTCGGACGCGGTCGCCGAGACGCTCCTTGAAGATCGGGTAGTTGTAGTCGCCGACCATGAGCGTCGGCGTGCCGGGCCCGAGCTGCTCCAGCGCCTGCAGGGCCGACGTGATCTGCGAGCGTCGCAGCGAGTTCATCGCGGTCAGCGGTGCGGCGTGGAAGGACGCGACCGTGACCTCGCGACCGGCGTCGATATCGTGCAGCTGCACCCCGAGCAGTCGCTCGTGTGCCGGCCGCAGGACGATGTCGTGGAGCGAGCGCTTCAGGCCCAGCGAGACGCGGTCGACGAGCCGGTAGGTGTTCTCGCGGTAGTACAGGGCGAGACCCAGGCGGTTGCGATCGGTCGCGGCTGCCTGCGTCAGCCCCTGGAGACGGACGGGCAGGTTCGAGACCTCGGCTTCCTGAACGCACACGACGTCGGGCTCCCACCGGTCGACCAACCGGCTGAGCTCCCCCGCCGCGCGGTGCTTGCGGAGGTTGTACGACAGGACCTTCATGTCTCTCACCGTACGCCGATCGCGCGCCTCCGGCAGGTTCTGTCACCATTCCTTCGCCGTTTGCATAGGGAGGCGTTCATCTTCACGGGGCTCTCGGATCCGGCGCCGGGGCGGTCAGCGGACCTCATCGCGGTCTCGCCGGCTGCGCGTGCGCTCGGCGCGAGCGGCGAGCTGGTCGTCCGGCGGGTACCCGACCGCCGTGAGGGCCAGGCCCCGCGCCTCGAGCACCTTGAACGCGCTCGTGCGCTCGCCCGCGTCGCGCAGCCGCTCGACCTCCTCGACCGCGAGGCGCCCCTCCCCGACCGCGACGCAGGCGCCGACGAGGGCGCGCACCATCGAGTGGCAGAACGCGTCGGCCTTCACGTTCGCGACCAGCACGCTCCACTCGTCCCTGCGCCAGTCGAACTCGAGCAGGGTCCGGATCGTCGTGGCCTCCGGACGTGGCTTGCAGTAGGCGGCGAAGTCGTGCAGGCCGACGAGGCTGCGGGCCGCCCGATCCATCGCGTCGACGTCGAGGGACGCACGCACGCGTGTCGTCCGGTGCCGCTCGAGCGGATCGTAGCCCGTGACGTCGTCCGCGACCCGGTACTCGTAGCGGCGCCAGGCCGCGGAGAATCGCGCGTCGAATCCCTCGGGCGCCGTGGAGGTCCGCCGCACCGTCGCGTCGGAGGAGTTGCCGAGGACGCCGGTCAGCCGGTCGGCGAGCACGGCGGCGGGATCGTCCGGCGCCGGCCTGCCCCGGCGGGGACGCGTGACGCGCGCCCACTGGTCCTCGGTGAGGTCGGCATGCGCCACCTGCCCTGCCGCGTGGACGCCGGAGTCGGTCCGGCCGGCGACCGTGAGGCGGACGGCCGAGCCGGCGACGCGGGCGAGCGCATCCTCGAGAACCCCCTGCACGGTCCGCAGCCCCGGCTGGCGCGCCCATCCGGCGAAGGCGGTGCCGTCGTAGGCGATGTCGAGGCGGATCCGGTGCGCGGCGACGGCGGGCGGAGCGACGGGGCCGCCCTGCCGCTCGTCGCGACCGGCTCCCGCGGCGCCGACGGCATCGGTCACAGGCGCTCCATGGCCGCCAGCACGACGCGCTCCGAGCGCTCTGCCGCGTCGTCGACGTGGGTGAGGAACTCGGTGCCGTCCGGCGCGCACAGGTCGCTGATCGCGCGGGCGACGGCGAAGCGCGCGCCGTGGTTGTGCGCGGTCTGCGCGACCGCGACGGTCTCCATGTCGATCGTCACGACGCCGGGGAAGCGACGGCGCAGGTCGTGGGCGATGTCGACCGTCGCGAACTTGTCGCCAGCGCCCATGCGACCGGACCGGACGGGGACGTCGTCGAGCGCGACCGCCGCGAGCGCATCGCGCAGGTCAGGATCCGCCGCGTACGTCTCTGGCATGCCCGGCGTCTGGCCCGGTGCGTACCCGAAGGCGACCGCGTCGGCCTCGACGTTGAGCGTCTCGGTGCCGACGACGACCTCTCCGACCGCGGCGTCGGCCGCGAGTCCTCCGCACGTTCCGGCGCTGACGATCGCGACGTCGTCGCCGTAGCGATGCACGATCCCGGCCGCGGCGTCGGCCGCGTTGACCATGCCGATCCCGCTCGTGACCAGCACGACGGTGCGCCCGGCGATGACGAGACCGCGGTGCTCCGCTCGCCCGATCCGCAGGGGATCGCTCACCTCGTCGGCCGCCGCGAGGAACGGCTCGGCCTCCTCCGCCATGGCGACCTGGATCGCGTACACGCTGGCTGCACTCACCCCACGAGGCTATGCCATCGCACCCGCGCCCGCCCCCACCCGCGAGATGCACCGAAACTCGCGAGATGCATCGAAGTTCGGCCGGATCCGGCGGGTCTCGATGCATCTCGCGAGGCCGGATCGGGCACGCGAGTCGGGGCTACACCCCGCGGAGGCGGGCGATGAGCTCATCGGCGGCGGCGAGCTGCGCCGCGAGCTTCTCCCGTCGCTGCTCCGCGTCCACGACGAACGTCTCCAGCGCCGACCGGGCGCGCGCGTCGCCCGGATCGGACGCGATCGCGTCGGCCGCCGCGAGCACCTCGCCCATCTGCTCGAGGGAGAATCCGAGGGGCTTCATCCGCCGGATGAGCAGCACACGTTCGACGTCGTCCTCCGTGTAGAGCCGGAAGCCCCCCGCGGTGCGGTCGCTCGGCGTGACCAGGCCCACCTCGTCGTAGTGGCGGAGCGTGCGCAGCGACAGGCCCGTGCGGTCGGCGACCTCCCCGATGTGGATCGTTCCGGCCACGTCCCCATCCCCTCAC
>JBQDDT010000199.1:0-4233 GCA_052092505.1 Microbacterium sp. | reverse complement strand
CGTGCCCTCGACCCGGTAGATCTCGCGCAGGTGCGGCACCACCATCGTGAGCGTGAGCATGCCGTGCGCGATGCGCCCTCCGTACGGGGACGCGGCGGCCGCCTCGGCGTCGACGTGGATCGGATTGTCGTCGCCCGAGAGCGCCGCGTAGGCGTCGATGTCGTCCTGCGGGACGGGGCGCCAGGCGGACGGACCGAACTCGCGCCCCGCGATCGACCCGACGTCGGCGATGTCGGTGATGAGCGCGTTCTCCGCCGTCGGCGATTCCGTGTGCGACACTCGCTGCCTCCTCCGCCCGCGCATCGTCGCTGCGGGCACTGCCACTGTGCCGACTGGCGCGCGCCGCCGCCGCCCTGTTTCCACCTCGCGAAAACGCGGCGCCCGAGAGCCGCGCCGCGCCGATTTCATCTGCTGGAAAGTCCGTGGAGCGCGCTCGGCCCGATGGGCAGACTCGCACGCAGCCGTCCGCAACGCCGCGGGGGCTCCGATCCGACACAGGAGTCGACATGATCACTGCACGGAACAGGTGGACGATGACCCGCCCGGCTCGGCTGGGAGGCGCGGTCGCGGTGCTCGCGGCGGGGGCGCTGGCGCTGGGCGGCTGCGCGCAGTCCTCCGGCGGCGGGGGAGGAGACGGCGACCTCCAGGAGATGACGGTCGTGACATTCCTCCCGCTGGAGTCGTTCACCTTCACCCCCGAGATGTACGCCTACGCCGGCGGCTACTTCGAGGACCACGGCCTGGACGTCACGCTCGAGCCCGTGAAGGGGTCGGCTGCGGCGACGCAGGCTGTCCTCGGCGGCGCCGCCGACATCACGCGCGTCAGCTCGATCGACTCGTTCCCGCCGCTCGAGGACGGGCAGCCGCTCGTCGGGGTCGGGACGATGGCGTACAAGTCGAACATCCGCGTCGTCTCGACCGAGTCGAAGCCCGTCGAGTCCGCCGAGGACATGGAGGGCGAGACGATGGGCATGGG
The DNA here is from genome assembly GCA_052092505.1 of Microbacterium sp. Lineage (GTDB taxonomy): Bacteria > Actinomycetota > Actinomycetes > Actinomycetales > Microbacteriaceae > Microbacterium. Next base: position 3,257 of record JBQDDT010000199.1, on the reverse strand, counting down.
ATCGATCGGCGGCACGAGCGAGAAGGTGCTGGACATCGACCTCGACGACGCCGGCGTCGAGCGCGATTCCGTGACGCGCCAGGCCGTGCCCGTGACGGGCGCCACGTACGAGCTCGTCAAGCAGGGACAGCTCGCCGGCTACATCGTCAGCCTCGACACGTCCATCCAGATCGCCCAGCAGAACCCCGACGCGGTCGTCGACGACGCCGGTCTGTCCGACGTGCCGGACATCCAGACGTTCCTCGCCACGGAGGACACGCTCGCCGACGAGCAGAAGTCGGAGAACGTCACCGCGTTCCTCGCGGCGATCCGCGACGCGGTGCAGGACATCATCGACGACGCGGACAACGACTTCGCGAACGTCCTCAAGACCCTGCGCGACAGCGGAGACTTCAGCTTCGCCGCGCTGGAGGACGACGACGTCGCGATCGAGGCGCTCGACTTCTACACGCAGAACACCTGGATCGACCCCGACGCTCCCGACACCCCGATCCTCACGCACAACGAGGAGGCGTGGACGAACGCGTACGACACCTATACCGAGGCCGGTCTCCTCAAGGGCGGCAACGACCCGTCCGAATGGCTGACGTCCGACTACCTTCCGGAGGACTGACGACACGTGGCAGCGAACAACGGCACCGTGAACACCGCAAGCCCCCGTGCCGCGGAGTCCGCGGCCGGGGAGACGCCCCGGCTGAGGATCGAGGGCCTCGGGCGCGACTTCCACACCCGCAAGGGCATCACCCACGCCGTCTCCGGCGTCGACCTCAGCATCCCGCGGGGCGAGTTCGTCGCGATCATCGGGCGCTCGGGCTGCGGCAAGACGACGATGCTCCGGATGATCGGAGGGCTGCTCGCTCCGACCGCCGGCTCGATCGAGGTCGACGGCCGCGCGCTGTGGTCCGGCAGCCAGGTCGACCAGTCGGCCGTCGGCATGCTCGGCTTCGTCTTCCAGGAGAGCAACCTCTTCCCGTGGTTCTCCGTGCTCGACAACATCGCCCTGCCGATGAAGCTGCGCGGCGTATCCAAACGCGCCAGGCGCGCCAGGGCGTCGGAGCTGGCCGACCTCGTCGGGCTGGGGGAGTTCACGACCTCCTACCCGAGGGAGCTTTCCGGCGGCATGCGCCAGCGCGCGGCGATCGCCAGGGCACTGTCGACGGAACCCGAGCTGCTCCTCATGGACGAGCCCTTCGGAGCGCTCGACGCCCTCACCCGCGAGCGGATGAACCTGGAGCTGCAGCGCATCGTCCTCGAGACGACGTCGACCGTCGTCTTCGTCACGCACGACATCCCCGAGGCCGTCTTCCTCGCCGACCGCGTCGTGCACATGACGCCGCGGCCGGGGCGCGTCAAGCAGATCCTGCCGGCCGAGTTCGCCAAGCCCCGCTCGGTCGAGCTGCAGACGACGCCCGAGTTCAACGAGATCATCCGCCGGCTCCGCCACGACATCGACGAGGAGGACTGACATGTCCCGCGCGCGCTTCCTGAAGATCCTGCCGTGGATCGTCACCCCGGCGGCCGTCGTCCTCATCGTCGTCCTCTGGCAGGTCACGGTGACGCTGTTCGAGGTCAACCCGTTCATCTTCCCGCCCCCCGGCGCCGTCGGCAGCTCGTTCGCCGAGCTGCTCACCGACGCCAGGACCTGGGAGGCGACGGGGGTGACGGTTCTCGAGATCGTCATCGGCTTCCTCATCGCCGTCGTGCTCGGCGTCGCCGTCGGCGTGCTCCTCGGCAAGATCCCGTGGCTCGAGGTGAGCCTGCGCCCGCTGATCGTGATCGCGCAGGTCGCTCCGAAGGTCGCCTTCGTCCCGCTGTTCGTCATCTGGTTCGGCTTCGGGCTGACGTCGAAGGTCGTGCTGTCCGCCCTGCTGGGGTTCTTCCCGATCATGCTGAACGTGCTCCTGGGGGTCCGCTCCGTGGAGCAGGGGCAGCGCGAGGTGATGCAGAGCCTGAACGCGTCGCGCTGGCAGACATTCCTCCAGCTGGAGGCGCGCAGCCTCCAGCCGTACCTCTTCGCGGGGATGGAGGTCGCCATCGTGCTGTCGACGATCGGCGCGATCGTCGGGGAGTACCTCGGCGGCAACGACGGGCTCGGCAACCTCGTCATCTCGGCGATGAATGCGCTCGATGCCGCGCAGACGTTCGCACTCATCCTGTGGCTGTCGATCATGGGATTGCTCCTGTATCTCGTCGTCAACGAGCTCAAGCGGTTCTTCATCCCGTGGCACGAGTCCGTGTACGGTCTTCGTGACATCGGCGCCTGAGGGAGGGCCATGACGACGGGGTCACGCGATCTGATCCAGAGCATCCAGCGCGGGGTCGAGGTCCTGCGCGCCTTCGACGGGCAGGAGGCGTCGCTCTCGATCGCCGAGATCGCCTCGCGCGTCGGACTCTCGCGCCCCGTGGTGCGTCGGATCCTGCTGACGTACCAGTCGCTCGGGTACGCCGACGCCGTCGGCAGCCTCTGGAGCCTCACGCCGCGGATCCTCGAGCTCGGCGCCGGCTACTTCGCCGCCTCGTCGCTTCCGGAGATCTCCTACCGCTATCTGGGCGACGCCGTCGAGCGGACGAGGGAGACCTGCAGCGTCGGCGTCCTGGACGGGGACGAGGTGATCCACGTGGCGCGCATCGAGGACCAGCGCCCCCTTCCGGATGCCGTGCGGATCGGGCACCAGCTGCCCGTGCACGCGACCGCGCTCGGAAAGGTGCTGCTGGCCGACCTGGACGACGCCGAGCTCGACACGCGCCTGGAGCGGATGGACCTCGACCGGCACACGCCCCGCACCGTGACCGACCCTGCGCGCCTGCGCGAGCGGATCGTGGCCGTGCGAGAGACCGGGTTCGACGTGTCGATCGAGGAGCTGCACCCCGGGATGATCTCGGCCGCCGTCCCGATCCGCGTCAACCGCACGACGGTCGGCGCCCTGACCGCGTCGTCGACGACCGTGCGCGAGACCGCGGAGAGCCTCGCGCACGACATCGTCCCCGTGCTGACCCAGACCGCCGCGTCGATCGCGAGCGCGTACCGCAACGCGAACCCGCAGCTGTTCCGCAAGCTCGCCCAGCGCTGAGCCGCCTCACGCGGCGGTCGCGGCCTCCTCGGGGAGCTCGAACCCGAGGTACGCCCCGTCCGCGTCCAGGCGGCGCTGGAGGCGCGCGACGTCGACGCCAGCCGCTCCGACGCCGTCGCCGAGCGCGATCGACGCCGCCGTTCCCGCCGCCTGCCCCATCGCGAAGCAGGGACCGGTGACCCGCCC
>JBQDDT010000198.1:0-4241 GCA_052092505.1 Microbacterium sp. | reverse complement strand
CCTTCATGCCGGCCTCCTGCCACTGCGTCTGCAGCGCTGTGGCGACCTCGGCGGCGACGCCGGTGTCGGTCGTGCCGAGCTCCACCTCGAGCCCGCCGAGTTCCTCCACGAGCGCCTTGGCCTTGTCGAGGTCGTACTCGCGGTAGCCCTCGACCTCGGGCTCGTAGAAGAGCCCGCCCGACGCGGTGAACGACTGCGTCGGCTCGCCCTCGCCCTTGAACAGGCCCTCGTTGATCGCGTCGAAGTCGCTGGCGTAGTAGATCGCCTCGCGCGCCTTCTTGTCGTCGAACGGCGCCTGGCGGCTGTTGAGCTGGATCACGTACGGCGAGGTCGGGACCCCGTAGTGCACCTCGAGCGCCGGGTTGCTCTCGGCCTCGGCGATGATCGTCGTGTTGCTCATGCCCTCGATCACGTCGGCCTGGCCGGACGTGAGGGTCTGGTAGAGCACCTGCTCGCCCGTGACCGACTGGAACGTCAGCTGGTCGAGGTACGGCAGCCCGTCCTTGAAGTAGCTCGGGTTCTTCTCCAGGACGAGGCGCTCGTTCTGCCGGTTCTCCTTCACCGTGAACGGGCCGGCGGCGACGGGGGCGACGCTGAACTCCTGCGCGCCCATCTCCGCGTACGCGGTCGGCGAGGCGACGAGGTTCAGGCTCGAACCGGGGAACGCGTTCATGAACGAGCCGTTGACGGTCTTGAGACTGATCGTCAGCGTCTTCTCGTCGACGGTCTGGAACGCTCCGAGGTCGCCCATGACCTCGTCCCTGTTCACGTCCTCCGGCAGCGCAGCCCAGAGGCTGTCCATGAACTCGTCGCTGTGCTCCTGCGGCTCGATGCTCGTGTCGAAGTCGACGGTCGGCGCGCCGGTCGATCCGGAGTTCATGACGCGGATCCAGTTCCACAGCACGGCCTCGGCGTCCATCGGCGTGCCGTCGCTGAACTCGATGCCATCGCGGAGGGTGATCGTGACGGTGAGCTCGTCCTCCGACCACTCGTAGCTCTCGGCCTGGTTCGGCACGAGCTCGGCGTTGGAGCCGTCCTCCTCGGCCTCGACCGTGAACAGGCCGCCGAAGATGCTGCCGTTCTGCGCCAGGTTGGCGCCGGTCGAGTTGCTCGTGGCGGGATCGAGCCCTGTGGCCCACGCGCCGGAGAAGCCGGCGTCGAGCAGGACCGTGAGGTCGCCGCCCGCCTGTGGCTCGCCGCCGCCGGAGCCCGCCTGGCCTCCGCCTCCTCCTCCGCCGCAGGCGGAGAGGGCGAGTGCCGCGCCCGCCGCGAGTGCCAGGGCGCCGGCGATCCGGCCGCGCCTCGAACGATGTGCGTGTGTCTGAACCATCTCGATGCTCTCCTTCGAGCTCGGGCTGTGGGGACGGCCGCGGGATGCCCCGATGCGCGTCGTGTGGGAAGTCTCGCCACTGCCGACCGGCGCTGCTACGGCTCTTCCGCCCGACGGGAGGGGTCGGTTCCGCGGCTCACCGCGACAGTCAGGGGCGCGCAGAAGCGGGGCCCCGCACGGCGGAGGGGCCCCGCTTTCCCGCCGGGCCTCAGGCGGTCGGCTCCGGCAGGCCCAGCCAGCGGTATGCGTTGGCCGAGGCGATGTCGTGCCACTCGCTCTCGTCGAGCTCGAGGGAGCGCAGCGTGCGCGCGATCGGGTCCTCGCGGAGCATCGCGGGGAAGTCGGATCCGATGAGCAGCCGGTCGGCGCCGAGCAGGTCGATGAGGTACCGGATCGCCCGCCGGTCGAACACCATCGAGTCGTAGTAGAAGCGCCTCGCGTACTCGATCGGGCTCGGCCCGTCATCCGGCATGACGGCACGGTCGAGGTCGCGCGGCTCCTCGTTCCACGACCCGCCCCAGAAGTAGTTCGCGCGCGGCAGCGCCATCGCGAACCCGCCGGCGGCGTGGCTGAACGAGATCCGCAGGTCGGGGCAGGCGGCCGCGGTGCCGCCGAGGATCAGCGACGCGGCCGAGTACATGCCCTCGACGCCGACGACGAACGTCCCCATGGCGCTGGCCGGCATCCGCTCCGTCGGCGAGGGCATGGCGTGCACGAAGACGGCCAGCCCCAGCCGCTCCGCCTCCTGGAAGAACGGCAGGAACGTCTCGTCCCCGATCGATCGGCCGTGGATGTTGGACGCGATCTCGACGCCCGCCAGGCCCCGCTCCCTGATCGCCGACAGCTCGCCGGCCGCGGCGTCCGGATCCTGCATCGGCACCATGCCGAGCGCGATCAGTCGCGCCGGATCGTAGGAGGACAGCGTCGCGGCGAAGTCGTTGACGTGCTGCGCGAGGGCGAGCCCGTCGGCCGCCGGCAGATCGTAGCGCAGCAGCGGCGGCATGGGGCTGACGACCTCGACGTCCGTGCCGGACGCCTCCTGCGCCTCGATCCGCCTCTCCGCCTCGAAGAAGACGCTCTTGGCCTGGAAGCGCATCTTGTCGAAGACGAGGAGCCGGTCGCTCGAGCCGTCGACGGGCTCCATGTGCGGGAAGCACTCCGGCGCGTCGTCCGGGTAGTCGGCGGGGATGAAGTGGGCGTGGGCGTCGACGATCATGGCGGGCTCCTTCAGCCGTTGGGGTGCACGGACACGTGGACGGCGGTCCCGTCGCCCGCCTTGCCGGAGAGGGTGTCGATCGCGAGGGGCACCTCGTCGAGTCCGAACGTGTGCGTGTGCAGCTTCTCGAACGGGAACCGGCCGGACTCCAGCAGGGCGATCGCCGCGGTGTTCGCGTCGGAGTCGACGCCGAAGGCGCCCTTGATCCGCAGCCCGCGCTGGATGATGTGGTCGGTCACGAGCGGGATCTCCCTGCCGCCCTTGAGTCCCGCGAGCACGACGAGTCCGCCGAAGCGCACGACGTGGAGCGCGTCGGAGACGGGTCCGGCCGCCATCGGGGTGACGTCGAGGGCGACGTCGGCCATCTCGCCGTTCGTGATCTCCTTCACGGCATCGGCGATGTCGCGCCCGTCCCTCCCGTCGACGACGACGGTGTGGTCGGCGCCGAACTCGCGGGCGAGCTCGAGCTTGTGCCCGTCGGTCTCGAGCCCCGTGATGATGACGGTGCCGGCGCCCGCGGCCTTCGCGGCCGCGGCGGCGCAGATGCCCCGCTGGCCCGCTCCGAGGATCACGACCGTGTCACCCAGCCCGATCTCGCCCAGCTGCGCCGCCCAGCGCACGCCGGCGCCCAGCGGGTTGTACATGGCGGCGACCTCGGGAGTCAGATCGTTCGAGACGCGGTGCATCACGGACGTCGGCGACAGGTACATGCGCTCGGCGAACCCGCCCCACAGGTGCGGCTCGACGTCGACGTCGGTCACGCCGTGCCCGTACTTGCGGAACCGGCAGGCCTGGTATCGCCCGGTGAGGCAGTCGCTGCACGCGCGGCAGGGGACGATCACCTCGAGCGCGACGCGGTCTCCGGCCTTCACCCCCCAGCGCTGGGAGGCGAGCTCGCCGATCTCCTCGACGATGCCCATCGGCTCGTGTCCGGGGATGAACGGCTTCCGGTTCGGGTCGCCGATCTTGCCGGAGAAGATCTCGACGTCGCTGCCGCAGATGCCGTTCGCCTCGACCCGCAGGATCCCGTCATCCTCGCCGATGACCGGCTTCGGGAACTCCCGCATCTCGATCGTCCGCGGCCCGGTCTGGACCGCCGCGCGCACCATCTCTGCCATGTCTCGCTCTCCTTGTCGTCGTGTTCGGGTCAGCGCGTCTCGATCGGCACCGACCGGCCCGACCAGTCGGCGAAGTAGCGCACGACCATCGAGATGCCGGCCGTGCGCGCCCCGGCGACGACGATGAGCATCGACTCCGGATCGGCGATCGTCCGCTGGAACTCGTCAGGGTCGCCGTCGCCCGACGGGAAGCGCACGCGCCCCTCGGAGCGGTCCTTCCCCGCGACCGCGAGCTGCGCCGTCGTCCTGCCGGACCGCTCGGCGAGCCAGCGGCGGATCGCCGGCCGGTCGAACCCCGCATCGGCGAGGCGCTCTGCATGCTCCGGGCACAGCACGAGGCCGACCTGGGCGTGCTGGAAGATCCACGGACCACTCCGGCCGATCGAGTCGGCGAAGTCGCCGAGGAGCTGCTCCGCATCCTGCGTGTGCCGGTTGTCGACGAACTCGCACGTGCGCAGCAGCACCGTGGTCACCGCGTCGCCCTCGACCCCGCGCTCGGCCGCGACCGGCTCCCACGGGGTGTCCTCCTCGTTCTCGCCGTAGCCGTACGACCACCGTCCAGGCACGCGAGGCGTGG
>JBQDDT010000197.1:0-4322 GCA_052092505.1 Microbacterium sp. | reverse complement strand
CTCGCGATGCCGGCCGATACCAGGATCGGGTTCGTCGAGGCGCTGGCCGACGGACTCCGCGACGCCTGCGAGGCGCTCTCTCCCGGATGCGCCGTGGTCGGAGGCGACCTCACCGTCTCGCGCACGCTCACGATCGCGGTGACCGCCATCGGCGACCTGGGAGGGCGCCGCCCGGTGCTCCGCTCCGGTGCGAACCCCGGCGACGTCCTCGCGATCGCCGGCGAGCTCGGCCTCGCGGGCCGCGGCCTGCGGATCCTCTTCGACCGGTTCCGCGACGACGGCGAGCCCGTGCCGGTCGATGCGGCGCGGCTCGGCGAGGGGGAGCGCGCGCTCCTCGATGCGCAGCTGCGTCCCGCCCCGCCCATCGCCCTCGGCGTCGTCGCCGCGCGAGCGGGGGTGACCGCGATGATGGACGTCTCCGACGGCCTCGTGCTCGACGCGCGTCGGATGGCGCGCGCCTCCGGTGTCGCGCTCGATCTCGACTCCGCCGCGCTCGGCGACGACGTGGCGGCGGCGCTCACCGGCGGAGAGGACCACGCGCTGCTCGCGACCTTCCCTGACGGCCCGCTCCCCGTGGGATTCCGGGCGATCGGCCGCGTCGGCGACGGCGACGGCGAGGTCCTCATCGACGGGGTGACGATCGACGGCCGTGGCGGCTGGGACCCGTACGCCGACTGGGACGCGCAGACCGGCTGAATGACCCCTCAGGGAGCGCCTCGGCCGGCGTCGTCGTCCGCCCACGTCGCCGGCAGTGCCGCGACACGGAGCGCGCCGAGCAGGGCACGAGTCAGTCCGGCGCGAGGGCGTGAAGCATCCTGGTCAGAGTCTCGCGCATCTCGTCACGGGCCTCGTCGGGGAGCGCGACGCGGTAGTCGATCCCGGTCGGAATCCAGCTGAGCGCATACATGACCTCGCGGAAGTCCGAACCGCCCACCGGCCAGCGCGTACGCTCGTCGTCGACGACCTCTGAGCCCTGGGCCCATGGGCCGAAGGCATCCTCCAGCTGATGCAGGGGCAGGCCGATGAGAGCGCTTGCCTCGATGCGCTGAGGTGACCAGGAGGTGGCGACGAGCACCAAGGCGTCGATCTCCTCCGGCTCGAGCGTTCGCGGCTCGACGAGCACGCGGGTGCGCTCGATCTCTTCGATGCGGTCGACACGGAACGTGCGCCAGTCGTCGCGGTCGAGATCCCAGCACACGAGATACCAGTGCCGGTCCGCGGGGGCGAGGGTGTGCGGCTCGACGCGACGACGGGTGACGGCTCCGGAGGCCGAGGTGTGCCGGAACCGGATGCGCTCGTGGTCGCGGCAGGCGAGCGCCAGCTCGCCCAGCACCGTGGACGACACCGGAGCCCCCGAGCGCACGGCACCGGCGTGCACCGCATCCGCGAGTGCATTCACGCGTCTGCGCAGGGGCGCCGGGAGAACCTGCTCGAGCTTGGCGAGGGCCGTGATGGCGGTGTCCGCCCCCTGCAGCAGCCGCCGGGAAGCGGCCAGGCGCAAGCCGACTGCCATCGCGACGGCCTCGTCATCGGAGAGCAGCAGGGGAGGGATCGCCGCGCCCGCCTCCAGACGGTAGCCGCCCGCCCCGCCCGGCGCGGAATCGATGCGGTATCCGAGCTCGCGCAGCCGCTCGACATCGCGCCGCACGGTCCGCTCGGTCACACGCAGACGCGCAGCCAGCTCAGGCCCGGGCCAGTGCGTGTGCGTCTGCAGCAGGTTGAGCAGGGCGAGGGCACGTGTCGTCGTTCCGGACATGATCTGATTCTGCCCGAGGATGAGGACAGGATCTGTCCGCAGAGGTTCCTAGCCTCGGATCATGGCAACGGACAACATCCTCGAGGCGCGGGGACTCACCAAGCGCTTCACGCACAAGAAGAAGACCGTCGACGCGGTCACCGACCTGACCTTCTCCGTCGAGCGCGGTGCCCTCGTGGCGTTCCTCGGCCCCAACGGCGCCGGCAAGTCGACGAGCCTGCGCATGCTCACCACCCTCACCTCGCCCACCAGCGGAACGGCCGTGGTCGTCGGTCACGACGTCCTGCGCGCGCCCTCGGCGGTGCGTGCCAGGATCGGGTACGTCGGCCAGCTCACCAGCGGCAGCTTCGCGCAACGTGTCCGCGACGAGCTCATCAGCCAGGGGGCGTTCTACGGCATGTCGCGCCGCGTCGCGTCCTCACGGGCCGACGAGCTCATCCAATCGCTCGATCTCGCCCCTTTCGCCACGCAGTCCGTGCAGCAGCTGAGCGGAGGGCAGAAGCGCCGCCTCGACATCGCCCTCGGTCTCATGCACGCTCCGCCTCTGATCTTCCTCGACGAGCCGTCGACCGGTCTCGACCCGCAGAGCCGTGCGAACCTCTGGCAGCACATCGGCGAGCTGCGCGATCGCTTCGGCACGACCGTGTTCGTCACGACGCACTATCTGGAGGAGGCCGACCGCTATGCAGAGCGCGTCATGGTGATGGACCACGGCCGCGTCATCGCGGACGACACAGCGGCACGCCTGAAGGCCGAGCTCGCCGGGGATGCCTTGAGCTTCGGCTTCGACACCGATGACGAGGCGGAGCGGGCGATCGTCGTGCTCGGCGGCCTCACCGGCGGCGAGCCACAGCGAGAGGGCGCGACCACGATCAGCGTCACGGCGCCTGACGGCGAGCGGCTGCTGCCGACCGCGATCCGGGAACTGGACGCGGCTGGCGCGGTCGTGCGCCGCGCCACCGGGGTGCCGCCGACTCTCGACGACGTGTTCCTCGCGCTGACGGGGCGCACGCTGCGTGAGTCGGGCGACGACGAGGTCGAGCAGACAGAAGCCGCATCCACGACCACGATGACAGGAGTCGCATGATGACCATCACCCATGAAGAAGCCTCGCCGGCACCGGTGCGCCCGCGGATCGGCCGGGACTCGTGGAACGTGCTGATCCGCGAGATGAAGCCGATGCTCCGGGACCCGTTCTCGCTGATCTTCAGCCTGGTGCAGCCGCTCGTCTTCCTCGGGCTGTTCGCGCCGCTGCTGATCGGCACATCCGGCGAACCGGCGGCGGAGACCCTGCGCTGGTTCGTCCCCGGCGTGCTCGTGATGATCGTGCTGTTCGGCACGGGCGCGGTCGGCTCCAACCTGCAGTACGAGATGATGACGGGCTCGCACGAGCGCACCCTCGTCGCCCCTCTCGCGCGAGCCTCGCTGCTCATCGGCCGGGCGCTCAAGGAGGTCGCCCCGATCGCCGTGCAGGCGCTCGTCATCGTCGTCATCGCGCTGCCATTCGGGTTCGCGCCGAACCCGGCGGGCCTGCTGATCGGCCTCGTGGTGCTCGCGGTGTTCGGGATCGGGCTCGGCTCGCTGTCCTATTCGCTGGCTCTCGCGACCAGGCAGCACGAGTGGCTGTTCTGGGGTGTGCAGCAGCTGCTGATCTTCCCGCTGCTCATCCTCTCGGGAATGCTGCTGCCGTTGGACGAGGGGCCGGGCTGGATGCGCGTGGTCTCCGTGGTGAACCCCGTGAACTGGGTGGTGCAGGCCGAAAGGGCGCTGCTCGGGGGCGGACTCGGAGCGATCGAGGTGGTCTGGGGAGCGCTCGCGGCCGTCGTCGTCGCGGTGGTCGGCCTCTGGACCGGAATCCGAGCCATGCGTCGCAGCGGCTGAGCGAGGGGCCCATGCGTGCCGGACGCTTCTCCGGCGCGCACGGGCCGGCGACCTCTGCGCGAGGGCTACCCGGCCGGCTCGCCCCACCAGAGCGTCGTGTCGCCGTAGGACCTCGAGCGCACCGGCCGCAGCCCCGCGTCCTCCCATGCGGGCGCCGCCGAGCGGGAGGCGCGCTCGACGACCACGAGCGCGTCGTCGACGAGCAGCGGTGCGAGCAGCCGCAGGTCCTCGTCGAGGTCGGCGTCCGGCAGATCGTACGGGGGATCGAGGAACACGAGATCGAACGGCGCCGCCGCGTGGCGCAGGTAGGCGTGCGTCGTCGTCGCGTGGGCGCGGGCCGCTCCGCCTGTCGCCGCCGCGACGCGCTCGGCGTTGCGGCGGGCGAGCGCGGCGGAGCGCGCCGATCGCTCCACGAGATCGGCGCTCGCGGCGCCGCGGCTAAGGGCCTCGAGGCCGAGCGCGCCCGATCCGGCGTAGAGGTCGAGGACCGCCGCGCCGTCGAGCATCCCCATCGGCTCGAGCGCGCCGAAGAGCGACTCGCGGACGCGCTCGCTCGTGGGGCGGGTCCCCGCCGACGGAACGTCGATCCGGAGGCCGCCGGCCGCGCCTGCGATGATCCTCGTCATCCGTCCAGTCTCTCAGGGCGCCGGCGGGCGCCGCGCGGCCGCTGTCGGAGGCTCGAAAT
>JBQDDT010000196.1:0-4345 GCA_052092505.1 Microbacterium sp. | reverse complement strand
GACTCGATCGGGATCTTCCAGGTCGAATCGCGCGCTCAGATGGGGCTGCTCCCCCGCCTGCAGCCACGCCAGTTCTACGACCTCGCCATTCAGATCGCCCTCATCCGTCCCGGCCCGATCCAGGGCGGCGCGGTGCACCCGTTCGTGCGCCGCAAGATGGGGAAGGAGAAGGTGTCCTATCCGCACCCGCTACTCGCACCGATTCTCGAGCGCACGATGGGCGTTCCGGTCTTCCAGGAGCAGCTGATGCAGATGGCGATGACGGTCGGCGACTGCACGGGCGAGGACGCCGACCTGCTGCGCCGTTCGATGGGATCCAAGCGCGGTCACGCGCGCATCGACTCGCTGCGGCAGAAACTGTTCGACGGCATGGCGCGACACGGCATCGTCGGCGACGAGGCCGCGAGGATCTACGAGCAGATACAGGCGTTCGCGAACTTCGGCTTCGCCGAGTCGCACTCGCTGTCGTTCGCGCTGCTCGTCTACGCCAGCAGCTGGATCAAGCTGCACTATCCCGCCGCCTTCCTCGCGGGCCTGCTGCGCGCCCAGCCGATGGGGTTCTACTCGGCGGCGACCCTCACTGCAGACGCGCGCCGCCACGGCGTCGAGGTGCTCCGCCCCGACATCAACCGCTCCGGCGCGCAGGAGGAGCTCGAGCAGGAGGCTCCGGATGCCCGGAGCGGGCCGATCGGGCAGGGTGCGCGTCCGGGAGGACGACCGTCCGCCGAATCGACGGGACGGAGCCCAGGCGACGCGGATCATGCGTCCAACACTCCGACAGGGCGGGACGCGTGCCTCACCGACCACGCGTTCGACGAACCGACGGCGTTCGACCCGAGCGCCGACGACGACTCGTCCGCGCACCGCCGTGACAGGCGGTTCGCGGTGCGCCTCGGGCTCGCAGGTGTGACCGGCGTCGGTCTGCGCACGGCGCGGCGCGTCGTGGCCTCGCGCGAGGAGGACGGGCCGTTCGCCTCGCAGCACGACCTGGTGCGGCGCACCGGCGTCTCGGAGAAGCAGCTGGAGTCGCTGGCGACGGCAGGGGCCTTCTCATCCATCGGGCACAGTGTGCGTGAGTCGCTGTGGGCTGCAGGGGCCGCTGCCCAGGATCGCCCGGAGTACCTGCCTGGCACTGTGCAGTCCGTGCAGCCTCCGCTGTTCGCAGACCCGACCAGCTACGAGCGGCTGGTGGGCGATCTGTGGGCCACGGGTGTGTCGACCGACGACCATCCGCTCGCCCACTTCCGGCCGGCGCTCGAGGCCCGCGGCGTGCTCTCCTCCGTGGGACTGCGCACGCACGAGACGGGCAGGAGGGTCGAGGTCGCCGGCCTCGTGACGCACAGGCAGCGGCCAGCGACGGCATCCGGGATCACGTTCCTCAACCTCGAGGATGAGTGCGGGCTCGTGAACGTGATCTGCTCCGCCGGGGCGTGGGCCAGGTACCGCACCGTCGTGCGCGACAGCCCGGCGCTGATCGCCCGAGGCATCCTGGAACGCTCGCCCGAGGGCGTGATCAACCTCACCGCCGACGCGTTCGAGCCCCTCCGCACCGGCACCCCGCACCGCTCCCGCGACTTCCGGTGACCCGCCCCCGCTGCCGAGATGCGCACGTTTCGCCGAGATGCGCACGTTTTCACGCCCTTTCGGACGAAAAGTGCGCATCTCGGCGGCCGCTGGCCGCGGTCAGAGACCGATCGAGTTGAAGACCTTGCCCGCCCTGGCGAGGATCGCCTCACGGGCGCCCTCCGCGAGACGGTCGAGTTCCGCCGCTCCGGCACCCGGAGCGAACTCGAGCCCGCGCCGCTCGGCGGCCGCGGCCAGCAACGTGTTCGTCAGCTGGGGGTTCAGCGGGAGAGCAGGGCCCTGCACGTTCGACGCGTACGCCGCGCCTCGACGCACCGTCTCGCCCCGTCCGGAGCCGAGCGCGAAGCTTCCGGATCCGGCGGTGAGCGTTCCGTAGGCCTCGGCGTCGTCGGAGAGCGTCCATTCAGAGGCATGGTCCTCGAAGCCGACGAGCCTGCCGTGCGACGCATCTGCCACGACGTACCCCACGCGGCGCTCGTGCGTGCGGTCGACGCGGAACGGAAACAGGCCGAGTCCTGGGAGCCGTTCGCCCTCGAGCGGTGCGACGCCGTCGCTGAGCAGCTCGGCGCCCCCGCCGACCGCGAGCAGCGGCGCGCCGGCGGCGATGAGAGCTTCGAGCCGCTCCGAACGCGCACGCAGGTCGTCGGCGACGAGTCGCATCGCCGACAGCGGACCGTTGCCGATCACGATGATGTCGACATCGTCGGGAAGCGTGTCGCCGCGGCCCACGACGACGTGCTCCGACGTGCGCCCCGCGCCGGAGCGCTCCCAGCGCGCCTGCAGGGCGCCGACGTTGCCGCGGTCGCCCGTGACGCCGAGTTCGACGGGGTACAGCTGCGCGATGCGCAGGTTCTCCGCACTCATCGTCGGGCCACCTCCTGGTCACCGTGGCCGAGAATCTTGCGGCCGATCATCATGAGCTCGTAGTTGACGAACCAGCTCTGCCGACCCCTCGACGTCGCCTCCAGCGCACGCATGTGTGCGACGGCCTTCTCCATGTCGGGCTCGACGAGGTCGATCGGGATGCCGGCGTGTTCGAGCCGGAGCGCGAGCTGGAACGCCTTCTCGCCCGTGACCACGTCGACGCGGTCGATCGAGGAGAGGTCGACGTCGTACAGCCACGAGACATCCGGGGTGCCTTCGTCGATCGCCATCAGCATCCGCTCAGGCGAGCCGCTGAGAGCGTCGATGTTGAGCTGCAGGCTCGGACCGTTCTTGAACATCACGAACTCGACCTGCTCATCATCGGTGCCCTCGCGCAGCGGGATGACCTCGCCGCGGCCGAAGGCCGGCGCCATCGTCGCGAAGCCGGCCGATGCGCGTTCCCCGCGGAACGCATCGCCGAGCACACGCGAGGCGACGGCGAGTGCAGCGGCCGCATCGGCCGCGTAGTGCATACCGGGGGCCGGGAGCGTGAAGCTCACCTCAGCACCGTCGACGACCGCCGTGACCGCTCGGCCGTCCGCACCCGTGACCTCGGCGAACGCCTCGTGGAAGACGGCGCTCTCGCCGCTGCGAGTGTCCTCCGCGTTGGCGAGGCCGTGCGCGGACGCTTCGACCAGAGCAGGGGCGACACCGAAGTACGACACCGGAGCCCTCATCGCGCCTTCGTCGATCTTCGACAGGTAGGCGTCGTCGCGGTTGATCACGACGTGACCGGACGCACGGCTCGACGCGTCGAGCATCATGTCGGCCACGCGCTCCGTCTCGTAGAAACGGTAGAGCTGATCGACCTGCACGTTCAGCGACAGGATCACGCTCGGCGCGAGCACGTCGGCCAGTTCGGCCGCGTATCCCTCGTCGACTTCGAGCACCGCGACATCGGCGCGCACTCTGCCGGTCGGCGTCGCATCGGCCAGAAGCGCGCTCGTCACGCCCTGGGGCAGATTCGCGCCCGTCGGGTTGGTGAACACGTTCAGCCCGTGCGCACGCAGGATCTCACTGATCATGTGCGTCGTCGTGGTCTTGCCGTTCGAGCCGAGCACGAACACGACGCCGTAGCCGAACTGATTCGCCAACGTCGACAGCAGCGACGGTGCGAGCTTGTTCGTCAGATACCCGGGGAGCGCCCCGCCTCCGCCGCGCAGACGCGTGGCGAAGCGGGCGAGCTTCCCGACGAGCACCGGGAAGATGTACCGCGGGCCCGCCGAGCGCGCCGCCGACGCGGGCTTGGGCTCACTCAAGGTAGTCACGCAACGACTGCGAGCGGCTCGGGTGCCGGAGCTTCGCCATCGTCTTGGACTCTATCTGCCTTATACGTTCACGTGTGACGCCGAACGTGTCGCCGATCTGGTCGAGGGTCTTCGGCTGTCCGTCGCCGAGGCCGAAGCGCATCCGGATGACGCCGGCCTCACGCTCCGAGAGCGAGTCGAGCAGGCTCTCCAGCTGGCGCTGCAGCATGGTGAAGCCCACGGCGTCGGCCGGGACGACCGCCTCGGTGTCCTCGATGAGGTCGCCGAACTCGCTGTCGCCGTCCTCGCCGAGCGGCGTCGAGAGGGAGATCGGCTCACGGCCGTACTTCTGCACCTCGACGACCTTCTCGGGGGTCATGTCCAGTTCCTTGGACAGCTCCTCCGGTGTGGGCTCGCGGCCCAGGTCCTGCAGCATCTGACGCTGCACGCGCGCCAGCTTGTTGATGACCTCGACCATGTGCACCGGGATGCGGATCGTGCGCGCCTGGTCGGCCATGGCGCGGGTGATCGCCTGACGGATCCACCACGTCGCGTAGGTCGAGAACTTGAAGCCCTTGGTGTAGTCGAAC
>JBQDDT010000195.1:0-4355 GCA_052092505.1 Microbacterium sp. | reverse complement strand
GAGCGCCGACCTCTTCAAGTGCTCGTTCTGCGGGAAGAGCCAGAAGCAGGTCCAGCAGCTCATCGCCGGCCCCGGCGTGTACATCTGCGACGAGTGCGTCGAGCTGTGCAACGAGATCATCGAGGAGCGCATGGCCGAGGCCTCGCCCGAGGGGACGCCGGCCGAGTTCGACCTGCCGAAGCCGCGCGAGATCTACGACTTCCTCGAGGAGTACGTGATCGGCCAGCACGACGCCAAGCGATCGCTCGCGGTCGCGGTGTACAACCACTACAAGCGTGTGCGCGCCCGTGGCGAGCTCAGGCCGGCCGAGGAGAAGGCAGAGGACGTCGAGGTCGCCAAGAGCAACATCCTGATGCTCGGGCCGACGGGCTGCGGCAAGACCTACCTGGCGCAGACGCTCGCGAAGCGGCTCAACGTGCCGTTCGCGGTGGCCGACGCCACGGCGCTCACCGAGGCCGGCTACGTCGGGGAGGACGTCGAGAACATCCTCCTCAAGCTGCTCCAGGCGGCCGACTACGACGTCAAGCGCGCCGAGACCGGCATCATCTACATCGACGAGATCGACAAGGTGGCCCGCAAGGCCGAGAACCCCTCGATCACGCGCGACGTCTCGGGCGAGGGCGTGCAGCAGGCCCTGCTGAAGATCCTCGAGGGGACGACGGCGTCCGTGCCGCCGCAGGGAGGGCGCAAGCACCCCCACCAGGAGTTCATCCAGATCGACACGACGAACGTCCTGTTCATCGTCGCCGGTGCGTTCGCGGGGCTCGAGGACATCATCTCCAACCGCGTCGGCAAGCACGGGGTCGGGTTCGGAGCCCCGCTCCACGACAAGACCGAGAACGACTCCCTGTTCGGAGAGGTGCTCCCGGAGGACCTCCACAAGTTCGGCCTGATCCCGGAGTTCATCGGCCGCCTGCCGATGATCGCCTCGGTGAACCCGCTCGATCAGGATGCGCTCGTCGACATCCTCACGACGCCGCGCAACGCGCTCGTGAAGCAGTTCCAGCACATGTTCGCCATCGACGGCGTCGAGCTGGAGTTCGAGGACGAGGCGCTGCGCGAGATCGCCGATCTCGCCGTCGAGCGCAAGACCGGAGCCCGCGGGCTGCGCGCGATCCTGGAGGACGTCCTCGGGCCGATCATGTTCGAGATCCCGTCCGACGACGATGTCGACAAGGTCGTCGTCACCAAGGCCGCTGTCACAGGGGGCGAGCCCACGCGCGTCTTCCGTCAGCAGCGGCGCAAGAGCGCCTGAGACGCCTTTCCGCGCACGAGATCGCCCGGCCCACTCTCGCAGGAGAGGGCCGGGCGATCTCGTGCGCGGCGCCGTGGTGCGGCGCGCGTCAGGCCATCGGGTCGAACGTGCTCGTCACGGGCCGTCCCTCGTCGTCCAGGGAGACCTCGATGCCGCTGGCGAGCTCGGCGATCGGCCGGCCCTCCAGCCACGTCAGCGTCCACGACGGGGCAGGACCCGCGGGAAGCGTGTGGTCGATGCGTGCGATCTCGGCTCGCAGCGCGTCCGGCACGGATGCCGGGGCCTCAGAGCCGGCCTGCCACCGGGTTCCCAGTCGCATTGCTCATCCCTCCTGCGGCGCGAGCACGATCTCGGTCACGTGGAGCTCGTCGCCCTCCTCGAAGGATAGGTCGTCGACGCGTCCGACCGCGCGCACGTCGGCCTCGGCGAGTCGCAGGAGTGCGATCTGCTCGGCGGGCGCGACGATCCGCGCGCGGGTCACGGGCGTGCGCTGAGAGGCCTTCGCCTCGGTCTTCGCGCGCCGGATGCCGATGAGGGCCTGGCTCGCGGCCTCCAGGACGGCGGGGTCTCCCTGCACGCCGGCGGCCTCTGGCCACGCCGCACGGTGGACGGATCCGGTCTGGAACCACGACCACACCTCCTCCGTCGCGAAGGAGAGCACCGGGGCGAGCAGGCGCAGCAAGGTCGACAGCGCGGTGCGCAGGGCGACCGATGCGGACGCCCCGGCAGGGCCGCCGGCGTAGGCGCGCTCCTTCACGAGTTCGAGGTAGTCGTCGCAGAACGTCCAGAAGAACGCCTCGGTGACCTCCAGAGCGCGGGCGTGGTCGAAGCCCTCGAGCGCCCGCGTCGCCTGCTCGATCACGCCGTCGAGCTCGGCGAGCATCGACAGGTCGAGGGGCTCCGTCGCCTCCGCCCCGTCCGGGAGGGGGAAGCCCAGGACGAACTTCGCGGCGTTGAGCACCTTGATGGCGAGGCGGCGTCCGATCTTGATCTGCGTCGGATTCTGCGGGTCGAAGGCCGCATCGGCACCGAGCCGGCTCGAAGCCGCCCAGTACCGCACCGCGTCGGATCCGTGCTGGTCGAGGATGTCGGCCGGGGTGACGACGTTGCCCTTCGACTTCGACATCTTCTTGCGGTCGGGGTCGACGATGAAGCCGGAGATCGAGGCGTGGCGCCACGCGACCCTGTCGTCCTCGAGGGCGCTTCGCAGGAGCGTCGAGAACAGCCAGGTCCGGATGATGTCCTGCCCCTGGGGGCGCACGTCGAACGGGGCGACGAGGTCCCACAGCTCCGCGTCACGGCTCCATCCCCCCGCGAGCTGCGGGGTCAGGGACGACGTCGCCCAGGTGTCGAGCACGTCCGTCTCGGCGTCGAAGCCGCCGGGGACGCCGCGCTGATCCTCTCGGTACCCCGGGGGCACGTCGCTCGACGGGTCGATCGGCAGCGCCGCCTCGTCGGGCACGAGCACGCGGTCGTAGTCGCGATCGCCGTTCTCGTCGAGGCCGTACCAGACCGGGATCGGCACGCCGAAGAAGCGCTGACGCGAGACGAGCCAGTCGCCGGTGAGCCCGTTCACCCAGGTCTCGTAGCGCACGCGCATGAAGTCGGGATGCCAGTCGATCTCCTGGCCGAGGGCGATCAGGCGCTCGCGCAGCTGCGCGTCGCGGGCGCCGTTTCGGATGTACCACTGGCGGGTGGAGACGATCTCGAGCGGGCGGTCGCCCTTCTCGAAGAACTTCACCGGGTGCGTGAACGAGGCGCCCGTGTGCACGAGCGCCCCCGACTCCTCCAGCAGCTCGACGATCCGCTTCTTGGCGCTGAAGACGGTCTTGCCCGCCAGCTCCGCGTAGGCGTCGCGCGCCGCATCGCTCGTGAGGGCTTCGGGTGCGTCCGCGACGACCCGGCCGTCCTTGCCGATGATCGTGCGGTTCGGCAGGTCGAGCTCGCGCCACCAGATGATGTCGGTGACGTCGCCGAACGTGCAGATCATCGCGATTCCCGAGCCCTTGTCCGGCTGGGCGAGCGTGTGGGGGAGGACGGGGACCTCGACGTCGAACAGCGGGGTGCGCACCGTCGTGCCGAACAGCGGCTGGTACCGCTCGTCGTCGGGGTGGGCGACGAGCGCGACGCACGCCGCGAGCAGCTCGGGCCGCGTCGTCTCGATCAGGACGTCGCCCTCGCCGTCGGTGCGGTGGAACGCGAGCCGGTGGTAGCTCGCCGGCTGCTCCCGGTCCTCGAGCTCGGCCTGGGCGATCGCCGAGCGGAAGTCCACGTCCCAGAGCGTGGGGGCGAGGTTCTGATACGCCTCGCCGCGCGCGTAGTTGGCGAGGAACGCGAGCTGGCTCGTGCGGATCGTGTCGTCCGAGATCGTCCGGTAGGTCTGCGTCCAGTCGACGGAGAGGCCGAGCTGGCGCCAGAGGTCCTCGAAGGTCTTCTCGTCCTCGACGGTGAGCCGCTCGCAGAGGTCGATGAAGTTGCGGCGGCTGATCGGGACCTGATCGGCGGCCTTCGTCTTCTTCGCGTTTCCCTCGAACGGGGGCGTGAAGTCGGGGTCGTAGGGGAGCGACGGGTCGCAGCGCACGCCGTAGTAGTTCTGCACGCGGCGCTCGGTGGGAAGCCCGTTGTCGTCCCACCCGATCGGGTAGAAGACGGTCTTGCCGCGCATCCGCTCGAACCGGGTCTTGACATCGGTGTGCGTGTAGCTGAAGACGTGCCCGATGTGAAGCGATCCCGAGGCGGTCGGCGGAGGAGTGTCGACCGAGTACACGCCGGCGCGGCCGCTGGCGATCGCGGCGTCGCGGTCGAAGAGGTAGGTTCCCGACCCCTCCCAGCGCTCACCCCATTTCGCTTCGAGACCTTCGAGTGCTGGCTTGTCGGGAATGTCGGGCATGCGCGGCCTCCTCGCGATATGGACGGCACGGTGTGTGCGTGCCTGATGTGGGAGCGGCTCCCATCCTACCCGCGGAGACGGGAGCGGATCGAATCCCGCGGCCGCTCGCGAGATTCATAGAGAACCGGTATTGGAGCCCCAGGATAGAAGCATGTAGCGCGTATCCGTGCAAAAAGCGGGGGAGGGGGGCGGTGAGGGGTTGTGGGGCTC
>JBQDDT010000194.1:0-4365 GCA_052092505.1 Microbacterium sp. | reverse complement strand
GATCTTCTTCACGGGGCGTGCTCCTTCGCGGGGGTGGGGTCTGACAGGTGGGGCTGATCGATCTCGTCGAGAGTGGGGTAGGAAGCCTGGGCGCCGCGGCGGGTCACGGCCACGGCGGCGACGGCGGAGCCGAACGCGACCGCGTCGGCCAGCGCATCCCCGATCGCGAGCCGCACGGCCAGCCCCCCAATGAACGCGTCTCCGGCGGCCGTGGTGTCGACCGCCCGGACCTTGTGGGCAGGGACGTGCACGACGTCGGACTCGCCGTCGACGACGAGGGCGCCCGCGGAACCGAGCGTGAGGACCACGGACCGGGGTCCGAGCTCGCGCAGGGCCCGAGCGGTGGCGCCGTCGTCGTCAGGAGAGACGGCCAACCCGGCCTCGCGGAGGAGGAATGCGCCCTCGGACTCGTTGACGACGAGCGGGTCGGCGGCAGCGAGTACCTCGGGCGGCACCTCGGCGGCCGGGGCGAGGTTGAGGACGACGCGTCCGCGTGCCCGGGTGGCGGCCGCGTTGACGGTATCGAAGGGAATCTCGAGTTGGAGGACAACGACGTCCGCGTCGGCCCAGGTCCGGTCCTGGCGCTCGAGCAGCTCGGGACTGAGCCGGGCGTTGGCGCCGGGGGCGACGATGATCGAGTTCTCGCCCTCCGGAGTCACGACGATGATCGCGGTCCCCGTGGGGGCGTCGACCTCGATGAGCCCGGACAGGTCCACCTCGGCGTCGGACAGCGACGCGCGCAGCAGGGCACCGTTGGCGTCCACGCCGATGCAGCCGACGAACGCGACATCGCCGCCGGCCTTCGCGGCCGCGACCGCCTGGTTCGCTCCCTTGCCACCGGGGGTGATGACGAGGTCGGAGCCGAGCAGCGTCTCGCCGGGCTCGGGTCGGCGCTCGACGTCGACCACGAGGTCGGCGTTGGCGGATCCAACGACGGCGATCCGCCCGCCTCGTGGTCGCGCGGTTCCCGGTGTCGTCGACCGGTACGGGAAGTCGTCCTCGACTTGACTCATGCGGCTACCTTACTGTCAACTGTCGAGTGTTAACAGTCGACAAGGAAGTCGGGGCATGGAAATCGCACCCATCAGGCAGACCTCACTCGGCGAACAGGTCGCGGCCGAGCTGCGCCGCCTTATCGCGAGGCGCGCCGTCACGCCCGGGGCCCAGATCGCGGAGGAGTCCCTCGCGAGCCGGTTCGGGGTGAGTCGCGGCCCCGTGCGCGACGCGCTCAAGGTCCTCGCCAGCGAGGGCCTCGTCGAGTTCCGGGGGCGGCGCGCGTTCATGCGCGGCCTCGAGCCGGTCGACATCGACGAGCTCTTCTCGTTGCGTCAGATGCTCGAGTCCACCGCGCTGCGCATGGCGCTCAAGAACGACCGCCGCGCGCTCGTCGGGCTTCTCGACGAGGCTATAGATCAGATGCGCGTCGCCGAGCAGGGCGGGTCGCCGACCGACTTCGCCTCCGCCGACCTGACCTACCACACCGCCTTCTACGAGATCGCCGGCCACTCTCGGCTGCGTCAGATCTGGGACCAGTTCCGCCCCAGCATCTCCCTCGTCCTGCTCGCCTCGCGCGAGACGTACCTGGACCTCACCCCGTCCGTCGACAGCCACGTCATCCTGCGTGACCTGATCGCGGCGGGAGACGTCGAGCCGGCACTGACTGAGCTCGTGGCCCACACCGAGAATGCCCGGCAGCGTGTACGCGTCTTCTACGAGGACGAGGCGCCGTCGGACACCCAGAGCGCAGACAAGGAGCCCGCCGCCACGACCCCCACCACCTGATGCCCCACACGCTCTCCCCGCCGAATTAGAAATCCATCTACCTTGAGTCGCCACCGGGCGACTCACCCCCCCGCAAAGGAGCGGAACACATGCGTTCGTCCAACCTTTCTCGCCGTGCCGTGCAGACCCTGGCCGTCCTCGGCGCCTCCACCCTCGTCCTCGCCGGCTGCTCCGGCGAATCCGGCGGCGGCGACGACACCGCTGGCTACCCGGAGAAGGACATCACCCTCGTCGTGCCCTACGACGCCGGCGGTGCGTCCGACCTCGCCGCCCGTACGCTCGCCTCCGAGATGGAGTCCGAACTCGGCGTGTCGATTGTCGTCGAGAACCGCAGCGGCGGCGCCGGCTCCGTCGGACTAAGCTACGTGGCCGACGCCGACCCGGACGGCTACACCCTGGGCTACATGCCCGTGGAGACCGTCATGCTCGGGCACCAGGGCTACGACATCGACCCGGAGAGCTACGACTACCTGGGCCAGATCGTCGGTGTCCCGGCCACCATCGCCGTGCCGGCAGACAGCCCCTACGAGACCCTCGAGGACCTGGTCCAGGCCGCCACCGACGAGCCCGACTCGATCACCGTGGCCAACTCGGGTGCCGGGTCCATCTGGGAGGCCACGACGACCGCCATCAACGAGGCGACCGGC
The DNA here is from genome assembly GCA_052092505.1 of Microbacterium sp. GTDB lineage: Bacteria > Actinomycetota > Actinomycetes > Actinomycetales > Microbacteriaceae > Microbacterium. The sequence goes on along the minus strand of JBQDDT010000194.1, from coordinate 1,936 downwards.
GCCACCTTCCGCCCCGTGCCGTTCGACGGCGGCGCGCCGGCCGTGACCGCCGCAGTCGGTGGCCAGGTCGACGCCGTGGTCGCGGGCATCTCGGAGACCTCGCAGGGCCACGCGGACGGCCAGCTCCGTGTGCTAGCCGTTTTCACCGAGGAGCCCGTCGAGGCCCTGCCCGATGTGCCCACCGCGCAGGAGGCCGGGGTCGACGTGCTGTTCGGCGGCTGGGGCCTGCTCGGCGCACCGACCGGCCTGCCGGACGAGGTCGTCACCGCACTCGACGAGGCCGTCAAGGTTGCCGTCGCCTCGGAGGGCTACACCGAGGTCATCGAGTCCGCCGGCAAGGTGCCCGAGTGGCGCAACGCCGCCGACTCCGAGGCGTTCGTGACCGCGGAGACCGAGCGCTTCGCCGGGCTGCTCGCTGAATGACGTCGCCGTGGGGGCTCCGCGCAAGGGCCCCCACGCGCGTCCCCGCTTGACCAGGCACACCCTGTTTGACACGTACGACCGCCACGCCTGATTTCCGCCACGTCCGCACTACCTAGCGCGACCGTCCCCTAGGAGAACCCATGACCGAGAACCAGCACGCCGGCGCCACCGCACCCGGCCCCGCGCTCATCACCGCCGTCCCGACCCCGTTCCTCGACAACGGCGACCTTGACCTGCCCGGCACGCGCACCCTGTTTGAGGCGATCTCGGCACGCGGCGTCGACGGCGCCTTCGTGGCCGGCACCACCGGCGAGTTCACCGCTCTCGCCGACGACGAGCGCATCGCCGTCATCGAGGCGGGTGTGAAGGCGTTCGGTCCCGACCGCGCCTACGTCCACGTGGGCGCTCCGACTGCACGCCAGGCCGTCGACCTCACGCGCCGCGCCGTCGCCGTCGGCGCCACCAGGCTGGCCGCAATCACGCCGTACTACCTGCCGGCACCGCTCGACGCCACGCTCGACTACTTCGCCCAGGTGGTCGAGGCCGCCGACGGCGCCGAGGTGTACGGCTACCTCTTCGGGCTGCGCACCACCACCGCGGTGCCGCACGACGCGATGGCGCGCCTGGCCGAGACCGGCCTGGCCGGCGTCAAGATCTCCGGGGAGTCCGACGAGTCGGTCTCCGCCTACCTCGCCAACGCCCCGACCGACTTCACCGTCCTGTCCGGCAACGACATCGCATTCGCCGAGTTCGGGCGCGCGGGTGGCGCGGGCATCATCTCCGGCGTCTCGTCCGTCTTCCCGCAACCGTTCTTTGCGATGCGCGACGCCCTGCGCGCCGGCGACGAAGCCGCCGTGACCGCCGCGTCGGCCGACATCGCGCGCGTCGTCGGGCTCGTCAAGGCCGGCAGCCTCGCCCACCTCAAGGCAGGCCTCGAGCTGCAGAGCCTGCCCGCCGGGCCGGTGCGTAGCGCGGTGGAGAAGGCTCCCTTCGAGGATCGTGCCGCGATCGCCGAGGAGCTGGCGCGGTGGCGGGCTTGAGCGAGGCCGCCACGCCCCCTGCCCCCGGCCCGGGCGAGTCGTCGGAGACGGTGGTGCCCGAGTTTCAACCCGCCCCCGCGGCGGAGGAGTCACGCCCGCTCGAGCTCCTGACGGCGCTCGGGATGCTGGCGTTCTCCGTCGTCGTGCTCGTGGCGACGCAGGGCATCGAGTCGCGCGTCGACTCCGGCGGCGTCACGCCGCGCTGGTGGCCCACCATCCTGGCGAGCACCATGCTCGTGCTCTCGCTCGTCCTCCTGGTGGGGGCGCTGCGCACGGGCGTGAGCCGCGGTGATCTCAAGGCGCCGACGCGCACCGGATGGATCCGGGCGGGGGGCGCGATCGTCCTGTCCGCCGCGTTCCTGTTCGCCTGGAGCGTCGTCCCGTTCGTCATCGCGTGCGCGGTGTACATCGCGTGCCTCGTCGCGCTGTTCGGTGGGCGCTCCGTCGTGTCGCTCGTCGTCGTCCCCGTCGGC
>JBQDDT010000193.1:0-4480 GCA_052092505.1 Microbacterium sp. | reverse complement strand
CTGGATCAGGCCACGCAGGGGACGCCGGCGAAGTACACCGCGTGCATCGCCGAGAACGAGGAGCAGAGCCCGTGGCCCGCGCTGCACACCGAGCACGGCTACGCGGCGGAGGACTCCGTCGTGACCGCGTTCGTCATCCGGTCCGTGGTGCACATCGAGGCGCGGCACACGAGCACGCCGGAACAGCTCGCCCTCGACCTGGCCGACACGATCCGCCGGACGGGCGCGCTCATCCACGAGTACACGAGCGCACTGCTCGTGCTCACCCCCGAGCACGCCGACGTCTTCGCCGATGCCGGCTGGTCGAAGGACGACGTGCGCCGATACGTGTTCGAGCACGCCACGCGCACGCGCGCCGAGCTCACGGCCGTCGGCAAGGACGCGCTCTCCCACAAGTCGCACTGGCGGCTGCCCGCTGCCCATCCCGACGCGATGCCCGACACGGCGAGCGGCTCCGACGACCCGGAGACCGTGCCGCTCTTGAGTTATCCGACGTCGGTGCAGATCATGGTGGCAGGCGCGAACAACGCGGGCGTCTCCGCCGTGGTGGAGGTGTTCACGCTGAACCCGCCCCGCGAGATCCCGCTGTCGACCAGTCCGGTCGACGCGCGACGCTGAGGTCAGGGAGCAAGGAGATGGTCATCGCCGCGACCGAACCGACCGCGAAGGCCGCGCTGCCGCGGTCGGTCGATCGCGCGCTCTCCATCATCGGGACCTTCCGTCACGACCGGCCGCGGCAGACGCTCTCGGAGATCAGCCGCCATGCGGAGCTGCCCCTCGCGACGACCTACCGCATGGTGAACAGCCTCGCGGAGTGGGGCGCGCTCGAGCGCGACGACCAGGGGAGGTACCACATCGGCCTCCGGCTGTGGGAGGTCGCCTCCCTCGCGCCGCGGTCCATGGCGCTGCAGCGCATCGCCAGGCCGTTCATGCACGACCTCTACGAGATCACGCACTACTCGATCCATCTCGCAATCCGCGTGGGGACCGAGACGGTCTTCGTCGAGCGGTTCCAGAGCCCCTCCCAGGTGCTCACGCGGCCGAAGGTCGGCAGCAGGCACCAGATGCACACGACGGCCGTCGGACGGATCCTCCTCGCCTACGCTCCGCTGGACGAGCGCGACCGGATGCTCGCCGAGCAGCTGCCGCCGAGCGTCGACGAGCGGCGCTTCAAGCAGGAGCTGGCCGATGTGCGCATCCGCGGCTACGCGATCAGCGGCACCGACCTCAACACCGAGTACATGGCGGTCGCCGCGCCGATCACGGCCCCCGGGGGGACCGTCGTGGCCGCGCTCTCGCTCATCATGCGCTACGAGGACGCGGACGAGCGCCAGGCGGCGCATCTCGTCCGCGTGGCCGCCGGCGGCATCTCCCGCTCGCTCTCGGCGAAGCGCTGATCGCGACTGCGCCCGGCCGGCCGGCGCGATCGGCGACAGCCTGTTCGCCGTCCTCCGCGCCGGCTCGCGAACTCGCCTGTACGCACTGTGTCGCGTATGTACGCATGGCGTGATGGTCGTTCTCGACGTGCGGTACCAAGGAACGACAACCAGAACGAGAGGACGCGGATGTCCGAGCTGCGCAGCAACCTCCCCCCGACGTCGGCGCTCGCGATCGCGCGCCAGGCGCACTACCGGGCGCTCGGCATCCCCCGCGAGCAGTGGGGGTGGCCGAAGGTCGCGATCGTGAACACGTCGTCCGAGCTCGCGGCCTGCTTCTCGCACCTGGACGAGGTCGCGTCCCGGCTGAAGACCGAGCTGCGCGCCGTCGGCCTGCTGCCCTTCGAGATCCGCACGACGGCGCCGAGCGACTTCGTCACCAGCGCGGGGCGCGCCGGCCGGTACATCCTGCCCAGCCGAGACCTCATCGCCGACGACATCGAGGCCGCCGTCGAGGGGGCGAAGCTCGACGCGATGATCTGCCTGAGCTCGTGCGACAAGACGACGCCGGGTCACCTCATGGCGGCCGCGCGTCTGAACGTCCCCACGATCGTGATCCCCTGCGGCTACCAGCACTCCGGGCTCGCCGAGGGCCGAGATGCGGACATCGAGGAGATCTTCCTCCACGCGTCGAAGGCGGCCGTCACGGGCGAGCCGACGGGCGACCTCGAGGAGCGGGCGCAGGACGCGATCCTCGGCCCCGGCGTGTGCGCGGGCCTCGCCACGGCGAACTCGATGCACATCCTCGCCGAGGCGATCGGGATGGCCCTGCCGGGATCGGCCCCCGTGCGGGCGCTGAGCCAGCGCATGTGGGACACGGTGACGCGCAGCGCCGCGGCGATGGCCGACCTGATCCGCCGCGACGTCCGGCCGCGCGACATCATCACGCCGGGCGCCGTCGCGAACGGCGTGAGGGCGATGCTCGCCATCGGCGGATCGATGAACACGATCAAGCACCTGCAGGCCACCGCCGTAGAGGCGGGGCTCGACGTCGACGTGTGGGAGCTGTTCCGCTCGCTCGGGCACCAGACGCCTCTGCTGTGCTCCGTCCGCCCGAACGGGCCGAGGCTCACCGAGGAGTTCGAGGACGCCGGCGGCGGCGCGACGATCCTCCGCGAGCTGCTCCCCCTCCTCGACGCGGATGCGCGGACGGTGTCGGGGCGCACGGTCGCCGAGAACGCGCGCGACGCGCGACCCGCCGACGGAGACGTCATCCGCGACATCGAGCACGCGTTCGGCACGGACCCGGCGATCACGGTCCTCAAGGGCACGCTGGCGCCGGGAGGCGCCGTCGCGAAGCGGCCCGTCCCCGATCCTGGTCCGCACACGTTCACGGGCCCCGCCCGCGTGTTCGGCAATCGCGAGGAGGCGATCGCCGGCATCTCGAGCGGTCGGCTCCGCGAGGGGGACGTGGCCGTGATCCGCGGCATCGGGGTGACCGGCGCCCCCGGCCTCGGGCTCACGTCGGCGTTCATCTTCGCGCTGCACGCGCGCGGCCTCGCCCACAGCGTCGCGCTGGTCACCGACGGGCAGTTCAGCGGCCTCGTCAACCAGGGCATGACGATCGGCGAGGTCTCCCCAGAGGCCGCGACGCCCGGCGCGCCGCTCGGGCGCGTCCGCGACGACGACGAGATCCGGATCGACCTGAAGCGGGGAGCGGTCGACCTCCTCGTCGACGACGCGGAGCTCGCCGCGCGCGAGGACTTCGCTCCCCCGGCCGACCGCGACTCCGGCGGCGGCTACCTCGACCAGTACGAACGACTCGTGCAGCCGCTCAGCTGCGGCGCCGTGCTGTGCGGCACGCCGTGCGATCTCGCCCGCGACCCAGCGGACAGACCGGAAGGAATCCCCGTATGACATCCCAGACCGTGCACGAGCCGGCCAGGTCGACCCCCGTGGTCGGCGAGTACGACGTCGTCGTCGTCGGCGGCGGCCCCGCCGGCCTCATGGCGGCCACCGCCGCATCGCGCGCCGGGTGCTCGACGATCCTCATCGAGCGCTACGGCTTCCTCGGCGGGGCGGGCACGATGGGCGGGCTCGCGACGTTCTGCGGGATGCACGCTCGGGTGCACGGCGTCGACGTGCAGTCCGTGCGGGGCTACGCCGACGAGCTGCTGGACCGGATGGCGCGCATGGACGGCCTGAACGACCCGCACCTCACGATCGAGAACCGGATCAGGGCGCTGTCGTACGACATCTCGGCGCTCAAGATCGCCGCGGACGAGCTCGTCCTCGCCGGGGGCTGCGACCTGCTCTTCCACGCGCAGGCGGTCGGACTCTCGCTCTCCTCCGACGACGCGATCGACGCCGTCGTCGTCGAGTCGAAGTCGGGCCGCCAGGCGATCAGGGGCCGCTTCTTCATCGACGGCTCCGGCGACGCCGACCTCGCCGCATGGGCCGGGGCGCCCTACGAGCGGTCGGAACGGCTCATGTACCCGTCGCTGATGTTCCGCATCAACGGCGTGCACCCCGAGCAGGCCGGCGAGGCCTGGCGCACCGTGGCGACCCTCATGGAGGAGGCGGAGGCGGCGGGGACCCACACGTTCCCCCGCAAGAAGCCGATCGTGCGGCCGCAGCGCAACCCGATCGAGTGGCGCTCGAACCTCACGCAGCTCTCGAACCCCGACGGCACCGCGGTCGACGGGACGGACGTGCGCTCCCTCACGCGAGGCGAGATCCAGGGTCGCCGGCAGGTGTGGGACGCGTTCTCGTTCATCAGGGACCGCACGCCGGGGTTCCAGGACTCCTACATCGTCGACATCGCGCCGCAGGTCGGCATCCGCGAGACGCGCCGCATCCTCGGCGGCTACCAGCTCACCGAGGCCGACGTGCTCGGCTGCGCCGACTTCGACGACTCGATCGGCGTGAACGGCTGGCCGGTCGAGGCGCACGTGACGGGCGACGTGGCCTTCCGCTTCGCGCCGGAGGACTCGCGCGGCTACAACCAGCTCCCCTACCGGATGATCGTGCCCGGCCGCATCGACAACCTCCTCGTGGCGGGGCGCTGCGCGTCGATGACCCAGGGCGGGCAGTCGTCCGGGCGG
>JBQDDT010000192.1:0-4582 GCA_052092505.1 Microbacterium sp. | reverse complement strand
CGGCGCAGTACTGCAGGGACGAGAGCTGGCAGCCGGACAGCTACCACCGCGGCGTCGCCAACCAGTTCGACTCCCTCGCACTGATGACCGGTGACGGACGATTCGTCGAGATGGCGCAGACGTTCCGCAGCGACTACGCCGCATCGGGCGCCACCGGGTGAAGGAACCGACCGTCGTGCTGGGCGGCGGTTCGGTCAGTCCGCCTCGACGTCGGAGCGGTCCCGATCTGTCGGGACGTGCGTAGCCGGGTCAGGTTGGAAATAGTCCTCGGACGACGTGCCGACGGCGACCGTGACCGAGGCGGCGACGGCGGTCTCGTCGACAGTCGCGGACCCGAGCAGCTCGTCGTCGAGATCGAGCGACCGGGAGGCCAGGCGCTCGTTGATCGCATCGGCTGCCTCCGAGGTCGAGACCTCGACGCTGACCTCGCCTGAGACCGGGTCGACCACGGTCGAGATGCTCGCGTCCGCACTCACGTGCTCGAACAGCGCCATGTGGACCGCCACGCCGACCGCGTCGGCCGTCGGCGCGCTGTACGTCGCGCCGCCGTGCGCAGTGATGCCCGGCTCGGCAGCCAGTGTCGCCGCGACGTCCACCGGGACCACTCCTGTGAAATAGATGCGCGCGGTGGCGTCTGGCCGGAGCTCCGAGAGGGCGTACGTGTCGGGGTGGTCGGCGGCGATCGTCGAGAAGATCGACGCAGCTCGCTCCTGGATCGCGATCCGGTCCGCGAGGACGTCGGTATCGATCTCTCCGCGCGCGATCTGCCCCTGGAGGTCCTCCCAGGCAGCGTCGGAGATGCCGGGCGGCCGGTCCGGCGTGGCCATCGCCGAGCTCGAGAGGACCGCTGCGGCCCCGGCCGCGGCGAGGAGCGCGGTCGTCAGACTACGTCGACGTCGGATCATGGCGGGGTCCGTTCTCGGGGCAGGCACTCGGTTGCGACACCATGCTACGCGGCGGGGGTGGACCAGTCACGGGATCAGTGAGCCCGTCCCGTCCGTTCCCGGTCCTGCTCCTCGCGGCCGTGCCGCTCCCGGTCCCGTCGGTCCTTCCAGCGGCGGAGGCGCTTCTCGACCGGCCGCTCGACGAACGCGTGCAGCGCCCAGGCGGCCACGATCGACGGCACCAGGACCGCCGCGTAGATCAGCAGGTTGGACCACCCCACGGGCTGCAGCCCGAACCATGTGCGGCAGGCGTAGATGAGCGTGGCGTGCAGGAGGTAGAAGGCGAAGCTCCACTCGCCGAGCCGCACCAGCCACGCCCGTGGCGCGCCCCGCCCCGAGCCGTCGGCGATGCCGCGCATCTCCCGGGTGGCGTAGGCCGCGATGACCACCGCGCAGCCGGCCGGGATGAGCACGGGCGAGAGCGGGCCGAGCCGCAGCGACTCCCACAGGCCCGGCGCCCGCAGCGGTCCGAGGAAGACGCCCGCGCACACCGCGAACAGCACGCCGAGCGCCACCGGCACCGGCAGCCGCGGCCGCCACCCGAGCCGGACGGCGTGCGCGAGCGCCATGCCCAGGCAGAACTCCCACAGGCGCAGCACCGGGCGCGGCAGGTGGGCGAGGGCGTCGATCTCGGCGCGCGCGAGGTAGAGGATCGCGGCCACGACGGGGATCGCGAACAGCACCGCGAGCGCGGCGCGCCGCCCGGTCCGGCCGAGGACGCGGTCGAGCCACGGGTGCGTCGCGTAGAAGAAGGCCTCGAGCGACAGCGTCCAGGAGGCCGGGTTCCCGGAGAACACCACCTCGTTGTTGCTCGACCACCCGTGCAGGAGCAGCACGGACAGCAGCAGCACGACCGAGAGCGGACGCACCCAGCTCTCCTCGACGTCCGCGGGCGGCCCGACGAACACCGCGACGGCCAGCAGCAGCGCCACCATGTGCGCCGGCCAGATCCGGGCGAACCGGCGCCAGTAGAAGGTCGAGACCGGGGTGCCGGGCCTGGCCGACCACGTGAGCACGAACCCGGACAGCACGAAGAAGAAGGCGACGCCCTGCGCGCCGAGCCGCAGCGGGCCCGAGATCGGCAGCGGCGCGAAGTTCGTCATGTGGTGCGCGAACACGGCCAGCGCCGCCCACCACCTCAGCGCGGTGAGCGAGTCGAGCCGGGGGAGCGTGCCGGGTGATCCCGGCTCCGCCCACCGGCCCGACGCCGATGCGCGCCCGACCGGGACCGTCACCCTCGGCTCTGCCGTCCGGGTCCGTCGGTGCCGCGGCGTGCGAGCCGTTCGGCGGCCGCCACGCCGTGCACGGCGTCCGGCACGACGCCGCGGCGGCGCCATTCCCAGGCCGTCCGTACGGCGGGCAGGTCGACGGCGACCGCCAGGTCGGCCTGGCCCGCGAGTGCCTCGGCGGTGGCGTCCGCGCGGACCGCGCGCCACACGGTGCGGGTGTCGTCGAGCGGGCTCAGCGTGGCGAGCAGCCGGCCCGGGACGCTGCGCCGCGCCGACGCGTCCAGCGACCGGTAGCGGCCCGAGGAGGCGATCGCCGCGAGCGGTGAGCTGTCCTCGGCGACGACGTGCACGACGTCGACCCCCACAGGTGTCGCCGGCGCCGTCCGGCACACGAGGGTGACGTGCGCGGGCGTCCCCGGCGTACCGAGGCGCTCGGCGAGATCGCCGGTGCCGGCGCTGCGCGCGAGGACGACGTCGGCCGGGTCCTCCGAGCCGACGACGAGCACGACGCGGCGCGGGTCGGGGACGGCCTCGTCCGGCGAACCGGTGCGGGCCCCGTCCTCGTGGTGGCCGAGATCGGGGACGGCGTCACCGTCGTCGGGCGCTGCGGTCAGGTCCGCGGCGTCATCGGGACGGACGACGCCGGGTCCGGCCTCGTCGTCGTGGGACCGCACCTGCGGCACGGACCTGCCCATCCCGGCGGCGCGCCGGGCCACGAGCTCGCCGAGCGCGGCCACGCGCGGGGCGAGCTGCTCCTCGCGGGCGTACCGGCGGGCCCACTCGCGGGTCGCGCTCACGGACGCTGGGGTGGCCGCGCGCGCGAGACCGGCCCCGAGGACCAGCGCGTCGGCCACGTCCTCCGCGGAGAGCGATTCCGGGAGCACCCACGCGGGATGCCCCTCGAGCACCGACGCCGCCGCCGACTCCGGGCCGTGGATCGAGACGATCGGCAGGCCGGTCGCCGCGTACTCGAAGACCTTCCCGCTCGTCACGTACCGGCCGGGGATGAGCGGGAGCGCGAGCATGTCGAAGCCCGCGTACACCGACGCCACCTCGGCGCGCGGGACGGGACCGCCGTGCTCGACGCCGTCGCCGGCGAACTCCGCGAGCATCGCGAGCGTGCGCTCGTCGGGGGCGCCCTGGTGGCCCACGTGCCCGCGCAGGACGAGGCGCGCCCGAGCGATCTCTGTGCTGCGCGAGCGGGCCTCCCGCCAGCCCTCGAGCAGCTCGCGCACCGGCACCGACCCGTACAGGGTGCCGAGGTAGCCGACGACGAGGGGCGCGTCGTCATCCGGGGCGGACCGGACGCGCAGGGAGTCGATCGCGGAGCCGAGATCGCCGTCGTACCCGTTGGCGACGACGTGGGTGCGGTCCGCGACCTCGGGCACGGTCTCGTCGTACCAGTCACGGATCGGCGCGTTGACGAACCAGGCCTCCTCGGCCCCCAGCAGCAGCTCGCGCTCGGTCCGCCAGGCGCGCGACCGCTCGCCGGACACGCGTCGGCCCGTCGTCACGTCGAGCGCCCAGCCGTCGCGGTAGTCGAGGACGTAGGGCACGCTCGAGCGCCGCGCGAGGTGCTGCCCGGGGACGAAGTCGACGTGCGGGTTCGAGGTCCCCAGGACCAGGTCGACTGGGCGCTGGGTGTGCACCTGCTCGGCGGCGGCGCGGAGGTTCTTCGCCCACCCGCCGTACACGCGCTCGGGGAACTGCGCCTCGGAGGTGCGCATGAACGCCGAGAACCACGCGGGCTCGGAGGCTACGCGGGCGCGGGAGTACCGGGCGAGGTCGGTCTCGATGTGCGCGAGCTCCTGCCGGACCCGCAGCACCCGGATCGCCGGGTGCACGCGGTCCTCGAGCGAGAGGTCGGCCCCGAACAGCTCGGTGAACAGCTCCCTCGGCGCGGTGAGGACGGTGACGTCCCAGCCGGCGTCGGCGAAGGCGTTGGCGGTGGCGAGGGCCCGGTAGACGCCGGAGCCCCGGCACGGCGGGAAGCCCCAGGCGACGTAGAGGAGGTGTGGACGCACCCGGCAAGGATAGGGAGTTGGACGCCTACTGGCAGGCTCGGCGCTTCCAAGCACAGATGAAACCAGGCGCAGCATCATCACGTAGCCGGGGACCGCTTGGCCCGGCCGGGACCTGTCGAATCGGTACACCGTGGCGCAGTGCATCGGGACTGCCACCGGGAGCACGAGACTCGCGTGGCACGATGAGCGGCACGCGCCCATATGGCGTGGAGCACGCGCCCACCGGCGCGCGGACGACGACCAACAGGAGCACGGGTGAAGGAACTAATACGCACCACGCGGACGCTGTTGCCGATGCTCCCGGTCGGAGCTCGGCGATACCTCCTGATGTATTCGGTAGTCACTGCGCTGCTTGCGCTGCTTGACGTCGTTGCTCTCGGCATCC
>JBQDDT010000191.1:0-4584 GCA_052092505.1 Microbacterium sp. | reverse complement strand
GTGGCCCAGAAGCTCGAGTTCGGGAACGAGTCGTCCTCCATCGCCGTGACCGCCTCAGGCGATCCGTCGACGCCGACGACCCACACGTCCTCGCGGCTCGCCTGGCCGAGCGCCAGGGTCGCGCCGAGCGCCGTCGGGTCGTTGATGCCGAAGATGCCCTGGATGTCGTCGTTCGCCGTGAGCATCTGCGTCGTCAGGTCGAGGCCCGTCGCGCGGTCGTTCTTGCCGTTCTGGTGGCCGACGACCTCGATGTCCGGAGTCTCCTCGAGCACCTCCTCGCAGCCCTGCACCCGCTCCTGGACGGAGGTGATCGGGGTGCCGTCGACGATGAGGAGGTTGCCCTCCCCTCCCATCTTCTCGAAGAGCGCCGTGCACGCCTGGCGACCGGCCTCGACGTTGTCGGTCGAGACCGCGGCCTGGGCGCCGTCCGCGTCGACGTCGACCGCGACGACCGTCACACCCGCGTCCGTCGCCCGCTTCACGGCAGACCCGATCCCCTCGGAGTCGACGGCGTTGAGCAGGATGATGTCGGCGTTCTGCTGGATGAGGGCGTCGATCTGGTTGTTCTGCGCCCCGAGGTCCTGCTGGCCGTCCTGCACGTTGAGCGTGAAGCCCTCCGACTTCGCGAGGTCCTCCATCGCGCTCTGCATCGAGGCGAAGAAGGGGTTCGAGATGTCCTGGACCATCAGGCCGACCGTCTTGATCTCGGTGTCTCCCCCACCCTCGCCTCCCGCGTTGGGGTCGACGGGCGAGGTGTTGGAGCATCCGGCGATGGCCAGGAGCCCCGCACCCGCGAGGGCGACCATGGCGATTCTCTTCGACGTCATTGTCGTGTTCCTTTCGTGTGGGCCTGGCGGCCCTGTCAGTGCAGCGAGATCGTCTGCGCCGCGCGCAGGTGGCCGCGGATGAAGGCGTTGGCGTGCGCGCCGAGATCCTCCGAGTCGTCCCAGAGGTTGCGCCAGATGCCGAGCATGCCGCTGAGGTCCTTGTGGACCACAGCGGAGGAGAAGCTCTCGAACGTGATCGGACCGTCGTAGCCGGAGCGGACGAGCGCCTTGAAGAACGTGTCGAAGTCGACGTTGCCCGAGCCGAGGTAGCCGCGGTGGCTCTCGCCGATGTGGACGTACACGAGCCGGTCGATGCAGTCCTCGACGGGCTGCGCCATGTCCGACTCCTCGATGTTCATGTGGTACGTGTCGAGGTGCACGCCGACGTTGGGACGATCCACCTCGTCGAGGAACTGCAGCGCGCCGCGGCCGGTGTTGAAGAGGTTCGTCTCGTACCGGTTGATGACCTCCATGCCGAGGGTCATGCCGGCGTCGGCGGCGCGGTCGGCCGCGGTCTGGATGACCCCGACGGCGTTGGCGCGCTCCTTGGCCGTGGCGGGGCGCATGAACTTGCGCAGTTCGCTGTAGAGGGCGCCGACGAAGTAGCGCGAGCCCAGCGCCTCGAGCACGTCGATGGCTTTGAGGAGCTTCGCCTCGCCCGCCTTGACCTGAGCGAGGTCCTCGCTGTTCGGGTCGGAGTCGCGCGACTGGCCCATCGACGCCGAGACGGCGACGGGGTGCTTCGCGAGGATCTCGCGCGCCGCGTCGACGTCGAACGTCTCCGGATCGAACAGCGCCATCTCGAACAGGTCGAAGCCGGCGTCGAGGGTCTTCGTCACCGCCTGCTCGAAGCTCTCCGGGTCGTTGCTGCCCGTCCACACCAGTCCGTGGCATCCGATCTGCATGGGTGCGTCCTCTCGTCATCGAGTCATGAAAGACAACGTTGCCTTTACGGCGATGATACGCACACCCCAGCCCGTGCCGCTACTCCCTCTCGCCCCGGAAACGACCCGTTCCGGTGCGACAAACTGCTCCAGAACGAGCCTTTTAGAGCGATTCGTCGCACCGGAACGGGTCGTAGGGTGGGGGCATGCGACTGACCGCCGACGTGGACGAGGCGCTGTGGGAGCCGGCGAGCGCATCCGGAGGGTTCCGCGAACGGCGCCGGCTGAAGGCCGCGGTGCGGATGATCGTCTCCAGGACCCAGCGCCAGCTCGGGCTCGACCAGCGCGTCGGGCGCGTCGGCGCGTGGGCGATCAGCCAGGCCGCGCCAGCGCTCCTGCGCCGCTCCGACGGCGCGATGCTCGCCTGGGTGTGGCGCGAGGATCCGCGGCTCGTCGTCGTCATGGCCCAGGCGATCGAGATGACCGCCCAGGCGCGCGCGGCCCGCGCGATGGCGCCGATGGAGTACGACGACACCGAGGACTTCCGCAGCCAGCACCTCGGGCAGGGCGAGAGGCTCGTGCGCGATCTGCCGAGCGATCCGCGCGAGGAGCCATCGGCGACCTACACCTGGGACACGGGGACGCACCTCGTCACCCTGTCGGCGCTGTGCTCTGATCGCGCGCGCTTCGGCACCGTGCTCACCCCGCTCGACGAGCTGGCGCGATCACTGCGCTTCGCCGGGGACGAGCCGGAGGACGTCCTGCGCATCCCTCCCGCCTGACCCGCACACGAAACGACCCGTTCCGGTGCGAGAAAACGCTCTTCGAAGGGGTTCGTGGAGCACTTTCTCGCACCGGAACGGGTCGTCCGTGGGGCTACGGGACCGTGACGAGGACCTTGACCTGCTCTGGGTCGTCGGAGGCGGCGAACGCGGCGGCCGTCTCGGCGAGCGGGAACGTCGCCGTGACGAGCTCGTCGATCGGGAACGTCTTCCGCCGCAGCAGCGCGATCGCGTGCTCGACGTCCTCGCGCACGTACATGAGGTTCCCGATCAGCTCGATCTCGCGGTCCTGGATGAGATCGAGCGGCACGAGCGTCTTGCCCGCCGGCACGCCGACGGTCATCAGCCGGCCGCCCTTGACGAGCAGGTCGATGCCGAGCTCGACGGTCGACTCGCGCGAGACGCCGTCGAAGACGACGTGCGCCGATCCGCCCAGCGCGCGCCGCGCATCCTCGGCCGCGGTCGGCGAGGTCGGATCGAACGACCCCGTCGCCCCGAGCCGCTCGGCGCGCTCCCGCTTGCTCGCGAGCAGGTCGGCGACGACGACCGCCTCCGCACCGGCGTCCTTCGCCGCGATTGCGAGGAACAGCCCGATCGGGCCGGCGCCGAAGACGACGACGCGGCGACCGGCGAGGTCCCCGGCGCGGCGCACGGCGTGCACCGGCGTCGCGAGCGGCTCGATGAGCGCGGCCCACGTGTCGTCCATGTCGTCGGGGAGCTCGATCACGCGGTCGGCCGCGATCGCGAACTCGTCGGCGAGACCGCCCGGCGTCTGGCATCCGAACACGTCGAGCGTCTCGCAGATGTTGTAGCGGCCCTGGAGGCACGGCTCGCACGTCCCGCACGCGATGTTCGGCTCGATCACGACGCGCTTGCCGACGAGCGACCGGTCGACGCCGTCGCCCGCCGCCTCGACGACGCCCACGATCTCGTGGCCCGGCCGGAACGGCAGCGAGATGAACGGGTGCCGGCCGTGCGCAGCGTGGACGTCGGATCCGCAGATCCCCACGACCGTGCTGCGCACGAGCACCTCACCAGCGCCCGCCTCCGGCGCCGGCAGCGTCTCCACCGAGACGTCGTCGATTCCGCGGACGAGAATCCGCCTGATCTCCTTCATGCTCTCCTCCTCAGACCGCCGTGTAGCCGCCGTCGGCGACGAGCACGGAACCGGTGATGAACGACGCGGCGGGGCCGGCGAGGAAGACCACGCTCGGCGCGATCTCCTCGGGCAGGGCGAACCGCTGCTGCGGGGCGTCCTCGACCCAGTACCGCTGGAAGTCGGGCCGGTCGACCGGCGCCATCTCGGTCTTGACGTAGCCGGGGGCGACGGCGTTGACGCGGATGCCCAGGGGCGCCCACTCGACCGCGAGCGACTTCGTGAGGTGATGGACGGCCGCCTTCGACGCGTTGTACGCCGGCTGCATCTGCGGGCGGTTCACGATCAGGCCCGACATGCTGCCGATGTTCACGACGGATCCGCTGCCGCGCTCGCGCATGTGCGCGCCGAACGCGAGGGTCGCCTTCCACAGCGCGCGGACGTTGAGCTGCCAGACGTCGTCCCACTGCTGGTCGGTGACATCCCACGACTCGTTGTGGTAGCAGGTGCCGGCGTTGTTGACGAGGATGTCGACGCGGCCGCCGAGGCCGTCGATCGCCTCCTTGGTCATCCGCTCGACCTGCGCGTCGTCGGTGATGTCGGCCGTGATCGCGAGGATCTCGTGCCCGGCTTCGCGCGCCTCGGCGACCATCCGCTCGTTGCGCTCGGCGTTGCGGGCGGCGATGGCGACGCGCGCGCCGTTCTCGGCGAGGGCGAGCGCGAACGCCTTGCCGAGCCCCTGGTTGCCGCCGGTGACGACGGCGGTGAGGCCGTCGAGGCTGAACATCTGCGTCATGAAGGATCCTTCTCTGCGTTCGGGTAGACGACGGACTTGAGGCTGTTGGGGTCGGTGTCGCTGTCGAGCGCCTCCGCGGCGTGCTCGAGGTCGAACCGGCCCGTCACCAGCGAGTCGAGGTCGACCTGGCCGCTCGCGACGAGGTCGATCCCGACGCGCCAGGTGTCGGTGTAGCGGAAGATGCCCGTGACCGAGATCT
>JBQDDT010000190.1:0-4585 GCA_052092505.1 Microbacterium sp. | reverse complement strand
CCGAGCGCGGTCGCGACCGAGCGGATGCCGGCCCGGCGGTCGGGCACGACGTCCTGCACCGCGCCGAACGCGTGGCTGGCCATGCCCCAGCAGAAGAACGCGACCATGGTGACGACGAGACCCGGCGTGATCGTCGTGCCGGCGATGGCGAGGCCGTAGAGCGCCGGCGCGACGAAGTGCGTGCTCGAGGTCACCGAGTCGAGCACCGGGATCTCCTTGAAGCGCAGCCAGGGGACCGAGTACGCGACGACGGCGAACAGGCTCGCGGCGAGCAGGATCCACGACAGCGGCCGGTGCGCACCGAGGATCACGAGGGCGACGACGAACGGCGCGCAGACGACGGCGGAGGACACGAGCGTGGCGCGGTGCAGGCGCGGCGGCAGCTTGGCGCCCTCGGCACCGCCCTTGCGGGGGTTCGCCAGGTCGGACGCGTAGTCGAACACGTCGTTCACGCCGTACATCGCCAGGTTGTACGGCACGAGGAAGAAGAGGGATCCGACCACCAGCACGGCGTCGACCCGCCCCGTCGTCAGCACGTACGCCGCGGCGAACGGGTAGGCGGTGTTGATCCAGCTGACCGGCCGCGAGGCCACGATCAGGGTGCGAAGAAGCGACGTCCGCGCCGTGGTCATGACGCGCCCCTGTCCGCTCGCGTCCCGCCGAGCAGCTCCCACGCGCCGGAGAGCAGCAGCGAGGCGGCCAGCGGGTACAGGAGATCCTCGACCGGGACGAGCACGATCCGCGCCCCCGAGATCACCTCTCGCCCGTAGTCGAAGAGCCCGGCGGCGATCATCACGTTGTCGAAGACGACGGTCAGGACGACGAGCGCCGTCGCCGTCGCCGCCCACGCGGCGAGGAGCCGACGTGCGCTCCACCGCCGGGACGCGCACGCGAGGCCGGCGGCGAACACGACGAGCGCGGCCCCGACGAAGGGAAGCGACAGGAGCAGGTAGGTCATCGACGACCCCCGTGCTCGCGCCAGCGCTGCCATCCGCCCAGGAGGACGAGCGTGAGATAGCAGAGGAAGACGAGGAACATCAGCTCCTCGAGGGGGAACTGCGGAGCCAGGAGGATCCCCGTCGCCCATCGGGAGTCGAGATGCCGGAAGACGTCGAGCCCGATGCCGACGGCATCCCACGTCGCGAAGAACGCGACGCCGACCACGAGCGCCCCCGCCGCCGCGAGGGGCCTGCGCCGGAACACCAGCCGGAAGCGGACGTCGAGCAGCGCCAGGCACGCTCCGCTCACGAGGAGGGACGCCGCGTAGATCAGGTGCACGGTTCCTCCACCGGTCCGGGCGAGTGGTCGCCGCGAAGGCGCTTGAGCACGAGCTCCGCGCTGATGAGGCACATGGGCAGGCCGACGCCCGGCACGCTCGTCGCGCCGGCGTAGAACAGGCCGTCGACGCGGCGGGACCGCGTGACGCCGCGCAGGAAGGCGCTCTGCCGGAGCGTATGCGCCGGCCCCAGCGCGCTGCCGCGGTGGGAGTGGAACCGCGCCTCGAAGTCGCCGGGCCCGACGGTGCGCCGGACCACGATGCGCTCGGCGAGATCCGGAACGCCCGCCCAGTCGGCGATCTGCGCGATCGCCCTGTCCGCGACGGCCTCGACCTCCGCATCCCCCGACGCGCCGTGCCCGCCCCGCCCGATCGCGGGATCGGGCCGCACCGGGACGAGCACGAACAGGTTCTCGTGCCCTGCGGGGGCCACGCCGTCGTCCGTCGCGCTCGGTCGGCAGACGTACAGCGACGGCCGACGCGGGATCCGCCGGTCGCGGCCGAGGATCGCGTCGAAGTCGCCCTGCCAGTCGTCCGAGAAGAGCAGCGTGTGGTGCAGGAGCTCCGGGACGGGCCCCTCGACCCCGAGCATGATGAGCACGGCACCGGGCCCCGACACCTGCCGGGCCCAGCGACGGGCGGGGTAGGACCGGTCGCGCGCGGGCAGCAGCGTGGTCTCGGTGTGATGCTCGTCGATCGCCGAGACGACGACGTCCGCCTCGCGACGGATCGTGCGGCCGGCCTCGACGCCCTCGACCGCACGGACCGAACGGCCTTCCGACACGATCGCCGTGACCTCGCTTCCCGTGATGAGCTCGACGCCGTGCTCGGCGGCGAGGTCGACGAGCGAGGCGACGAACGCTCGGAACCCGCCGATCGGGTACCGCACCCCGTCGGCGAGATCCATGTGGCTCATGAGGTGATAGAGCGCGGGGGCCTCGAACGGAGAGGTCCCGAGGAAGACCGCCGGATAGGCGAGGATCTGGCGCAGTCGCAGGTCACGGAAGCGGCGAGCGACGAAGGCCCACAGCGAACGGACCAGGAGCGGCAGGACCGCCGGGACCGCAGCGAGGACCCGGCGCGAGAGGATGCCGCGCCAGGACGAGAACGGGTTGTAGAGGAACGCGGCGAGGGCGGCACGATACGTCCTCGACGCTGAGGCGACGTATCGGCGGATCCGGACGCCGGCGCCGTGCTCGCGGCTCTCGAACAGCTCGGCGACCGCGTCGGGCCCCGGGCTGACGTCGATCGGGCCGCCCGCCGGACCCCGCTGCGGCTCGCCGTAGACGCGGTACCCGGGCCGCAGCGGCACGAGATCGAGTCGGTCCGCCGTCGTCGTTCCCAGCAGGCGATAGAAGTGCTCGAACACCTCGGGCATGAGGTACCACGACGGCCCCGTGTCGAAGGCGAAGCCGGACTCCTCCCACGCGCCGGCCCTGCCGCCCAGCTCGTCGTTCCTCTCGAGCACGGTGACGTCGTGGCCGTCGCGGGCGAGCAGGCACGCGGTGGCGAGCCCCGTGACGCCCCCGCCGATGACGATGACTCTCGACCGAGTCACCTGACGATCCTCGTTCCGAGCGCGCGCACGAGGATGCGCGCCTTGACCGGGTTCGGCACACGAACCCGTGACCGCGTCAGGGTCGCGGCCGGGGTCGACTCGAGGCGATCGGTCAGTTCGCCGAACAACGTCCGCGCCGCCCACACGCCGGCCCGGCTGGTCGGCGCCAGGAGCGGGAGCGCGTCATCCGCCGCGCGGAGGTCCTCCCTGATCATCGCGATGACGTCCGTCTTGACCGCCTCCGTGAGGCCCCGCCGCGTGCCCGCGAGATAGGTGCGACCGCGGTCGTCGTGATCCTCGGCGAAGTCGCGGAGGAAGTTCACCTTCTGGAAGGCCGCGCCGAGGCGCCTGGCGCCCTCGTCGAGCCGACGACGCTCGGCCGGCGCACGCCGGATGCCGGATTCGAAGACCGCCAGACACATGAGGCCGACGACCTCGGCGGAGCCGTGGACGTAGTCGTCGAGCTCGCCGGCGTCGAGCTCCGATGCATCGAGGTCCCGCCGCATGGACGAGAAGAACGGCCGGCACAGGCTCGCATCGATGCCGTGCGCACGCGCCGTGGCGGCGAAGGCGTGCACCACGAGGTTGGTGCTGTACCCGAGTCGCATCGCCTGCTCGGTCTCGGCCTCCAGCGCGTCCAGCAGCGCGGCGCGCATAGCCACGTCGACGCCCGCGTGCTCGGCCGGGCCGTCGACGAGCTCGTCGGCGACGCGCACGAGCGCGTAGATGTCGGAGATGGGCCCGCGCACGTGCGCGCCGAGCAGTCGGCTCGCCCACGCGAACGAGGTCGAGTAGTCGCGGATCACGACCGAGGCGCTCGCGCGCGCGGTCGCGTCGTAGAGGTCGATGCCGGTCCGCCTCATGATGCCCGCAGACTGCAGGCGTCGGTCGTCTCGGCCAGCCGCGTCCTGAGCCGATCGGGCAGTCCCGCCTGTCGGATGAGGTCGTGGACGTGCGCGGATCGGTCGGCGATGGCCGACTCCACGAACACGCGTGCGCCCGACTCCTCGATCACCCGTGCGATCCGGTGCGCACCGGCGGGATCGAGGCCGGGGTCCCCGAAGAGGCGCGCGACGTCGGGCCAGGCGGGATCCGAGCGCGCACAGGCGACGAGGAGCGTCTCCTTGCCCTCCCGGAGGTCGCTCAGCGTCGACTTCCCCGTGTCGCGTTCGTCTCCGAACAGCCCGAGGACGTCGTCGCGCAGCTGATAGATCACGCCGAGGTCGCGGGCGATCTCCGTCAGTTCGTCGACGAGGCCCCTCGTCGCTCCGGCCAGAATCGCGCCGACGACGAGAGGGGCGGCGAACGAGTAGGCCGCGGTCTTGCGCGCGATCATCTCCAGCACGCGCTCGGTGGTCGCGCGCTCGAGGTGCATGCTGAGCCACACGTCATCGTGCTCCCCCGCCGCGCTCTCGAAGACGGCGTCGTCGAACGCGTCGAGGACCGCCTGCCTCCGGTCCTCGCCGACGTCCAAGCGCGCGAGGATCGACTGGGCGAGGGTCAGTGCGAGGTCGCCGGCGAGCAGGGACGAGGCCTCGCCCCAGGCGGCCGCCGTGCGACGGTCGGCCCCGCGGATCAGGGCCTCGGAGGCGAACAGGCCGGAGACGTTCAGCTCGCCCCGCCGGAGCTGGTCGCGGTCGATCACGTCGTCGTGCATCACGAGGGCCATGTGGAGGAGCTCCATCGCGCACGCCGCGTCGATCGCCGTCGACTGGTCGAGGCCCCCGAGCGACTCGTAGACGTCGAGGAGG
>JBQDDT010000189.1:0-4611 GCA_052092505.1 Microbacterium sp. | reverse complement strand
CGTCGCAGACTCGCCGCCTCCCATCCCGGCCTCGTCCGGCGCGCGGCCGTGATCAGCTCCCTCACAGGGGGCGAGCTGCCCCGAGCTCGCCGATGCGTCTGCACTCCCCTGCTAGCCTTCGTCGGATGTCCGATCTGCTGGCGACGACGTGGGAAGCGCCGCCACCTCCGGGATTCCGCCGCTCGGAGGTCTCCCGAGTCATCGGCTCCGGTGCCGCCGTCTGGGAGCGTGCCTGCGACGACATCCTGCGGTGGCGGGTGAAGACCCGCAGCGGTTTCCGCGTCGACACGACTCACGCCGTGTCCGCGGGCGTCCGCCTCACGATCGTCGCTCGTGCACTCGGCGTGAGCGTGCGGGAACCGGTCGAGGTCACGGCGGTCACCGCGTCCGAACTCTGCGTCGGCTTCTCTTACCGCACGCTGCCCGGGCACCCGGTCGACGGCGAGGAGGCGTTCCTCCTCCAGCGCTCCGACGCGGATGCGTCGATCGTCCTCACGATCCGCTCGCTGACACGACCGGCGCCATCGGGACTCTGGCGCTGGGTGTTCCCGTTCCTCCTGGTCGCACAGCGGATCGTCCGGCGCCGGTACCTGCGCTCGCTGCGCTGAGGTCGACGCCGGACGATCGCGTTGATCAGGCCGCGCCCTCGGTCAGCGTCACGGACGCGCTCTGCGACGCGCCGGACGCATCGGTGTACGTGAGGGCCACGGTGTCGCCGGGGTCGTACCCCTCGAGCACCGTCGTGAGCTCCTCCGCGCTCGCCACCGCCGCGCCGTCGACCGCCGTCACCGTGTCGCCCTGCGTGAGCCCCGCGTCGGCGGCCGGGGTGCCCTCGAGCACGCCGGCGATCGTCGCACCGGAGGCGCCGTCAGCCGTGTAGATCCCGAGGAACGCCGGGTACCCGATGGTGACGCCGTCGGACTCGTCTCCCGACGTGATCTGCTCGGCGATCGCCAGCGCGTCCTCGATCGGAATCGCGTAGGCCGTCACGACCGGCGATCCACTCGACGCGGCGGTCGTCATCCCGATCACCTCACCCTCGTCATCGAGCAGCGCTCCCCCGGAGTCGCCGGAGACCACGTCGGCGGAGAGCTCGATCATCCCGTCCAGGGACTCGGCGTCCACGACGCCCGACGCCTGTGTGGTGACGGTCGACTCGAGGTCCGTGATCTCACCGTCGGCCGCCATGAGCATCCCATCGCCATCGGCGTTGCCGACCGCCGTGACCGCGTCGCCGACCGCCTCGTCGTCTTCGTCGATCGTCACGGTGTCGAGACCGGATGCGCCCTCCAGCTGGAGCACGGCGACGTCGTCCTCGGCGTCCGTCCCCACGAGGGACGCGGTGTACGTCTCCCCCGTCGACGCCACCGTCACCTGGATCTCGGTCGCACCCTCGACCACATGATTGTTCGTCAGGATGAGGCCGTCGCTCGAGAGGACCATCCCGGTCCCCGCGCCCTCCGCGCCGGCGTACGCCAGGTCGGTGTCGATCAGGACGACGCCGGTCGCCTCGTCCGCGTCGGCGACCTCCGCCGCCTCCTGCGTCGTCGCCGCGCCCTGCTGCACCGTCGTGCCACCCGGTGTCGTGCCGCCGGGGCTGCCCTCCGGCCTCGCGGGGGTCCACGCCGGCGTCGTCGCGTCGGCCGCCTGCTCCTGGGTCGCCGTCGCCGCCGCGTTCGACATGCTCTGCGCGGTGGATACGGCCGCCACGGCGGGCACCCCGAGGGCGAACGCGCTCGCCAGCGTCAGACCGACGACGGCGCACGCCATCGGCGCCTTGCGGAGGTACCACGGCGCGGTGACCGTCTCGACGGTCGCGAACGCGCGCGTCTCGGGTGCGGGGTGGGCGTGGGACGAGTTCTGCGCCGACATGGCGACCTCCTGTGAGCTGATGAGGGCTCCAGAACACCACCCGACCCGATGGAGGGGCCTTCGGCCGCCTATGCGCTCCCTCTGCGAACACGCATGCGGGCGAGCGCCGGATTCGACGCTCGCCCGCACGGGTGCCTCAGGAGATCACTCCGCGGGGAGGACCACCTTCTGCCCGACCTCGATGTGGTCGGGGTTGCCGATCTCGTCCTGGTTCACGGCGAGGATGCCGAGCCAGCCCGTCTCGAGGTCCTTCTGCTCCGCGATCTCGAAGAGCGTGTCGCCCTCCGCGACCGTGTACGTCTCGTCCGACGCCTCGACGTCGGGCAGGTCGTACGTCGGGGCCGCCGGCTCAGCGGCCTGCTCCTGCTCGGGCGCCTGCTCCGGCGCCTGCTCGGTGGGAGCCTCGGCCTCGCCCGTGCTCTCCTGCGGCGCGGCCTGCGTCTCCTCCGCGGGAGCCTCGGCCTGCCCGCTCGGCTCCGCCGATCCGCTCGCGCCGATCTGAGCCGAGCACGACGGCCACGCGCCCCAGCCCTGAGAGGCGAGGACGTTCTCGGCGACGCGGATCTGCTCCTCGCGCGACGCGTCGGCGGGGTTGCCCGAGCCGCCGCTCGCCTGCCAGGTGGACATCGAGAACTGCAGGCCGCCGTAGTAGCCGTTTCCGGTGTTGATGGCCCAGTTGCCGCCGGACTCGCACTGCGCGAGCGCGTCCCACGTGGCGTCGTCAGCCGCGTTGGCGGCGGACGGCACGAGGGTCGCGGCGGCGACCGCGGCCACGCCAGCGGCGAGCAGGCCTCCCCCGATGACGCGGGAGGAGCGACGGGCGCCGGCGGCGCGGGAAGTCTTGTTCGGGATCACTGTGAACTCCGTGGCCCCGTCTCGATGAGGGAGGATTCCCTCGCCGACCGCCCGACCCAAGATCTCTGGGATGTCATGGCACGAGGAGCTCTCGGGGCGGATCCGACGGCGGCTCCTCGCGGTTCAGAACCCCTACCCCACCACATGTCACGACTCGATAACAAATCGATCCAGACAGTTGCCAGCAAGGCCCTAACTTCAGTAGCGAATCTGGATCGCGGCGTCCATTGGCACCGATATCTTCCCCTGCACGCCGCGCCCTGTCAGGATGAGCACGACGACACGACGCCAGGAGGGGTTCCGATGCCGAAGACGGTCGCGGAGAAGCTTCAGATCAGACCCGACTCCGAGCTGCTGCTCGCGGCGTCGCCGGCGCAGCGGGCGCTCCTCGATCCCCTCCCTGACGGAGTCACGGTCATCGACGGCATCGACAGGGACACGCCGGGCGCCGCCGTCGCCTTCGCGGAGTCCCGAGCCGATCTCGACACGCTCCTCGACGGCGGGCTCGTCCACCTGCACTCGTTCCGTGCCGCCTGGATCGCCTACCGCAAGGGCGGAAGGAGCGACATCAACCGCGACAGCATCTGGACGCGCGTGCAGGAGGTCGGCTGGACCCTCACCGCCAACATCGCCGTCTCCGAGGAGTGGTCGGCGGTGCGCATCAAGCGCGCCGAGTGACGCGCTCCGCGCTGGGGCCAGTCCCGAGATCCATCCGCATCTCGAGCTCCTGCCCGAACGGCGGCAGTTCGTAGGGCAGCATCCGGCCTGTCGGGGCGAACCCCCGGCGTTCGTAGAACCGGATCGCCCGTTCGTTGTCGACGTGGACCTCGAGCGCGAGCGTGCGCCCCTCTCCCCCGGCCCAGGCGATGATCCCGTCCAGCAGCGCGTCGGCGACGCCCGCGTCCCGGCCGCGTGCCGACGGATCGACGAACACCCCGACGAGCATCGGTCCGTGCGGCGCGACGACCTCGCCGCGCATCATGCCGACCCACCGACCGTCGTCGTCCACCGCGACCAGGGCGATGCTCCCCGGCCGCTCCAGGGCGTCGGCGCGTGCGCGCCAGTCCTCGTCCGAGAGCCCCCGGGCGTCCTCGAGCGTCTCACCGTACGCCAGGGGCGTGTCCGCGAGCATCCGCAGCCGGATCTCACGCAGACGCGCCCCGTCCGATGCTCCGACCCGCTGAATCCGAACCTGCATACGCTCCACCGTATTCGGATGCACGCCCGGATCAGCGGATGAGCGCGCGGTAGTCATCGGCCGTGAACGCCGGCGCGCCGGTCCCGCGGAGCACCTGGTCGAAGAGCCGGCGCTTCCGCTCCTGCAGCTCGACGACCTTCTGTTCGATCGTCCCGGCGGCGATCAGCCGGTAGACGACGACGGGGCGGTCCTGCCCGATCCGGTGCGCACGGTCGATCGCCTGCGTCTCGGCCGCGGGGTTCCACCACGGATCGAGCAGGATGCAGTAGTCCGCCGCCGTGAGGTTGAGCCCCGTGCCGCCAGCCTTCAGCGACAGGAAGAACACGGGCAGCTCCCCGGACTGGAACCGCTCGATCATCCGCTCCCTGCCGCGGCGGGATGTCGACCCGTCGAGGTAGGCGTACCGGACGCCGCGCTCCTCCGCGACGTGCGCCGCCAGGCCGAGGAACTCGGTGAACTGGCTGAACACGAGCACGCGATGCCCGTCGGCGACGATCTCGTCCAGCAGGCGCCCCAGCGCCTCGAGCTTCGCCGAGGGCGTGCCGTCGGCGGCATCAGAGAAGGACGGCTCCAGCGCGTGCCGCCGCAGCGTCGTCAGCGCCGCGAGGATCTGCACCTGGTTCTTCTTCACGTCGTCGAGGAGGCCCAGCAGCTTCTGCTGCTCCCGTCGGAACCGCCGCTCGTAG
>JBQDDT010000188.1:0-4750 GCA_052092505.1 Microbacterium sp. | reverse complement strand
ATCTCGCGGACGAAGTCGGCCGCCTGCGCGATCTCGAGCGCCGCCCACAGCTCCTCATCCGTCGCGTCCTCGTCGCCGAAGCGGAGGTTGGTCGCGATCGTGCCGGAGAACAGGAACGGACGCTGCGGCACGAGCCCGATGCCGCGCCAGAGCGTCTGCAGATCGGCCCGTCGCACGTCGACGCCGTGGACGCTCACGGCGCCGTCGGTCGCGTCGAACAGGCGAGGGATGAGCGAGACCAGCGTGGTCTTGCCCGCGCCGGTCGACCCGATGATCGCGACCGTCTCGCCGGGATCGGCCCGGAACGAGATGTCGGAGAGGATCGGCTGGTCGGCCCCTGGATAGGTGAAGCCGACGCCGTCGAACACGACCTCGCCGGGGCGGGGCATCTCGGAGATCGGATCGGTCGGAGGGACGAGCGTCGTCTCCGCCTCGAGCACCTCGCCGATGCGGTCGGCCGAGACTGCGGCGCGCGGGATCATGATCGCCATGAAGCTCGCCATCATGACGCCGCCCAGGATCTGGCCGACGTACTGCATGAAGGCGAAGATCGTCCCGATCTGCGCGTTGCCGGCGTTGACCTCGATCCCGCCGAACCACACGACCGCGACGATCGTCACGTTGAGCACGAGCATCACGAGCGGGAACATCAGGACGAAGAGCGAGCCGACCTTGCGCCCGACGACGTAGATGTCGGTGTTCGCGAGGCGGAAGCGCTCCTCCTCGATCGCCTCTCGCACGAACGCGCGCACGACGCGCACGCCGGTGAGCTGCTCGCGCATCACGCGGTTCACGGCGTCGATCCGCTTCTGGTAGCTGCGGAACAGCGGCACCATCCGGCCGATCACGAGCGCGGCCAGGATCAGGAGCACCGGAATGGAGACCCCGAGGATCCAGCTGAGCCCCACGTCCTGCTGGAGCGCCATGATGATGCCGCCGATCGCCATCATCGGCGCCATGACGAGCATGGTGGCGCTCATCATCGCGAGCATCTGCACCTGCTGCACGTCGTTCGTGTTGCGGGTGATGAGCGACCCGGCGCCGAAGCGGGACACCTCGCGCTCGCTGAAGCCGGATACGCGCTGGAACACGCCGTGCCGGATGTCGCGCCCCAGGCTCATGGCGGCCCTGGCCGCGCAGAAGGTGGCGACGATCGCCGCGAGGATCTGGGCGAGCGCGACGAGGAGCATGATCGCCCCGACCCGCACGATGTAGCCCACGTCGCCCGTCGCGACGCCGTTGTCGATGATGTCGGCGTTCAGCGTCGGCAGGTACAGCGCCGCGAGGGCCGAGGCGAGCTGGAAGACCAGCACGCCGGCAAGAAGGATCCAGTAGCGCCCGAGGTAGCGGGCGAGCAGTCTGATGAGCACGGATGTTCCCCGTCGATCGTCGCGGCGCCACCGGCGGCATCCGCGGAATTCAGATTGGCACGAACCCCCGACATGGAGGAAACGCCAGAGCCCCTTGTCCGCTCACAGCGAAGAGAAGTGCGGGTCAGCTCGGGAAAACCCGAATTCTGGACCCCGTCCGATCTGACCGGCGCCGTCCCGTCAGGAGGCTCGCGCGATCTCCTCCGCGATCCTCTCGAGCGAATCGACCGGATCGTCCCCGAGCGGCTGGAACGACACGTGGTCCGCTCCGGCGTCGAGATGCTCCTGCGCCCCGGCGAGCGCGGCGAGCGCCGTCGGATTCGCGGCGACCCGATCGATCAGGGCGTCAGATCCGCCCGACGCGATGTCGTCGGGATCGACCCCGAACCGCTCGAGCGCGCCGACGTAGTTCCGCAGCCCGAAGTAGCGCTTCAGATAGGCGCGCGCGATCCGCCTGGCCTCCTCGCGATCGGGGTCGAGCGCGACCTTGAGCTCCGGCGCGAGCAGCGCGTCGCCGAGGATCGGGCGGGCATGCGCGGTGTGCTCGGGCACCGTGAGGTACGGGTGGGCGCCGAGCGTGCGCTCGGCCGACAGGGCGAGCGTCTTGTCCCCCAGCGCCGCGAGCAGCAGCTGATCGCGGCGCACGCCCTCGGCCTCCAGCACGTCCAGGTAGGCACGCAGGGCCGACAGGGGCCGCACGCGCTCCGGCGTCGCCTCGCGGTGGCCGGAGCCGATCCCGAGCACGAACCGTCCGGGGTGGCGCTCCTCGATCCTCCGCACCGACGCCGCCGCGGTGGCCGCATCGTCCTTCCAGATGTTGACGATCCCCGTGGCGACCGTGATCCGCTCCGTGGCGTCGAGCACCCGCTCCACCGTCTCGAGCTCGCCGGACGGCGAGCCGCCGACCCAGAGCGTCGAGAAGCCGAGCCGCTCCACGGCGCGCGAGAAGGCGTCATCGATGCCCGTTTCCCAGCGCCACACCCCGTACGTTCCGAAATCCTGCGTCGTGACCATCCGTCCTCCTCGCGTCGTCGCCAGTTCTCGTCGGTCGCCGTCGTCGTTCCGGGCGTCCGCCGTCCACAACCGCGCCGACCGTCGGATCATTCCCTCACCGCGGCGCGATCACCCCCACAGCGGCACGGGCGGCTCGTGCGCGAACGCCTCGTCGACGAGCGTGTCGGGAACGTCGGCGATCGAGGCGTGGGTCCAGCGAGGGCTCAGATCCTTGTCGACGAGCTGGGCCCTGATGCCCTCCGCCATGTCGGGCTGCGTGCGCACGAACCACGACACGAGCCCGTACTCCTGCTCGATCGCCGCGGCCAGCGACGGGAGGCTGCGCGAACGGCGGACGGACTCGAGCGTCACCTTCACCGCGAGCGGCGCGCGGGCCTCGAGCGCCGCCAGCGCCGCGACAGGGCCCTCTCCGCCCAGCGCGCGCAGCCGCTCGATGATCTCCTCGGCCGTGCCGGCGGAGAACGCCTCGTCGATCCACTCCCTGTCGCGCTCGAAGCGCGACGGCTCCGGCGTCTCGTCGAACAGCATCGCGAGCTCGGCCGGCGTCTGCGGATCGGCCCTGCCGGCGAGCGCGTCGACGAGGTCGTCGAGCCGCTGGGTCGCCACGAAGAAGTCGGCGAAGCCGCACGCGATCGCGTCGGCGGGCCCCATCGTCTCGCTCGTGAGCGCGAGGTACTCGCCGATCCGGCCGGGCGCGTGGGCGAGGCGCCACGATCCGCCGGCGTCCGGGGTGAACCCGAGCCGCGTCTCCGGCATCGCCACGAGCGAGCTCTCGGTGACGATTCGCACCCGCGCATGCGCGCCGATCCCCACGCCGCCGCCCATCGTGACGCCGTGCATCACCGAGACGACCGGCTTCGGGTACGCGCCGATCTGCGCGTTGATGCGGTACTCGCTGCGGAATCCGCGCTCCGGTTCCTCCGGGGAGCCTGCAGCGATGAACGGCTGCAGCGCGCGGACGTCGCCTCCCGCGCAGAGCCCCCGCTCGCCCTCGCCCGTGATCAGCACGGCGTCGACGTCCGGATCGGACTCCCACGCCGAGAGCGTCGCGTGGATCGCCTCGGTCATGTCGTAGGAGAGGGCGTTGATCGCCCTGGGGCGGCTCAGCACGATCCGTCCGAGCCCTCGGACGGACGTGAACCGGACGTGATCGGTGTGCTCGGGGGTGCTCACACGATCACGTTACCCGCGGCGCCGCACCCGTCGGAATCGCCGTCTCTGGCCGGAACACGCGCCCGAGTTGCGGCCCGGATCCGTCCATTGCCAGGTGTTTCCGTCAAGATGGAAGCTGAGCGATCAGGCGAAGGGGGCCGTATGGCCGACGGGAAGGTGCTCGAGTTCTCGGGTGTGACGAAGGTCTTCGGCGACGTCTCCGCCGTCTCGGAGCTGACGGCGAGGATCGAGCCGGGCGTCGTGACGGCGTTCCTCGGGCCGAACGGCGCGGGCAAGACGACGTCGCTGCGGATCCTCCTGGGCGACGTCCGCGCGACCTCGGGGTCGGCGACGATCGGCGGCACTCCGTACTCGAACATCAGCCGGCCGGCGCGCACCGTCGGCGCGGTCCTCGAATCCCCGACGTTCCGGCAGCGCCGCACGGCGACGCGGCAGCTCACGTCGGTCGCGAAGGCCAACGGCATCCCGCTCTCGCGCGTCCGCGAGGTGATCGACCTCGTCGGCCTCGCCGACGTCGCCGACATCAAGATCGCCGGCTTCTCCCTCGGGATGCGCCAGCGCCTGGCCGTCGCGCAGGCCCTCCTGGGCGACCCAGGGGTGCTGATCTTCGACGAGCCCGTCAACGGCATGGACCCCGAGGGCATCCGGTGGATGCGCCTGCTCATGCGCCGGCTCGCGGACGAGGGGCGCACGGTCCTCATGTCCTCGCACCTCCTCAGCGAGGTGCAGCAGATCGCCGACCGCATCCTCATCATCTCCAACGGCACCCTCGTGTTCAGCGGAGGGATCGAGGAGCTCGCCGACGTCGACCCGATCGTCGCAGTCGACTCCCCTGATCGCGCCGCCCTCACGCGCGTGCTGCGCGATCAGGGGTACGAGTTCGAGGTGCTGCGCTCCGGCGTCAACGTGCGCGACGCGTCGGCGCGCGACCTCGGGCGGGTCGCGGCGGAGGCGGGGATCGCCCTGTCGGTGCTGCACCAGCGCGGCGCGAGCCTGGAGGACGTGTTCCTCGACCTCGTGAACGGGCGCTCGACCCGCCAGACCGCCGCGCTGCCGCGCGAGTCCGGCGCTGTCTCAGCCGGGGCGGAGGCGGACGCCGCGGAGGACGCAGGACCGTCGACGGACGGGAGCGACACCGACGCAGCAGACGCGGTCGGCGCCGTCGGCGATGCGGTCTCGGGCGCCGCAGGAGC
>JBQDDT010000187.1:0-4769 GCA_052092505.1 Microbacterium sp. | reverse complement strand
TCACGAAAGGCCGCCCCCACAAAAGGGGGCGGCCTTTCGCATATCCGGGCCCATCGCGTGAGGTCGTCCACGATTCGGCGGTCCGGCGGGCAGGGTAGTGTGGCGCGCGTGATCGAAGACATCCAGAAGCGCGCCCTCCATCGCACGCGCATCCTCGAGGGACAGGTCAGAGGCGTCGGCCGGATGATCGAGAACGAGGACTACTGCATGGACATCATCGCGCAGTCCCGCGCGATCCAGCGTTCGCTCGAGTCGCTCAATCGGCTGCTGCTCGAGAACCATCTGCGCACGCACGTGAGTCAGATGTTCGAGCACGGCGGCGAGCAGCGCGAGCAGGCCGTCGAGGAGCTGCTGCGCGCGTTCGACTTCGACGGGCGCTGACGGGCGGGGAACGCGAGGTCGCGCGGGGTCAGTCCTCGAGCGGCCCGAGCCAGTACGTGGCCGCGGTGGAGTGCGCCGACTCGGGGTCGGACGGGTGGAACGCGCCGGCGAGGACGTCGCGGTACAGTCGCGACAGCTCGTTCCGTGTGAAGTACGACGCGCCGCCGGCCGCGAGCACGGCGTCGTCGACGATCCGCTTGGCCGCGTCGGTCGCGCGATGCTTCAGGCCGGACAGGAGCGTGAACCAGCGTGCGCCGTGGTCGACGCCGTGGTCGACGTCGCCGGCGATCGCGTCGAGCTGCGGCACGAGCGCATCGTAGGCGAGCCCCATGCGCGCGATCCGCCAGCGGATGTCCGGATCCTGGCTGTACGGGAGCCCCGTGCGCTTCGACGTGCGGCGCTGCGCCGCGTCGACGGCCAGATCGATCGCGCGCCGGGCGACCCCCGTGTACACCGCCGCGAGCAGGATCTCGAAGGCGGCGAAGATCCCGAACACGATCGGATCCGGCGACGGCCCGGCGGGCACGATGCGGGCGACGCGCTCGGCCGGGGCCACGGCGGCGTGCAGCTCGGTCGTCCTGCTCTGCGTGCCGCGCATGCCCACCGTGTCCCAGTCGTCGCGCGTGACCACGGCGTCGGATCGGGGCACGAAGGCGTAGACGAGTCGGGGATCGTCCGGGTCGGAGGCGTCGAGGCCGTGGAGGCCGAGCTGGGTCCAGACCGGGGCGAGCGAGGTGAAGATCTTCGTGCCCGTGAAGGAGTAAGAGCCGTCGGCGCCCGGCGACGCGGTCGTGTCGCTGCCGAAGAGCACGAGGTCGTTGCCGGCCTCGCTGATCCCGAACGCGAACACCTCGCCGTCGGCGGCGCCCCGGAGCACGAACGACAGATCGTCGAACCCGCGGTCGAGGAGGATCTTCGCGACGCCGGTCCAGACGAGGTGCATGTTGAGCGCGAGCGCCGTCGCCGGGGCCGCCGTCGCGAGGCGCTGCTGCGCGCGGGTGACCTCCGTGAGCCCGAGCCCGAGCCCGCCCAGGTGCGCGGGGACGAGCATCGTCAGATATCCGCTCTCGCAGAGCTCGCCGAGGTCAGCGTCGGGGAAGGCGTTCTCCGCATCGACCTCGGCGGCGCGCGAGCGGATCCGCTCGAGGAGGTCGTCGGGGAGGACGTCGCGCGGGTCGAAGGGCTCGGTCATGGCTCCCAGCCTAGGCACGGAGGGGGGCTGCGGGCTCAGCGCATCTCGTCGGGCATCCGGAAGGTGCCGGTGAGGGTCTGGATCATCCCGGTGTCGGGCTGCGGGCTCGCGTCCCGCCCGCGCAGGTCGGGGAACGCGCGCAGGAAGATCAGCGCGCAGGCGAGGCCGAACAGCGTGAAGGCGAGCCCCGACCAGAACGCCGCCTGGGGCCCGAAGCCGTCGATGAGGAACCCGGCCACGGCCGATCCGATCGCCGCGCCGCCGAGCTGGCCCGTGTTGATCCAGCCGTAGGCCTCCGGTGACTCGCTGAACTTCACGCTGACCGACGTGATCGCGAACATCAGCGTGAAGATCGGCGCGAGGGCCATGCCGGCGACGAACAGCGAGGCGCCGAGCCACCACACGTTGAGGGAGAACACCGTCAGCGCGACACCGACCGCCATGATCGTCATGCGGCGGGCCATCGACGACGGCGCGATCGGGCGGTGTCCGAACGTGAGCCCGCCCGCGAGGCTCCCCGCGGCGAACACGGCGAGGACGATGCCCGCCTCGGCCCCGCCCTCGCCGAACGTCGCGACCACGCCCGTCTCCACGGAGGAGACGCCGGCGAGGACGATGAATCCCATCACCGTCGCGAGGACGACCGCGGGGCGACGCAGGACACGCCCCAGCGCGTACTTGTTGCGGGGGATGCGCACGCGGCCGACCTCGGGCAGCAGGATGAACCATGCGCCGCCCAGCGCGTAGAACGCGACGACGAGGTACAGCGCGAGGGGCGTGGACAGCTGGGTCGCCACGAACGTCGTCAGGACCGGAGCGACGATCCAGATGATCTCCTGCAGCGAGGCGTCGAGCGAGTACAGGCGGGTCAGCTTCGCCGCGTTGACGAGTTTCGGATAGATCGTGCGAGCCGCCGACTGCACCGGCGGCGTGGCCAGGCCGGCGATCAGCCCGAGGGCCGCGTAGGCGGGGAAGGGCAGGCCGGGGACGGTCAGCGCCAGCAGGGCGAGCGAGACGACGACCGTCGTGAGCGTGAGGACACGGCGCATGCCCCACGCGCCCATCCAGCGACTCGTCGCCGGTCCGGCCGATGCCTGGCCGATCGACACCATCGCGAGCACCGTCCCCGCCAGGCCGTAGGAGCCCGTGAGGTGCTCGATGTGGAGCAGGACCGCCAGACTCGTCATCCCTCCGGGGAAGCGGGCGGTCAGCTGAGAGGCGATGACGCGCACCACTCCCTGAGTGCGCAGGACCTCGCGGTATCCGGACACGACACCACGCTACTCCGCGGACAGGACGGCGCGCGGCGCCGTCGGAGGGGGTCGATCGCGACACGCCGCGACACGCCGAGAGGGTCTCTCCACAGGGGTCGGATGTCGGTGGCCCGGCGTAGCGTCCGACCTGTGGAGAGCCGCAGCGGCGGTGTCGAGAATCGCCCGTCAGGGCGGCTTTCCCACCGGTCCGATCGGGCCGGGAGGTGTGGACAGAACGGTGGAGACGCCTGTGGGGAGTGTGGAAACCCGATGGAAAATGACACGGATGTAACTACTATCCCTAGTGGTGACCCCGAAGGGCCACACCCATATGTAGTATTGAGGTCCCGGCGGCGTTCTCGCCGGGACAGCACCGAGTCTCAAGGGGAGAGCATGTCGATCACCGTTTACACGAAGCCTTCGTGCGTCCAGTGCAACGCCACATACCGCGCCCTCGATTCGAAGGGCATCGCGTACGAGGTGACCGATCTCTCGCAGGACCCGGCGGCCCTCGAGCAGGTCAAGTCGCTCGGCTACATGCAGGCGCCGGTCGTCGTGACCGACGAGGACCACTGGTCGGGCTTCCGTCCCGACAAGATCGACGAGCTGGCAAGCCGCCTCGCCTGATGGCGGGGCGTCGCGACGGAGCCGAGGGGGAGTGATGATCGCGACGATGACCGCCTCAGAGGCGCCGCTCCTGGTCTACTTCTCGAGCGTCTCCGGAAACACCGCCCGATTCATCGACAAGCTCGGCCTGCGGGCCGAGCGGATCCCCCTGCACCGCAACGACGAGCCGCTGCATGTCGAGGAACCGTACGTCCTGGTGACCCCCACCTACGGTGGCGGGGACGGCAAGGGAGCCGTCCCGAAGCAGGTCATCCGGTTCCTGAACGACGAGAGCAATCGTCGCGGGATCCGCGGAGTGATCTCCGCGGGCAACTCCAACTTCGGCGAGGGCTTCTGCATCGCCGGTGACATCATCAGCCGCAAGTGTGACGTGCCGCACTTGTACCGGCTCGAACTCTTCGGCACGGAAGACGACGTGGTTCGCGTGAGCGACGGATTGGAACGATGGTGGAAGCGACAGCTGTGACGACGGACGCCCCCGACTTCAAGCACAACCCCGCGTTCGAGGGACTCGACTATCACTCCCTCAACGCGATGCTGAACCTGTACGACAGCGAAGGCAACATCCAGTTCGAGGCCGACAAGCGTGCCGCGCGCGAGTACTTCCTGCAGCACGTCAACCAGAACACGGTGTTCTTCCACTCGCTGAGGGAGCGCCTCGACTACCTCGTGGAGAAGGAGTACTACGAGGGCGCCGTCATCGAGAAGTACCCGTTCGAGTTCGTCGAGCGGCTCAACGAGTTCGCGTACGGCAAGAAGTTCCGGTTCGAGACCTTCCTCGGCGCGTTCAAGTACTACACGAGCTACACGCTGAAGACGTTCGACGGCAAGCGCTACCTCGAGCGCTTCGAGGACCGCGTCGTCATGACGGCGCTCGCGCTCGCCGAGGGCGACCAGGACCTCGCCTGGAAGCTGACGGACGAGATCATCTCCGGTCGCTTCCAGCCGGCGACGCCCACGTTCCTCAACGCGGGCAAGGCGCAGCGCGGCGAGCTCGTCAGCTGCTTCCTGCTGCGCATCGAGGACAACATGGAGTCGATCGCGCGCGGCATCAACTCGTCGCTGCAGCTGTCGAAGCGCGGCGGCGGCGTGGCGCTGCTCCTGTCGAACATCCGCGAGTCCGGGGCGCCGATCAAGCAGATCGAGAACCAGTCCAGCGGCATCATCCCCGTGATGAAGCTGCTCGAGGACTCGTTCAGCTACGCAAACCAGCTCGGCGCGCGCCAGGGTGCCGGCGCGGTGTACCTCTCGGCGCACCACCCCGACATCATGAAGTTCCTCGACACCAAGCGCGAGAACGCCGACGAGAAGATCCG
>JBQDDT010000186.1:0-4903 GCA_052092505.1 Microbacterium sp. | reverse complement strand
ACCCCTGTGTGCCCGGGGCCCCGGGCCGGCGGGGCCGGCCCGGGCGGTCGTTAGCCCCCGCGTCGCGCTTGTCGGGGGGATCCCCCCGAGCCGGTCAGGCGGGCGGGCTCAGCTGCCCAGGCGCTCCCTGACGACGGCGGCCAGGTGATCGGCGTGACGGCGCGCGGTCTCGCCGTCGGCGGCCTCGACCATGACGCGCACGAGGGGCTCGGTGCCGGATGCGCGCAGCAGCACCCGACCCGTGTCGCCGAGCTCGGACTCCACCGCGTGCACCGCGGCGGCGAGCGGCTCGTCGTCGGTGCGCTCCCGGTCGACCCCGCGGACGTTGACGAGGACCTGCGGGTAGACGGTCATGATCCGCGCCAGCTCCGCCAGGGACCTGCCCGTGCGCGCGACCTCGGCCGCGATGTGCAGGCCCGTGAGCACGCCGTCGCCCGTCGTCGCGTGCTCGCTCATGATGACGTGGCCCGACTGCTCCCCGCCGAGCGAATGCCCGCCCTCGTTCATGCCCTCGAGGACGTACCGGTCGCCGACCGCGGTCTGCACGAGATCGATCCCGTGCTCGCGCATCGCCAGCCGCAGCCCGAGGTTGCTCATCACGGTGGCGACGAGCGTGTCGTTCGCGAGGACGCCGCGCTCCTTCATCGACGTCGCGAGGATCGCCATGATCTGGTCGCCGTCGATCGTGTTCCCGTCGGCGTCGATCGCGAGGCAGCGATCGGCGTCGCCGTCGTGCGCGATCCCGAGATCCGCCCCCAGCCGGACGACGGCTTCGGCGAGGTGGTCGAGGTGCGTCGATCCGACGCCCTCGTTGATGTTCAGCCCGTCGGGGTCGGCCCCGATCACCGTCACCTCGGCGCCCGCGTCGCGGAACGCGTCCGGCGAGACGCCGGCGGCCGCGCCGTGCGCGCAGTCGAGGACGACGTGGAGCCCGTCGAGGCGATGCGGCAGCGTCGAGAGCAGGTGCATCAGATAGCGGTCCTCGGCGTCGGAGAACCGGCGGATGCGGCCGACTCCCGATCCCGTCGGCAGCCACTTCTCGCCGTCGATGTGCTCCTCGATGCGGCGTTCGACGACGTCGGGCAGCTTCACGCCGCCGCGCGCGAACACCTTGATCCCGTTGTCGGGCGCCGGGTTGTGCGACGCGGAGATCATGATCCCGAAGTCGGCGTCGAAGTCGCCGATGAGGAACGCGAGCGCCGGGGTCGGGATGACGCCGGCGTCGTAGACGTCGACGCCGGATGAGGCGAGGCCCGCCGACACCGCGGCCGAGAGGAAGTCGCCGGAGACGCGCGGATCGCGGGCGATCACGGCGGTCGCGCGGCGCCCCTCGGCGCGACGCACCTCGGCGGAGCGCCCCTGGCCCAGAACGACGGCGGTCGCCTGGGCCAGGGAGAGAGCGAGGTCGGCGGTGAGGGCCCCGTTCGCGAGGCCCCTCACCCCGTCCGTGCCAAACAGCGGCATCGGAGTGGAACCCGCTTTAGCGCTTCGAGTACTGCGGAGCCTTGCGGGCCTTCTTGAGACCGGCCTTCTTGCGCTCCTTCACGCGCGCGTCGCGCGAGAGGAAGCCCGCCTTCTTGAGCGTCGGCCGGTTGTTCTCGGCGTCGATCTCGTTGAGCGCCCTGGCGATGCCGAGGCGCAGCGCGCCGGCCTGGCCGGAGTCGCCGCCACCCGAGATGCGGGCGATGACGTCGTACGCGCCGACGAGGTTCAGCGCCGTGAACGGGTCGGTGATCAGCTGCTGGTGCAGCTTGTTCGGGAAGTAGTCCTCGAGCGCACGGCCGTTGACCGTGATCACGCCCGAGCCGGGGACGAGGCGCACGCGGGCGATCGCCTGCTTGCGGCGGCCCACGGCCGCGCCGGGGACGCTGACGACGGGGCGGGGTGCCTCGACGGTCTCGACGGCCGGCGTCTCGGTGCTGAAGTTCTGCGGGGTTTCGGTGGTGTCGTTCGCCACGATGAGTCCTTAGCTGTGCGCTTACTGCGCGACCTGGTCGAGGGTGTACGTCTTGGGCTGCTGCGCGGCGTGCGGGTGCTCGGCACCCGTGTACACCTTCAGCTTCGAGAGCTGCTGACGGCCGATGCTGTTCTTGGGCAGCATGCCGCGGATCGCCTTCTCGACGGCGCGCACGGGGTTCTTCTCGAGCAGCTCGTCGTAGCGAACCGACTTGAGACCGCCGGGGTAGTTCGAGTGGCGGTAGGCGAACTTGCGCTCGGCCTTGTTGCCCGTGAGCACGACCTTGTCGGCGTTGACGATGACGACGAAGTCGCCCATGTCCATGTGGGGGGCGAAGGTCGGCTTGTGCTTGCCGCGCAGGAGCGCCGCGGCGTGCGAGGCGAGACGACCGAGGACGACGTCAGCGGCGTCGATCACGAGCCACTCGCGCTGGGCATCGCCGGCCTTCGGGGAGTACGTGCGAGTCACAGTTGTGCTGCTTTCTCTTCGAACGGAGACGTTCGTGAATCCCGCTCCGGTGCCGGTTCTCGAGCGGACTGCACGAGAACGAGACGGTGGAGGGCTCACGTTCGCAGTGCGCAGTGCGCGCACCAACGTGACAGCCTACCACGCGGATCCGGGAACCCCCAGCCGGGGTCACTCGACGAGCTTGCCCTCCGTCGAGACCTCGCGCATGAGGGCGGCGATCTCGTCGGTGACCGGCGGGATCGACTCCCGCACGACGCCCTCCGGCGACCACACGAGGTTCACCTGGAGGTCCGGATCCGTCTCAGGGAAGTCGCTGCGGTTGTGGCATCCGCGGGTCTCACGGCGCTCGAGCGCGGCCTCCATCGTCGCCCTCGCCGCCAGGGCCGACGCCTTCAGGTCGAAGGCGTGCGCCAGATCCTGGAAGCCCGCGATGTCGGGGTGGATGCCGACGTCGCCCATCCGATCCTCGATGCCGTCGAGCGCGGCGAGGCCGCGCAGCAGCCCCTCCTCGTCGCGCACGACGCCCGCGTGCTCGGTCATCGTGTCGCGGATCGCGCGCTGCAGGGCGCGGACGTTCTCCCTCCCATCCGCGGCGAGGAGGTCGTCGATCTCGGCGCGCGCCTCGCCGACGGCCGCGGCCGAGCGGCGCTGCGCCTCGAGCCCCGCGGCGTGCTCGACGGCGGCCTGCCCGACGATCCGCCCGTACACGAGCAGCTCGATGAGCGAGTTCCCGCCCAGCCGGTTCGCGCCGTGGAGCCCGCTGGAGGCCTCCCCGATCGCGTAGAGCCCGTCGACGCCGGTGCCGTGGTCCTCCGGGCGCACCCACACGCCGCCCATCGAGTAGTGCGCGGTGGGCGCGACCTCGATCGGATCGGTCGTGATGTCGAGCATCTGCAGCTCGAGCATCGTCTGGTAGACGCGCGGCAGGCGGGTCATGATCGTCTCCCGCGGCAGGTGCGACACGTCGAGCCAGACGCCGCCGGATTCCGTGCCGCGCCCCTCCTTGATCTCGGTGTACGCGGCGAGCGCGACGCGATCGCGCGTCGACAGCTCGCGCCTCACGGGGTCGTAGCGCTCCATGAAGCGCTCGCCGACGGCGTTGCGCAGGATCCCGCCCTCGCCGCGAGCCGCCTCGGAGATGAGCGTCCCCGCCGCGCTCTCCGGCTCGATGATCCCCGAGGGGTGGAACTGCACGAGCTCGGGATCCCGCAGCCGTGCGCCCGCGTCGACGGCCAGGCGGAACGCGTCTCCGGTGTTCTCGTCGCGCCGAGACGACGTGCGTCGCCAGATCCGGTTGTGGCCGCCGGCGGCGAGGATCACGGCGTCAGCGTGGATGAGGCAGCGCGTGCCGTCGGCCTGGTCGAAGCCGTAGGCGCCGAAGACGGCGCCGTCGCGCACGAGGAGGCGGGTGATGTAGACGCCGTCGAGGATCGGGACGTCCAGCTCCTCGGCCCGCCGCACGAGCGTGCGCTGGATCTCGAGGCCGGTGTAGTCGCCGGCGAACGCCGTGCGCCGGAAGGTGTGCGCGCCGAAGAAGCGCTGCGAGATGCGCCCGTCGTCCTCGCGCGCGAAGCCCATGCCCCAGCGCTCCAGGTCGCGGATGCCCCGCTCGGCGCCCCGCGCGACGACCTCGACGACGCGGGGGTCCGCGAGGAGGTAGCTCTCCTTGAGCGTGTCGGCGGCGTGCTGCTGCCAGGTGTCGGCCGCGTCCATCGTCCCGAGCGCCGCGTTGATGCCGCCGGCGGCGAGCGCCGTGTGCGCGTCGTGGCGGGGGCGCTTCCCGATCGCGACGACGTCGACGCCGCGTTCGGCGGCCTCGATCGCGGCCCGCAGGCCGGACCCCCCGGTGCCGATGACGAGGACGGTGGTGGAGATGCGACGTTCGCGGGTGGCTGCGCTCATGCGCTCCACGCTAGGAACGCGATCCCGATAACTCCAATGAATTATCCGAGTCGACTCGATAGCCTGAACGCATGATCGGATCGGTCGGATGAACCTCGGGCAGCTGCGCGGCTTCGTGACCCTCGCGGAGCTCGGCCACTTCACGCGCACGGCGGAGCGCCTGCACGTCGCGCAGCCGTCGCTCAGCCGCCAGATCGCGACGCTCGAGGAGGAGCTGGGAGCCGAGCTCGTCCACCGCGCGCGCGGTCACATCACCCTGACAGCGGCCGGCGAGACGCTCCTCCCCCGCGCGCGGCGGATGCTCGCCGACGCCGACGCGATCCGCGTCGAGATGGCCGAGCTCGCGGGGCTGCGTCGGGGGCGCGTCCGGCTCGGCGCGACCCCGACGCTGTGCGTCAGCCTCGTCGCCGAGGCGATGGGCGCCTTCCACGCCGCGCATCCAGGGATCGAGCTGAAGCTGACGGAGGGCGGTTCGCACCTGCTCGTCGAGGAGCTGGCGGGCGGCGCGCTCGACATGGCCCTCATCACCGCGTCGGAGGGCCTGCCGGCCTCCGGCGCCTCGCTCGTGCGGGATCC
>JBQDDT010000185.1:0-4941 GCA_052092505.1 Microbacterium sp. | reverse complement strand
CGCCGGCGAGGCTCGTCATGGCCGTCCACAGCGGGTAGTCGGGGCTCGGGATGAGGACCTCGTCGCCCTGGTCGAGCAGCGCCTGCATGGTCATCGTGATCAGCTCGGACACGCCGTTGCCGAGGTAGACGTCGTCGACGTCGATGAGCGGGAAGCCCGGCTCGTTCTCGTACCGACCGACGATGGCGCGGCGCGCCGCGAGGATCCCCTTGCTGTCGCTGTAGCCGTGCGACATCGGGATCGTCTCGATCATGTCGCGCACGATCTGGTGGGGCGCCTCGAAGCCGAACACGGCGGGGTTGCCCGTGTTGAGCTTCAGGATCGTGTGCCCGTCCGCCTCCAGCTGCGCCGCCTGCTCCAGTGCCGCCCCGCGGATCTCGTACAGGACGTTCTTGAGCTTGGAGGACTGATCCAGGGGGCGAAGCGGACTCATCGCCCCAGGATACGCCGATGGGGCCGTGCCGCCGACCGACGCGGCGACGCGGCCCCATCGGGCGAGGGAAGCGCTACTTCTTCTTGCCCTGCGCCCGGCGCGCGGCCCGGTTGGTGGCCGGCGCGGCCTCGCCCTGAGGCGACTGGCTGCGGTCGGCCGCGGCGCCGAACGCGCCCTTCTGCGGGGCGTCCTTCTCCTCGGCCGGGGCCGACTGGCGCACCTGGCCCCTGTCGTTGCGGACCTCGATCTCGCCGTCCTCCGTCGGAGCGGAGTACTCGAGCTGCTGCGTCTCGGACTCCGCGGCCAGCCCCTTGGCCTCGACCTCCGGCGCCTGGTCGTCGCCGGATTCACGGCGGCGCACCTCGACGTCGAGGTTGAACAGGTACCCGACCGTCTCCTCCCTGATCTGCCCCATCATCGACTGGAACATCTGGAAGCCCTCGCGCTGATACTCGATGAGCGGGTCGCGCTGCGCCATCGCGCGCAGGCCGATGCCGTCCTTGAGATAGTCCATCTCGTAGAGGTGATCGCGCCAGCGGCGGTCCAGCACCTGCAGCACGACGCGGCGCTCGAGCTCGCGCATGGCGGCCTCGCCGAGCTGCTCCTCGCGCGTCGAATAGGCGATCTTTGCATCGCTGTGCAGCTCGCGCTTGAGGCCGTCGACCGTGATCCCGCCCTTGCGCCCCGCGGCCTCCTCGACGA
The DNA here is from genome assembly GCA_052092505.1 of Microbacterium sp. Classification (GTDB taxonomy): domain Bacteria; phylum Actinomycetota; class Actinomycetes; order Actinomycetales; family Microbacteriaceae; genus Microbacterium. The sequence continues at coordinate 3,806 of JBQDDT010000185.1, read as the reverse complement.
CCTCGTCGATCGTCACACCCACGGGGTAGAGGGTCTTCAGCTCGGTCCACAGGGCGTCGAAGTCCCAGCCCTCGCTGTGGCCGCCCCCGGTGTGCTCGTCGATGATCGAGTTCATCGCGTCCTCGCGGAAGTGCTCGACGCGATCGGCGATGTCGTCGCCCTCGAGGATGAGCCGGCGGTCCGCGTAGATCGCCTCGCGCTGACGGTTGAGGACGTCGTCGTACTTGAGGACGTTCTTGCGCGACTCGGCGTTGCGCGACTCGATCTGCGACTGCGCGCTCTTGATGAGCCGTCCGACGATCTTCCAGTCGATCGCGACGTCCTCGGGAACGCCCCTGGCGATGAGCGCGTCGGCGGATCCGCGCTGGAAGCGGCGCATGAGGTCGTCCTGCAGCGAGAGGTAGAAGCGGCTCTCGCCGGGATCGCCCTGGCGCCCGGAGCGCCCGCGGAGCTGGTTGTCGATGCGGCGGGACTCGTGGCGCTCCGTGCCGAGGACGTACAGCCCGCCCACCTCGCGGACCTTGTCCGCCTGCTCGGCGACCTCGGCCTTGACCTGCTCGTAGACGTCGTCCCACTCGGCCTCGTACTCGTCCGGCGTCTCCTTCGGATCGAGCCCGGCGTCCTTCAGCCGCTGGACCGCCATGAACTCGGCGTTCCCGCCGAGCATGATGTCCGTGCCGCGGCCCGCCATGTTCGTCGCGACCGTGACGGCCCCCGCCTGTCCGGCCATGGCGACGATCTCGGCCTCGCGCGCGTGGTTCTTCGCGTTGAGGACCTCGTGGCGGATGCCCTTCTTCTTGAGCAGGCGCGCGAGGTACTCGCTCTTCTCGACGCTCACCGTGCCGACGAGGACGGGCTGACCCTTCTCGTGGCGCGCCGCGATGTCCTCGACGACCTGATCGAACTTGCCCTGCTCGGTCGCGTAGACGAGATCGGACTGGTCCTTGCGGACCATCGGCTTGTTCGTCGGGATCGGGACGACGCCGAGCTTGTAGGTCGACATGAACTCGGCCGCCTCGGTCTCGGCCGTACCCGTCATGCCGGAGAGCTTGTCGTAGAGGCGGAAGTAGTTCTGGAGCGTGACGGTGGCCAGCGTCTGGTTCTCCGCCTTGACGGGCACGCCCTCCTTGGCCTCGATGGCCTGGTGGATGCCCTCGTTGTAGCGGCGGCCGGCCAGGATGCGGCCCGTGTGCTCGTCGACGATCATGACCTCGTCGTTCATCACGACGTAGTCCTGGTCGCGCTTGAACAGCGCGAGCGCCTTGATCGAGTTGTTGAGGAAGGAGATCAGGGGCGTGTTCGCCGACTCGTACAGGTTGTCGATCCCGAGGTAGTCCTCGACCTTGTCGATCCCGTCCTCGAGGACGCCGACCGTGCGCTTCTTCTCGTCGACCTCGTAGTCGACGCCCTCCTCCAGAGTGCGGGCGATCTTCGCGAACTCCGCGAACCACCGGTTCGCCTCGCCGGACGCCGGACCCGAGATGATCAGCGGCGTGCGGGCCTCGTCGATGAGGATCGAGTCCACCTCGTCGACGATCGCGAAGAAGTGGCCGCGCTGGACGATGTCCTCCTGGCGCCACGCCATGTTGTCGCGCAGATAGTCGAACCCGAACTCGTTGTTCGTGCCGTAGGTGATGTCGGCCTCGTACTGCTTCCGGCGATCCGCCGGCTTCTGCCCGGAGACGATCGTGCCCGTCGTCATCCCGAGCGCGCGGAAGACGCGACCCATGAGGTCGGCCTGATAGGAGGCGAGGTAGTCGTTCACCGTGATGATGTGGACCCCCTCCCCCGCGATCGCGTTGAGGTACGCCGGAAGAGTCGCGACGAGCGTCTTGCCCTCACCGGTCTTCATCTCGGCGATGTTGCCGAGGTGGAGGGCCGCGCCGCCCATGATCTGCACGTCGTACGGGCGCATGCCGAGGGTGCGCTTGGCCGCCTCGCGGACCGCGGCGAAGGCCTCCGCCATGAGCTGGTCGAGCGTCTCGCCCTTGTCGTAGCGCTCCCGCAGCTCGGCCGTCTCCCCGCGCAGCTCCTCGTCGCTGAGCGACTCGTAGGCCTCCTCGAGTGCGCCGACGGCCTTCACGACCTGGTTCAGCTTGCGGCGGACGCGTCCCTCGCCTGCGCGAAGAATCTTCTCGAAGGGGTTGGCCACGTGGTATCTCCTCAGCGGTGCGGCGCGTCTGATGCCTGCCCGATCCCGAGTGAGGACGGACACACAAGGTCATGCTAGTCGTCCGAGCCTACGGCGCGTTCAGGAACGGGCGGCGTCTCCGCCTCGCGCCATCGGCGATCCGCGGCGCCGCGCCGTCGCGGCGCCGCGGCCCCGCTCCCCTACACTCGGCATATGCATACGCGGAATGCGATTCCGCGCGGGAGGAGAGGCTGCGGATGTCGGTGCGCCTGAGCCTGCTGGCGATCCTCGACCAGGGGCCCTGCTACGGGTACCAGCTGCGCGCGGAGTTCCACCGCCGCACGGGAGCGGTATGGCCGGTGAACGTGGGGCAGATCTACAACACCCTCGAGCGACTCGAGCGCGACGGCCTCGTCGCCAGGGACGGCGCGGACGACTCAGGGCACGTCTTCTGGCGGATCACCGGGGCCGGCAGTGCGGAGGCGGCCGCCTGGTTCGCCGCTCCGACGGAGCAGGGCGCCGGCGCCAGGGACGACCTGGCCATCAAGGTGGCCATCGCGGTGACCCTCCCCGGCGCCGACGCGGCCGAGGTCGTGCGCACGCAGCGCCGCGCCGCCGAGGAGCGGCGACGCGCGCGCGCCGGCGAGCGCGGAGCCGGCGACGCCCCTGAGGACATCGCGCGGGACCTGATCGTCGATGCGCTGCGGTTCCGCGCGGAGGCGGAGGAGCGCTGGCTCGACCACGTCGATGACGTGCTCCGCGCGCGTCCCGCCGATGCCCGCGCCCTCGCGCTGGCGACCGATCGCCCCCGCCGCGGGCGGCCGGCCAGGCGCCGAGAGCCGGATGCGGCGGACGGAGGGCCGGTTCCCAGCGCAGGCAGTGCCTCCGGCGCTTAGGATCGGCGCATGGGATTCTGGGGCAGGCGCAACCGCGAGTCCGATGAGCAGCCGACGCGGGAGGACGCCGACCTGGCCCGCCGCGCGCAGGCGGCGCTCGTCGCCGCCGACGAGCGGATCCGCTCCACCGCCGACGAGGTCGCGTTCGCGCAGGCCGAACTCGGCGACGAACCGACCCGCGACGTGCGCCAGGGCGTCGAGGCCGTCCGCACGCACATGGCCGAGGCCTTCCGGCTGCACCAGCTGAACCACGACGAGATCCCCGACACCGCGGAGGAGCTGCGCACGCGCAACGCGCGGATCCTTCAGCTCTGCGCGTGGGCCGACGACGTGCTCGACGAGCGCACGGAGGCGCTGCGCGAGCAGATCGAGCGCGTCAGGCAGGCCCCGCGGACGATCGAGAACGCGCGCCAGGAGGCGCAGCGGCTGCGCGAGCGCATCCCCGCGGCTCGTGAGACCGTGCAGCGCCTCTCGTCGCGATACAGCCCTGCCGCACTCCAGCGCGTGGCCGCCGATCCCGACGAGACGGACCAGCTGCTCGACTTCGCGATCCGCTCCGCCGACGTGGCCGAGCGCCGCCGCGACGACGGCCGCACGCCCGAGTCCCTCGCCGCCCTCGAGACCGCGACGGAGTCGCTGCGGAGGGCGCGGACGATCCTCGACGGGATCGAGGACTTCGAGATCGAGGCGATGCGGGCGCAGTCCACGATCGCCGACGTCGTGGCGGACTCGCGCGGCGACATCGTCCAGGCGCGCTCCGCGCCCCAGTCCCCCGAGGT
>JBQDDT010000184.1:0-5040 GCA_052092505.1 Microbacterium sp. | reverse complement strand
GATGTTGAAGGGCACCCCGAGGAAGAGGTCGGCGCTGCGCTGGTAGAGCTGGCAGCTGAGCCGGCCATCGGCGACGTAGAACTGGAACAGCGCGTGGCACGGCGGCAGGGCCATGCCCTCGATCTCGGCCGGGTACCACGCCGTGACCAGGTGGCGACGCGAGTCGGGATTGGTGCGGATGCCATCGACCACGCGGGCGATCTGGTCGATCTGCTCGCCGTTCGGAGCCGGCCACGCGCGCCACTGGACGCCGTAGACGGGCCCGAGATCGCCGTTCTCGTCGGCCCACTCGTTCCAGATCCGCACGCCGCGCTCCTGCAGCCAGCGCACGTTCGAGTCGCCGCGCAGGAACCACAGCAGCTCGAGCGCGAGGGAGCGGAAGTGCACGCGCTTCGTCGTGATCAGCGGGAAGGACTCCGAGAGGTCGAAGCGGATCTGACGACCGAACACGCTGGTCGTTCCGGTGCCCGTGCGGTCGTCCTTGTGGACTCCGTTCGCGAGCACGTCGCGCAGGAGGTCTTCGTAGGGGGTGGGGATCGCGGCGCTCATGGCTCGATCGTACGACGGCCCTCCGACAAGCGGACGATGCCGCGCGCGATCGGTCGCTCCGACCCCTTCACCTGCCGCGAATGCACCCGACAGCCGGATCCGGGGTGCGTTCGCGGCAGGTGAAGGGACGATGCTCCGGCCGAATGCCGCGAACGCAGCGGAAGGGATGGACGGGAGGGGTGTTCGCGGCGGGCGGACCCGGAAGGGGTGGCCCGCGGGCGGGGTGGGGTGGCTAGGCTGGCGAGTGACCGCGACCGTCGATCGAAGGAGAGCCCATGAGCGTCACCAGCGAAGCCACCACCACCTGGAGCGGATCCCTCACCGAGGGCACCGGCACCGTCTCCCCCTCCTCCGGGATCGGGACCTTCCCCGTGAACTGGAAGGCCCGCAGCGAGGGCTCCCAGTCGACCACGACGCCCGAGGAGCTCATCGCCGCGGCGCACTCGTCGTGCTTCTCGATGGCGCTCTCGAACGCGCTGTCCGAGAACGGCACGCCGCCCGAGAGCGTGAACACGACCGCGTCCGTCACCTTCGTGCCCGGCACGGGGATCACGGGCAGCCACCTCAACGTGAGCGCGACGGTCCCCGGTCTCGACGAGGCCGCCTTCTCCCGGATCGCCGACGAGGCGAAGACGGGCTGCCCCGTCTCGCAGGCGCTCGCCGGCGTCGAGATCACCCTCGAGGCGACGCTCGCGTAAGCGGATAACGCGCCGCACAACGCCCCGGCTCCCCGACGGAGCCGGGGCGTTGTGCCGTCACGGGGGCTCAGCGCCGAGGCGCGAGCGAGATCGCCTTCCGGATCGACTCCCTGGCCCTGCGCCGGTCCCCCGCCGCGTCGTACGCGAGCCCGAGGCGGTACCAGGTCCGCCAGTCGTCAGGGTCGGCCTCCACGGCGGCGCGGTACTTCGGGAACGCCGCCTCGCCGTCCGCCCTGCTGACGCGCCCGCTCGGGCTCACGGCGACGTCGTCGTCCGGGAGCGCGCCCTCGGCCTCGAGCCGTCGCCCGAGCCCGGCCGCCCGCGCGCCGAACCAGAGCTCGCGCCCGAGGGCCCACACCGCGACCCCCGGCAGGATGATCAGGGCGCAGCCCATGGCGATGCCGATCGGCTCGCCCGACCGCAGGAAGGCGATGGCCCGCTCCCCCGCGATCACGATGTAGACCGCGAGCGCCACCGCCATGATGGCGACGCCGATGCGCGCCATCACGCGCCGACCGCTGCTCCGGCGGCGTCCGCCCCGCCCGGCGCCCCGATCCCGATGTCGATGAAGCTCTCGAGCCCGACGACGATCCCGCGTGCCGTCGCGAGCGACTCGAGCGCGATCCGGATCCCCGGCGAGTACGCGGCGGCCGGATCCACGGTGTCGTGGACGATCGACAGGCTCTCGCCGGGCCCGGAGAGGATCGTCTCCTGCCGGGCGACCACGCCGGGGCGTCGGAGGGAGTGGACCGGGACGCTCGCGACCTGCTGCCCGCGCGCCCGCTGATCGGCGTGCGGCGCCGCGACGGGGGTCTCCCGCGCGTCCGCGATCATCTCGGCGGTGCGCACGGCCGTGCCGCTCGGCGAGTCGATCTTCGTGTCGCGATGCGCTTCCACGACCTCCGCGAACGGGAAGAACCGCCCCGCCGCGGCCGCGATCGCGGATCCGACGACCGATCCGAGCGAGAAGTTCGGGATGAACACGGCGGCCGTGCCGGCCTCGGTGACCGCGGCGCGGACCGAGGCGATCCGCTCGGCGGACCACCCGCTCGTGCCCACGAGGACCGGCAGCCCGCGCTCGGCCGCGGCGCGCACCACGTCGGCGCTGACGGCCGGCACGGATGCGTCCACGACGACGTCCGCCCCCTCGATCTCGTCGAGCCCGCTGCGCGATCCGAGGATGCGGTGCACGGCGAAGTCGTCGTGGGCCTCGATCACCTCCCGGATGATCGAGCCGAGCTTGCCGTTCCCGCCGACGAGGGCCACCTGAGACACCATGTCCCCATCCTACGGACCGCGGACAGCGCGCTCCGGATCAGACCGGCGGCTCCTCCGGCAGTCCGGTGCGCAGTTCGTAGGGCAGGTGGCTGAGGTCGTTGTGGTTCAGCAGGGTCCAGGGACGCCCCGGCTTCTGCACGATCACGGACAGGCCGCAGTGGGCCTGATTCAGCGTCATCCAGCGCCACTCCGGCGCCTCGAGCACCTCGCGCACCAGCCACGAGATGACGAAGTTGTGGGTGATGAGGAGCTCGTGGCACTCCTCGTTGCGCCGTACGAGGAACTCACCGGCGGCGTCCGCCATCTGCGCCCTGCCCGCCTCGATCTCGGCCTCCGTGATCGCCCCGAAGAAGGGCTCATACGCGCTGGGGGTCTCTGACGTCATCCCGCTCGGGACGCAGTCGAACAGGAGGGCGTGCGGCTGCGGATCGACGGCGGGGAGCCGCTCCGCGACATAGCGCGCCGTCTCGCTCGCGCGCTCGAGGGGCGAGTGCCACACGGCGTCGAACGCGATCCCGGAGAGCCGGTCGGCGATCGCCGCCGCCTGCCGCTGCCCGCGTCCAGAGAGCGGTCCGTCCTCGAGGCCGTACTCCGCGTCCTGGTGCTCGCCGTGACGGACGAGGTAGATGTAGTGCGTCATGCGCTCTTCTTCTCACAGACCGGCCGGGGCGTCGGCACCGCGTCATCGCGTCGCCCTGTCCACCCTATCGGAGACGGCTCGGCCCGGCTCCGGGCCGTGTGAACGCCGGGTAACGTTCTCGGCACGAGGCGGATCAGGCCGTCGCGCGCTGCAGATCGGCGATGTGCGACCGCGACAGGGCGACCCCGACTCCCTGGACGAGCTCGTCGACGTGATCGACGGCGAACGCGTTCGCGATCGGCGCGACGACGTCGTGCTGCGCCCGCAGCCAGGCGATCGCGACCGCCGCGAGCGGCACGCCCAGCTCGTCGGAAACCCTGTCCATGACCTTGAGCACGCGCCCTCCCCTGCGGTTCAGCCGTTCGACGAGCTGCGACCCGCGCGTCGAGGAGGCGACCTGCTGGCGCGATCGGTGCCTTCCGGTGAGGAATCCGTGCTCGAGCGGATGCGACGGGGTCACGGCGATCCCCTGCGCCCTGGCGACGAGCCGCAGGTCGCCTTCGAAGTCCTCGCGGCGCATCGCGTTGTACGGCACGTCGATGACGGGGATGCGGGGATAGCCGGCGGAGGCGAGGATGCGCATCTCGACGAGCTGGTTCGCCGTGAGGCCGTAGGCGCCCACGACGCGGACCTTGCCGTTGTCGACGAGCCAGCCCGCGGTCGCGAGCGCCTCCTCGAGCGGGACGTGGTCGAGCTCGGATGCGTCGAAGTAGAGCACGTCGATGCGGTCGGTCCCGAGCCGTTCGAGGGACGACTCCACGGCGCGCACGAGCGACACGGACCCGAGACCAGGGTGATCCGGGTGCCCGCCGATCCTGACGCCGATGACGACGTCGTCGCGCACGCCGCGCGAGGCGGCCCATCGGCCGATGATGTGCTCGCTGCGGCCCCCGGCGAAGCTGTCGGCCGTGTGCACGGCGTTGCCGCCGTGCTCGAGGTGGCGATCGAGCACGGCGAAGCTCGTGGCCTGGTCGATCGTCCAGCCGAACTCGCCCCCGCCGAGGAACAGCGGGAAGACGTCGAAACCGGTCTCCCCGAGCGGTTCGCGGAGGTCGCGCCCGATGCCGGCGCCCGCCGTGGGGATGTGCGCGGACGGATGCCGAAGGCCCAGGCGCACGGCGCCGGTGCCCTCCCACGCGGGAGGAGCGGCCGCCGGAGCGCACGGATCCCTGCGGTCGACCGCGGCCCGCTCGTTCATGTGCCCTCCCCGATATTCCGAACCATACAGCGAAAGGCCCGGCCGCCCGCACTCCTCGACGGAGTTGCGCGCGACCGGGCCTTCCGGCGGGGCGAGGGGCTATGCCTCGTCGACCTCGACGGTCTCCTCTGCCTGCTCCTCGAGCACCGGCTCGAGCGCGAGCTTGCCGCGGTCGTCGATCTCGGCGATCCGGACGAGCACCTTCTGCCCGACCGAGAGCACGTCGTCGACGTTCTCGACCCGCTTGCCCCCGTTGAGCTTGCGGATCTGCGTCACGTGCATGCGACCGTCCTTGCCCGGCAGCAGCGAGATGAACGCGCCCGACGGGATGATCTTCACGACCGTGCCGAGGAACTGCTCGCCGACCTCGGGGTTCGTCGGGTTCGCGATCGCGTTGACCTGTGCGCGGGCCGCCTCGGCCGTCGGGCCGTCGGTCGCGCCGATGTACACGGTGCCGTCGTCCTCGATCGAGACGCTCGCACCGGTCTCATCCTGGATGCCGTTGATCGTCTTGCCCTTGGGCCCGATCAGCTCGCCGATCTTGTCGACCGGGATCTGCACGCTGATCACGCGAGGCGCGGTCGGCGCCATCTCGTCCGGCGCGTCGATCGCGGCGTTCAGGACGTCGAGGATGCGCAGACGCGCGTCCTTCGCCTGCGTCAGGGCGCCGGCGAGCA
>JBQDDT010000183.1:0-5059 GCA_052092505.1 Microbacterium sp. | reverse complement strand
ATCACCGACGGGCCGGAGCCCGTTCTGACCTGGCTGGTCGAGAACGCACGCAAGCTGCTGTCCGATCTCGGCAGGCCGGAGCAGGACGTCGCCGCGATCGGGATCGGCCTGCCGGGGCCCGTGGAGTTCTCGACCGGCCGTCCCGTGAACCCGCCGATCATGCCGGGGTGGGACCGGTTCGACGTGCCGGGGTGGCTGCGCGGGCACATCGACGTCCCCGTCCTCGTCGACAACGACGTCAACATCTGCGCCCTCGGCGAGCGCGCCGTCGCCTGGCCGGAGTCCGACCACCTGATGTTCGTGAAGGTGGCGACCGGGATCGGAGCCGGGATCTTCTCCGGCGGACGGCTGCAGCGCGGAGCGCAGGGCATCGCGGGCGACATCGGCCACGTCCGCGTCGCACGCGGGGCCGACGTCCCGTGCCACTGCGGCAACAGCGGCTGTCTCGAAGCCCTGGCGTCGGGCGCCGCGCTCGCCCGCGCCCTTCGTGAGCGCGGGACCGAGGCGCAGTCGGGGTCCGACGTCGTCGACCTCGTCAAGAGCGGCGACCTCGCCGCGATCCAGGCCGTGCGCCAGGCGGGTCGCGACATCGGCGAGGTGCTGACCGCCTCGGTGAGCATCCTCAATCCGTCCGTCATCGCGATCGGAGGGTCGATGGCACGGGTGAGCGAGCACCTGATCGCCGGCGTCCGGGAGGCCGTGTACATGCGCTCGATGCCGCTCGCGACCGAACGGCTCACGATCACCCAGTCGGCCGCCGGCGCCCGCGCGGCCGTCATCGGCGCCAGCATCCTCGCCGCAGGGCACGCCCTCTCCACCGACGGCATCACCGCGTCCTTCGCCGCGGCGAGCTGACGACCGTCTCGCGCGGCGCGAGGTCGCGCGAGACGTAGGATCTGAAGGTTGGCGTCCGCTGGATGATGCCGATCCCCGATCCGTCGCGCGGCGACCCTCTGCGCGCCCCTCCCCGAGGACGACAGCCATGACGACAGCGCTGAGTGAGGACCGTCGCGCACCGCACACGCCGGCGCCCGCTGCCCGACTGCGCGACTTCGGGCGCGCCCCGAGGATCGTGGCGCTCGACATCGCGCGCGGCATCGCGGTGCTGGGGATGGCGGCCGCGCACACCGTCGCGCTGCCAGGCGAGCTGCGGTGGAGCGATCCGTCGACGTGGGCGGAGCTCGTCAGCGGGCGCTCATCGATCCTGTTCGCGCTGCTCGCCGGGATCTCGATCGCCCTGATGACCGGTCGCGAGCGCGTGCCTCCGCCGGAGGAACGAGGGAGACTGCGCCTCCGACTGGTCGCGCGCGGTCTGGTGATCTTCCTCATCGGGCTGGGGCTCGAGCTGCTCGGCTCGAACGTCGCGGTGATCCTCACCTTCTACGGGGCGGTCTACGCGGTCGCCGTCCTGTTCATCGGCATGCGGGTGCGAAGCCTCGTGCTCACGGCCGCATGCCTCGCGACGCTGGGGCCCGCAGCCGTCGCGGGGTTGCTGGCCGTGTCTCCCGCCGCCGCGGGAGAGGGGCTCTCCTTCGTGCTGCAGGGGACGTACTCCATCGTCGTCTGGACGGCGCTCATGCTCGCCGGCCTGGCGCTGGGCAGGCTCGACATCGCGCGGAGAAGGACCGCGGCGCTCGCGCTCGGACTCGGCGTCATCCTCAGCGGCGTCGGGTACGCCGTCGGCGGGATCTGGGCCGCCGGATACGCAGGCGAGAGCAGCTCGGATTCCTTCTCGTCGAGCAGCTCCTCGTCGTCCAGCGACTCGCTGTCCTGGGCCGAGGGCGACGACATGCCGGACGTCGTGCCCGGCGAGGATGTCGACCTCACCGGCACGGTCTGCGAGGACTACGGTGACGGATACCTCTCCTGCTACCCGGAGGAGGACGAGACGTCCTTCGACGACAGCATCATCGATGAGGAAGGCAGCGGCTGGTCGACGTACTTCGCGGATGTCGCCGCAGCGGACCCCGCGATGAGCATCGCCGACGCGTTCTTCGACAGTTCGCCCCACAGCGGCGGCACGATGGAGATCCTCGGATCAGGCGGACTCGCCCTCGCGATCGTCGGGCTCCTGCTCCTCACAGGGAGCGCACTGCGCTACGCACTGCTGCCGATCGCCGCGATCGGATCCATGCCGCTGACCGCCTACTCCGCGCACGTCGTCGCGATCTGGGTCGCCCTGGGTCCTGGCGGATGGGATCAGGACTCCGCGCTCTTCTGGTGGCTCGCTGCGGGACTGGCCGCCGCGTGCACGGCGTGGGCCGCTCTGATCGGGCGCGGCCCTCTCGAACGGCTCACCACCCGAGCAGCCTCGGCGCTGTCGCGCTGACGGAAGCGGCACACGGCTTCCCGCCCCGCTCGCCGTCGCATCAGGCGGCTGACTGTCCGCGATCGGCGAGTCGCGCCAGGCCAGAAGCCCTACGCCTCGTCCCACTCGATCCGGTACCCGCACTCACGGCATTCGTCGCCGCCGTCCTCGGGATGCATCGTGACGCCGCACGACGGACAGATCGGCTGGTCGTCCTCGGGGAGCGCGTCGAAACCGGTCATGCGCGGAGACTACCGCGCGACGCCGCTCCCGATCGCCGTCGGCGTGGCCTGGCCGGAGATGCAGGAAGGCCCGCAAGCCGCGTGAACGCTGGCTTGCGGGCCTTCGGGATTCATTGTTCCCAGTACGGTAGCAGGAGCGGGGCTTGAACCCGCGACCTCACGATTATGAGTCGTGCGCTCTCACCAACTGAGCTACCCTGCCGCGCGGCATCCGAAGATGCTGCGAGCCCCGAGTCAGGATTGAACTGACGACCCCTTCCTTACCATGGAAGTGCTCTGCCACTGAGCTATCGGGGCGTGCCGCCCTCTCGGGCAACCACGAAATCTTATCACCTCACCGCGGCGCCACGCGAACCGTGCGGACCCCGATCACTCGGCGTCGTCGCTCGCGAAATCGACGTCCTCGTCGCCGGATTCCTCGTCCTCCGAGGAGAGGTGCGTGCCGGCGTGCTCCTCGAGCCACGGCAGCGGATCGAACGTCGAACCGCCCGACAGCAGCTCGAAGTGCGCGTGCGCTCCGAACGAGCGGCCCGTGTCGCCGACGAGACCGATCACGTCGCCGACCTCGACCTTCTGCCCGGCCGTGACGCGCAGCGATCCGTACTGCATGTGCGCGTAATGGCTCGTGATGGTCTGGCCGTCGATGACGTGGTCGATGTAGACGTTCACGCCGTAGGCTCCGCCCGACTCGGTCGCGATCCGGACCGTGCCGTCGGCGATCGACTGGACCGGCGCTCCGCTGCCCGGGGTGAAGTCGATCCCCTCGTGCAGGCGGCCCGAGCGCATGCCGTAGCCGTAGCTCATGCCGGTCCCGACCGCGAAGGGCCACTGGATGTCGGCTGTCGGATCGTTGGTGAAGAAGGCGCCGGCGGTGTTGATCCCCGAGGCCTCGGCGAGGTCGGCGAAGCTGGCCGCGGAGTAGTCGTCGACGCGGTCGAGCTCGGGAGCCGCGGCATCGTCGCCCGCGACGAAGGCCTGGATCTCCTCGTCCTCACCGCTCGCGGTGACCTCCCCGGCGGAGGCCGTACTCGCCGACGAGAGCGCCGAGGCGGTGCCGTCGCCCGCACCGGTCGCCACCGCGCCGAGCGGCGTCGTGAGGCCGAACGCGAGAAGGCCCGCTGCCGCCATCGCACTGAGCGAGGCCACAGCCGTCGTCATGACCCGGCGCGCCCGCGCGGGGTGCGTGCTCACGCGCGCGGCCGAGGGAATCCGCTCACGCCGGATCCGCGCACGAGCGCCGGCGGCGGATGCGGACGGGGCCTTCCGGGCGACCCGGAACGCCTCCGTCGCCGCGGCGAACTCGTCCTCCGTCAGCGGCTCGGCCGCCTCCGCGCGCGGCGCGGACTCGACGGGCGCGACCTCCGGCGTCGTGTCGGAGGCGTCCTCGACGGGCGACGACGCGACCGGCTCGACCTCGTTCGCACGGGACGCAGCCGCTTCTGCCTTCGCCCTGGCCGCCTCGCGCAGCGCGCGCCGCGTCATGGGAGCCGTCGCCTCGCCCTGCGGGTCGCCCGCTGACCGCCGGTTCGGCGATTCGGGCTCGGAGGCTTCAAGAGGCACGGGCGTACTCAGGGTCTTTCGATCAGGCGCCGCTCGATGCGGCTCGCCGGCAGGGGAAATCGCCGCTTCCCTCGGGTGCGAGATCCTTCGGGTGGATCCTCGCGGGAAGGTAACGATCAGATAAACAGCATAACCATGAATGCACCTGATCCGCCATTCCGCGGCGCGGCTGTGGAGAACTTTGTCCGATCTCCCAGCATCGGAAGCGCCCTCACGCGGTCGGCGCGACCGCCGCGTGGAGTCGATCGAAGATCGCCGGGCCGCCGGCGACGAGCATCGGACGCCCGCGATCATCCGGCCCGTGCCACCCGACCTGGCCGCCGGCCTCGGTCACGAGCAGCGCACCGGCGGCGTAGTCCCAGGGCTTGAGCCCGCGCTCGTAATAGGCGTCCATGCGACCCGCGGCGACGTACGCGAGATCGAGCGATGCGGCCCCGATCCGACGCAGGTCGCGCGCCAGCGGCATGACCTGGCGCAGCACGTCCAGCTGATCGGCGTGCGAGGCGGGGTCGTATCCGAAGCCGGTGGAGATGAGCGCGCCGGCCTCCACCTCCTGCGTCACGCCGAGGCGGGCCTCCCCCTGCCATGCGCCGTGGCCGGCGGCGGCCTCGAACAGCTCCCCCAGCGCCGGCGCGTACACGACGCCGGCGAGCGGCCGCCACGTGCCGGGGTCGTCGCCTTCGACCACCGCGATGCTCACGGCGTATGCGGGCATCCCGAACGCGTAGTTGACCGTGCCGTCGATCGGATCGATCACCCAGGTGATCCCCGTCTCGCCGCCGGCCGCACCCGACTCCTCACCGAGGAAGCCGTCGCCGGGGCGGGCCGAGGCGATCCGATCCTTGACGAAGGACTCGACCTCGCGATCGGCCTCGGTGACGATGTCGGCGAGGCTCGATTTGCTCGCCGCGATCGACACGCCCTCGGCACGCCGCCGGGCGGCGAGGCC
>JBQDDT010000182.1:0-5126 GCA_052092505.1 Microbacterium sp. | reverse complement strand
CCGCATGGCACGTCTTGCCGGCGTCGACATCCCGCGCGAGAAGCGCGTGGTGATCGCACTCACGTACATCTATGGCATCGGCCGCACCCGCGCGCAGGAGATCCTCTCCGCGACCGGGGTCGACGAGAGCATCCGGGTCAAGGACCTCTCGGATGACCAGCTGGTCGCGCTGCGCGACCACATCGAGGCCACCTACAAGGTCGAGGGTGATCTGCGCCGCGAGGTCGCCGCCGACATCCGCCGCAAGGTCGAGATCGGCTCCTACCAGGGTCTCCGCCACCGTCGCGGCCTTCCCGTGCGCGGTCAGCGCACGAAGACGAACGCCCGTTCCCGCAAGGGTCCGAAGCGCACCGTCGCCGGTAAGAAGAAGGCCCGCTGAGCGCGGATAAGCAGAGACGAGAGATATGGCTACCCCCAAGACCGCCGCGCGCAAGCCGCGCCGCAAGGAGAAGAAGAACATCGCGCTGGGCCAGGCCCACATCAAGTCGACGTTCAACAACACGATCGTGTCGATCACCGACCCGAACGGTGCCGTCATCAGCTGGAAGTCGTCGGGCGGCGTGGGCTTCAAGGGCTCGCGCAAGTCGACGCCGTACGCCGCAGGCATGGCCGCGGACACGGCGGCCCGCGAGGCTCAGAGCCACGGCGTGAAGAAGGTCGACGTCTTCGTCAAGGGCCCGGGGTCGGGCCGCGAGACCGCGATCCGCTCGCTGCAGGCCGCCGGCCTCGAGGTCGGGTCGATCCAGGACGTGACGCCGCAGGCGCACAACGGCTGCCGCCCGCCCAAGCGCCGCCGCGTCTGATGCGGGCTCACCCCGGGGATGATCCGCTCGTCCCCGGGGCGCCTGTCTTCGCGGGCGCAGCAGCTCGCGCCAACTGAACACCTCTCATTCACCAAGTGTCATATAGCGGGCACTTGATCGAAAGGAACACATCGTGCTCATCGCACAGCGTCCTACCCTGACCGAGGAGAAGGTCTCCGAGTTCCGCAGCCGGTTCGTCATCGAGCCGCTGGAGCCCGGCTTCGGATACACGATCGGCAACTCCCTGCGTCGCAGCCTCCTGTCGTCGATTCCGGGTGCCGCGGTCACGAGCATCCGCCTCGACGGCGTGCTGCACGAGTTCAGCACCATCCCCGGGGTGAAGGAGGATGTCACCGAGATCATCCTCAACATCAAGCAGCTCGTCGTCTCGAGCGAGCGCGACGAGCCGATCACGGCGTACCTGCGCAAGACGGGTGCCGGCGAGGTCACGGCGGCCGACATCTCCGCGCCGGCCGGCGTCGAGGTGCACAACCCGGAGCTCGTCATCGCCACGCTCAACGACACGGCGAAGTTCGAGCTCGAGCTCACGATCGAGCGCGGCCGCGGCTACGTCTCGGCCGTGCAGAACCGCAACGAGTACGCCGAGGCCGGGCAGATCCCGATCGACTCGATCTACTCGCCCGTCGTGAAGGTCGCCTACCGCGTCGACGCCACGCGCGCCGGTGAGCGCACCGACTTCGACAAGCTCGTGCTCGACGTCGAGACCAAGCCCTCGATGGCCCCGCGCGACGCGGTCGCCTCGGCCGGACGCACGCTGGTCGAGCTGTTCGGCCTCGCCCGCGAGCTGAACGAGGAGGCCGAGGGAATCGAGATCGGCCCCGCGCCGGTCGCCGAGGTCCTCTCGAACGAGCTGTCGATGCCGATCGAGGACCTGGACCTCTCGGTGCGTTCCTACAACTGCCTCAAGCGCGAGGGCATCAACACGGTCAGCGAGCTCGTCGCCCTCTCGGAGACGCAGCTCATGAACATCCGCAACTTCGGTCAGAAGTCGGTCGACGAGGTGCGCGACAAGCTCGTCTCGCTCGGCCTGTCGCTGAAGGACTCGGTGCCCGGCTTCGACGGCGCCAACTTCTACAGCGGCTACGACGAAGAGCAGATCTGACCGGCCTCGCCTTAAACACTCTGGAGTAACGAGAAATGCCTAAGCCCACCAAGGGTGCCCGCCTCGGCGGCGGCGCAGCCCACGAGCGTCTGCTCCTCGCCAACCTCGCGTCGGCGCTGTTCACGCACAAGTCGATCAAGACGACGGAGACGAAGGCCAAGCGCCTGCGTCCCGTCGCCGAGCGCCTGATCTCCTTCGCGAAGCGGGGTGACCTCCACGCGCGCCGCCGCGTGCTGTCGATCCTCCGCGACAAGGAGGTCGCTCACATCCTGTTCACGGAGATCGCGCCGCTCGTGGCCGACCGCGAGGGCGGCTACACGCGCATCACCAAGATCGGTCCCCGCAAGGGCGACAACGCGCCCATGGCCGTCATCGAGCTCGTCACCGAGCCCGTGACCCCCAAGGTGAAGAAGCAGGCTCCGGCCGCGGAGGAGACGCCCGCGGCTCCGGCCGAGGAGGCTCCCGCCGAGGACGCCGCCGCTGAGACGCCGGCCGAGGACGCCGCCGAGGCTCCCGCGGAGGAGGCCGCCGACCCGGCAGCCGACGCCGGTGCGGAGTCGCCCGAGGAGGGCGAGGCCGCGGCCGAGGCCGCCGAGGATGCGGTCGTCGACGAGGAGAAGTCCGAGTAGGACGCACCCCGCTGAGGGCCCCTCATCCGCTCGCCGGGTGAGGGGCCCTCGCGCATCCCCGGTCCCCGTCACCCGCGAGATGCATTGAAACTCGCGAGATGCACGGATTCCTGGCTCAGATCCGATGCATCTCGCGTGAGCCGGTGCCTCTCGCGCACTGCCGTGCCCCGGGCGGTGGGGCTCGACGCGTGAGACCCTGCGGCCTAGTCTGGCGCTGACGGGATCCGCCCGCGGATGGGAGCGCACGACGATGGACCAGATGATGATGGGCGCCATGCCCGGCCGGATGATGATGCAGGATCGGCCGATGGACATGCAGGTGATGCAGGCCGCGATGGACGCGTGCGCCGCCTGCGAGCAGGCGTGCACGGTATGCGCGGCACAGGGCATGGACTGCGCGGCCACCTGCATGAGCTGCGCCGACATGTGCAACACGATGATGCGCTCGATGATGCGGATGCAGGGCATGACGCCGCCCGCGATGATGGCGATGCTCGACGCGTGCATCGCGATGTGTCAGGTCTGCGCGGATGCCTGCATGGCGATGGACGACGAGGTCTGCGAGATGTGCGCGGCCTCCTGCCGTGCCTGCATGGACGCCTGCATGCAGGTCAAGAGCATGATGATGGCCGAGGCCTGATCCACGACCAGGCGACGTGCGTCGTCAGGCGTCGATCAGGGCGACGTTGACGCGCTCGCGCCCCGCGGCGAGCACGCCGTAGCGCTCGTGGAGCGCGACCGGCTCGCCGGGCAGGACGGCAGGGCGCGCCGCGGTCCAGACCGTCCGCGCCTCGCCCTCGAGCAGCCGGATCCGGATCGTGCCGGCGTCGCGGTCGATCTCGTCGACGATCCCGTCGCGCCAGTCCAGGGGCGTCGCCGCGGCGAGGCGTGACTGGATCAGGTGCAGGGCGTGCCCCGGGGCGACGGAGGAGCACGGCTCGCCGTGCGCGCACATGCACGTCTTCCGCCTCTGCGCCGGGGCGGCGGAGGGGGTGAGGTGCGGCGTGGACACGGCGTGCTCCTTCTCGAGGCGATCGGTCCGCCCCACGTTAGGCCGCCACGCCGCGTCGCCCCCAATACCCCGACACACTCCGCAACATTCCCTTTGCGCGCACCCGCGAGATGCATCGAATCTCGCGAGATGCACCGAAATCGGGCCCAGAATCAGTGCATCCCGCGAGGAGCAGTGCATCTCGCGGGTGGGGCGGCGCCACTCCGGGGAGTGGCCGTCAGGGCAGGTGGCCGGACAGGCGGCCGTGGAACGCCCCGCTGGCCTCGTTCATCCCGGTGATCTCCACCTCGGCGCCGTGCGCGCGGTACTTGTGCACGATCGCGTCGAGGGCCGCGACCGATGATGCATCCCACACGTGCGAACGCGACATGTCGATCACGACGCTGCCCGGATCGTCCGCGTACTCGAACTGCGTCGTGAGGTCGTTCGACGAGGCGAAGAACAGCTCGCCGTCGACCGTGTAGCGCACGCTCTCGCCGTCGTCGCTCACCTGGCGGGAGACCGACGTGAAGTGCGCGACGCGGCGCACGAACAGCACCGCGGCCGTGAACACGCCGATGACGACGCCGATCGCGAGGTTCCCCGTGAGGGCGGTGGGGACGACCGTGAGCACCATGACGGCGGTCTCGCTCTTCGGCATCCGCTTCAGCGTCGCGGGTCGGATCGAGTGCCAGTCGAAGGTCAGGAACGAGACCATGAACATGATCGCCACGAGCGCACCGATCGGGATGACCCCCATCAGCGGCCCGAGGAACCAGACGAGGACCAGCAGGAAGAGGCCGGCGGCGAACGTCGAGACGCGGGTGCGGGCGCCCGAGACGCGCACGTTGATCATCGTCTGGCCGATCATCGCGCATCCGCCCATGCCGCCGAAGAAGCCGGAGAGGATGTTCGCGCCGCCCTGGCCCATCGCCTCGCGGGTCTTGTTCGAGCGGGTGTCGGTGATGTCGTCCACGAGCTTCGCGGTCATCAGCGACTCCATGAGGCCCACGGCGGCCATCCCGAGTGCGTACGGGGAGATGATCGCGAGCGTCTCGAGGGTCAGCGGCACATCGGGCAGGAACGGCAGCGGCGGGCCGCCGGGCATCTCGCCCATGTCGGCGACCGTGCGCACGTCGAGGTCGGTCAGCCAGACGAGGAGGGTCATGACGATGACGACGACGAGCGGGGCGGGCACGGCGGTGGTCAGCTTCGGGAACAGCCACAGGATCAGGATCCCGACGGCGACGATCGGGTAGATCATCCAGGTCTCGCCGCGGAAGTGCTCCAGCTGGGCGATGAAGATGAGGATCGCGAGGGCGTTGACGAAGCCGACCATCACGCTGCGGGGGAGGAAGCGCATGAGCTTCGCGACGCCGACGGCTCCCAGCACGATCTGGAAGACGCCGCCGAGGATGACCGTCGCGATCAGGTAGTCGAGTCCGTACTGATCGGCCACGGGCTTGATGACGAGCGCCACGGCGGCGGTCGCCGCGGTGATCATGGCGGGGCGCCCCCCGAGGACCGCGATCGAGATCGCCTTGACGATCGCGGAGACCAGGCCCACCTGGGCCGGATCG
>JBQDDT010000181.1:0-5203 GCA_052092505.1 Microbacterium sp. | reverse complement strand
CGCGCATCGGGACGGACCCGATCGACCGGACGACGCAGTTCGTCCTGCCCGTGCTGACGGGAGCGGGGGAGCAGCCGGCGTTCCGCGAGGTGGCCGCCCGCATCCTCGCGACGTGGGCCGTGGCGATCTCGGAGACGGAGTCGTCGGTGATCCTCTCGAGCGTTCCCGACGAGGTCCTCGTCGCGGTCCGCGACGAGGCCGATCCCGCGGCGTTCCTCGACGTCCTCGGATGGCTCGCCGACGACGCCGACCTCCGCGCGGCGGTCGCGTCCGAGGTCACGGCGCTCCGCGCCCGCTGAACCGGCCCTCACCCCGGAGCGCACGGCGTCCCGCCGCGTCGGCCGGCCGCGCGTAGGCTGGGGGCGAGGCCCGGAAGGGCGCGACGGGCGGGGAGGCACGGATGAGCGTGAGCCGCAAGGACATCGCCTACCGGGTGCGACTGGCCCCGAGGCGTCATCTGCGCGCCGCGACGGGAGCGCCCGCCGCCGAGACCCCCTACCTCGTCCGCTACGTCAGCGAGGGATCGGTCGTCGCGACGCCGGACAACGGCACGATCGCCGACGCCCTCCGGTTCGCCGAGGGCGGACCGGACAACATGGCGATCGTGACGGACCCCGCCCCGACGCCGCATCGGGTCCGCGAGCTCGCGGAAGCCCTCGATCTGCACGCGCTCCTCGTCGAGGACCTCCTGCACGCCGGCCAGCGGCCGAAGCTCGAGCGGTACGGCGACGTCCTGTTCCTCGTCGCCCGCTCGGCGCACTACATCGACGAGCGCGAGGAGGTGGAGCTCGCCGAGTTCCACGTGCTCGTGCGCGACCGGGTCATCGTCATCCTGTGCCAGGACGGCACGTGGATCGACGGCCGGCCGTCGGAGGAGCTGGTTCGGCGCACGGTGTCGTCCGGGGAGGACCGGATGCTCCTCGCGGCCGAGGGGGTGCTGGGCGACGGGCCGGAGGCCGTGCTGTACCGCTTCCTCGACGCGGTCGTCGACGGCTACGGGCCCGTTCTCCAGGGGATCGGCATCGACCGGGACCAGATCGAGCGCCAGGTGTTCTCCGGCGATCGCGACGTCGCCGAGCGGATCTATCGCCTCAGCAGGGAGGTGATCGACATGCAGCACGCCTCGGCGGGGCTGATCGAGGTGGTGCGGGGGCTCAGCCGCGGCTTCAGCAAGTACCACGTGCACGAGGAGCTGCAGACGTACCTCCAGGACGTCAGCGATCACCTCGAGCGCACCCACGCGCACTCGACGGAGCTGCGTGAGGCCCTCTCGCAGATCCTCAACGTGAACGCGACCCTCGTCGCGCAGCGCCAGAACGAGGACATGAAGAAGATCTCCGGCTGGGCGGCGATCCTGTTCGCCCCGACGCTGATCGCGGCGATCTACGGCATGAACTTCACGCGCATGCCCGAGCTGCACTGGGCCTTCGGCTACCCTGCGGCGGTCGCGGCGATGGTCGCGTTCGCCGCGCTGCTGTTCATCCTGTTCAAGTGGCGGAAGTGGATGTAGGACCGCGTCCGGTGCGGGGGATGTTCGTCACGACGACCCCGGCGAGCACGACCCCCATCGACAGGAACGTCACGCCCGTGACCTCGGCGTGGGCCGAGTGGAAGGTCAGGTCGATCGCGAGGGAGCCGATGAGGTTCCCGAACAGCGACATGAGGCTGAGCAGGAGCACGCCGAGCTTCGCGACCGTCACGGTCGTCGTCCCGATGAAGATGATCCCGAGCACGCCGCCGAGGAGCATCCACGCCTGTCCCGGCATCTCCGGCAGCGCCGCGATGCGCGTGCCGGTGCCGAACAGCACGGCGGAGCAGAGGACGAGGAAGATGCTCCCGGTGAGGAAGTTCGTGAGGTTCGCGGTGATCGCGGAACGCGCCGCGACCCGCAGGCGACCGTTGAACGCCTGCTGGAAGGACGTCATGAGGCCGGCGAGGAAGGGCAGGCCCGGCGCCCACAGCGGGACGCCCTGCACGAGCACGCCGATCGCCGAGAGCGACACCCCGGCCAGCACGATGACCGTGCCGAGGATGCGCCACACGGTCGGGGGCTTGCGGCCGCCGGGTGGGAGGGACGAGTTGTCGACCCCGAGCGCGCCGGTGAGCTGGCCGGCGATGAACGCCATCGTGAAGACGGACACGCCCAGCACGGGGACGGTCAGCGCCTGCGAGAGCACGATCGTCGCGCCGGACAGACCGCCGAGCGTCATCCACCAGGGGAACTCGCCGCTGCGCACGGCGCGCCACGCGCGCAGGACGCCTGCGCGGGCCGTGGGAGCGCACAGCGTGATCACGACGAGGATCGCGAGCCCCGTGAGGAACGAGAACGTCGCCGCGTAGACACCGCTGCCGAGGACGCCGCCGAGCTCTCCGTTCGCCGTGCCCTGCACAGCCATCCCGACGCCGGCGACGACTGTGGCGAGTGCGGCGAGGAGGAACGGCGCCGACGGGACCCTGGTGCCTTCGACCCCGCTCACAGGGCGACCCTCCGGAGGCCGATGGCGGGAGAGCCGGGAGAGCCGGCGGGGACGTGGGTGCGGGGGAGGAGGGTGCGAATCGTCATGGGAGGTCGGCCCCAGTCTTTCACGTGCGGTCGGGGCGAGCGTCCATGAGGCTCCTGCTCGCGATCGTGGCGGGTGGGATCGTCGGCGGCTGGGTCACGCGCGCCGGGAGCGCCGGATGACCGACCGCGGTGGTCCGTCGACATTCAGTCGGTTCCGACTACCGTGGGAGCATGTCCACTGAGATCGAAGAGGTCACCGAGGCGGCTCTCGCGAACCCCTGGATCGGGTGGCTGGCCGTCGCGATCGCCGTCGCGTCCGCCCTCGCCATCGGCCTGCTCGTGTCGTTCGTGTTCTCGCGGATCATGGGAGCGGCGGGCCGGCGGGCCGCGATCTTCGCGGAGCTGCGCGCGCGCTTCCCCCGCGTGATCTTCTGGGCGATCGCGACCATCGGAACGTGGGTCACTGCGCCGGGCCTGATGCCCGCCGAGGCCGGGGAGCTGGCGGGAGCGGTCGAGTACGTGCTGCGGCTGTGCGTGATCGGGATCGTCGGCTGGATCATCGCGAAGATCCTCATCCTCTTCGTCGACGGCGCGATCCGCGCGCAGGACCGGATGAAGGACGATCCGTTCACCCTGCGCCGGCGGCGCACGCAGATCCGGATGATCCGGCGCCTCGTCATCGTGCTCGTCATCGTGCTCACGGTCGGCGCGATGCTCCTGACCATTCCCGGCGCCGAGACGTTCGGGGCATCGCTGCTGGCCTCGGCGGGTCTGGCGTCGATCGTGGCCGGCATCGCCGCGCAGTCGACCCTCGGCAACCTCATCGCGGGTCTCCAGCTGGCGTTCTCCAACGCGATGCGGACGGGAGACACGGTGGAGGTGAACGGCGAGTATGGCACGGTCGAGGAGATCACCCTCACCTACGTCGTCGTGCAGATCTGGGACGATCGCCGGCTCGTGCTCCCCTCGACCTACTTCACGACGACGCCGTACATGAACTGGACGCGCAGCCAGACCGCGGTCACGGGGACCGTGTACCTCGAGGTCGACTTCGCGATCGATCTCGACGCGATGCGCGACGAACTCGAGATGATCCTCGACGGCACGCCGCTGTGGGATCGGCGCTCCTGGGGCCTCGTCATGACCGACGCCGTCGGCGGCGTCGTGCAGCTGAGGGCGTCGCTGACGGCGGTCGACGCCGACACGCTCTGGTCCCTGCGCTGCCTCGTGCGCGAGAAGCTCGTGGCGTTCGTCGCCAGGACCCGTCCGGAAGAGCTCGCGCACAGCCGCATCCTCCTCGAGCGCGGGCAGTCTGCGCAGCGTGAGACGCGAACGTCGGACACGGCCGCGGGGACCGAATGAGCGAGGAGTTCCACAAGCCGGTCCGTCGCCCGTCGGAGACGTTCGATCGCCTGTTCGCCGCGGAGGATCCGGCCGAGGTCTCCCGGCAGGCGCACTCCACGGCGCAGGCGCTCCTCTCGCGCGTGCGCGATGAGCCGGACGGCGTGGTCGTCGAGAGGCTGGTCGCGTTCACGACCGAGCACGGGATCGACGACATCGCCGAGCTGTGGTCGCGCTCGCCGGCCCGCTCGCTGCCCGGCGCCCTCTGGCGCCTGTACCTCCTCCAGCTGTCGATCCACGACGACGCTGCGACGGCCGCGCTCCTCTACGAGCGGGGCAGGGCCGAGCTGCGCTCCGCGGACCCGGTCGTCGCGGGAGCTCCGACGCCGGCGGGCCCCGACGAGCTCGTGGCCCTGATCGACACGATCCTGCGCGGGGCCTTCTCCGGGGACTTCGCGGTCGCGCTCGACCGCGCCGCGGCGTTCTGCCGCGTCGAGGCGTCGGGTGCGACCCACGTCGCCGACGATCACGAGGGGACCGAGCCCGAACGGGCGAGCACGTTCACCGCCAGGGCGCTGCGGCTGTCGACCTACGCGGAGGACCTTCACATCGCCGCGACGCTGTGGCGCCGCGAGTCGCTGGCCTGACGCGCCGCGGGCTCGGGGCGCGCGACCGTGACGGACGGGATTCTCCCCGGTGCCTCTGAGCACATTCTGCGGGTCGCATCCGGGTACGCCCATCCGGGAGTCCTACCCTTGACCCGTGCTTCATTCCTCCTCGAGTCCCCTGATCGGCGTCGTGATGGGGTCGGATTCCGACTGGCGTGTGATGTCCGACGCCTCCGACGCGCTGACCGAGTTCGGCATCGCGCACGAGGTCGAGGTCGTCTCGGCGCACCGCACGCCGGACAAGCTCGTCGCCTACGGGCGCGAGGCCCGCGGTCGCGGTCTGCGCGCGATCATCGCGGGGGCCGGAGGGGCGGCGCACCTCCCCGGCATGCTCGCCTCGCTCACGGCGCTGCCGGTCATCGGCGTGCCCGTGCAGCTGAAGACGCTCGACGGGCTCGACTCGCTCCTGTCGATCGTGCAGATGCCCGCCGGCATCCCCGTGGCGACCGTGTCGATCAACGGCGCGCGCAACGCCGGCCTTCTCGCGGCCCGCATCCTCGGATCGGCCGATGACCGGGTGGCGGACCGCGTCGAGGCGTACGCGCGGGAGCTCGAGGAGCAGGTCGGCGAGAAGAACCGCCGACTGAAGGCCTCCCTCGCGGACGCGGACGGCACGGGCGAGGGCAGCGCGTGACCATCACGGAGTCGCCGCGCGAGACGCCGCGCCAGGAGACGATCCTGGGCGCGAGGC
>JBQDDT010000180.1:0-5223 GCA_052092505.1 Microbacterium sp. | reverse complement strand
CCACCCGCGCCCCCAGGCCGGCCGCGAGCTAGTCGCCGAGTGCGAGCGAGTGGAGGGAGCGCGCCGAGGCCAGGCAGATGAGCGAGCCGACGACGAGGAAGGGCAGGACCTGGACGATCGCGTCGAGGGTCGCGCCGCCGACGCCGCCGATCTGCCAGGACCGGACGCTCCCGGCGATGTCGCCGCGCGGGAGCACGACCGCGTTGATGAAGGACAGGGCGGCCGCCGCGGTCGCGGCCCCGGCGAGCGCCAGCTTCAGCGGCGTCGCGCCCCCACGGCCGAGCGAGCCGACGACGTAGACGAAGACCGCCGTGACGGCCGCGCCGAGGATCGCCGTCCAGATGAAGCCGGTGAACGTCCACAGGCCGAACCATGCGATCCCGACGACGACGGCGAGCGACGCGCCCATGTTGATCCCGAGGATCCCCGGGTCCGCGAGCGGGTTGCGCGTGAGGCCCTGCATCACGCCGCCCGACAGCCCGAGCGCGAGCCCCACGAGGAGGGCCAGCGTCGTGCGCCAGACGCGCTTGACGACGGCCGCGGCGCCGATGCCGTCCTGGGAGCCGCCGAGACCGGCGAGGATCTCGTCGAGGCTGACCACGCGTGATCCGATCGCGATCGAGGCGGCCGACAGCACGGCGACGAGCGCGAGCATCGCCACGAGCCAGGCGAGCCGGACGGCGGCCGGGCGCCGCACGACGGCGACGCCCGGCCGGACAGCGACCTGCGGTGCGGTCAGTTCTTCACTCCGGCGGCGTCGGCGAGCGCATCGACGTAGTCGTCAAGCACCCAGGAGATCGACAGGGGCGTCGGGTTGGCCGCCGTGCCCATGGGCCCGCTGCCATCGAGGAAGACCACGGCGTCGTTCTCGATCGCCGGCATCTGCGACAGGACCGGGTCGGCCTCGAGCGTGTCGACGAGCTCCTGGTCGCCGTACGTGACGATCAGCTCGACGTCGTCGAACGCGTCGACCTGCTCGGAGCTGATGCTGCCGGAGAACTCCCCGCTCTCCGACGCCTCGGCGACCGCCTCCGGCGTCGACAGGCCCAGGTCGTCGAAGAACGCCGCCCTCGTGTCGTTCGCGGTGTAGAAGTTGACCGTGCTCAGGTCCGTCGTGTCGACGTGCGTCATGAACATCGTCGAGGTCCCCTCGAGCTCCGGGTAGCGCGCGACCGACTCGTCGATCTCGCCCTGGAGCTGCTCGATGAGCTCGTCGCCCTGCTCCTCCATGCCCATGCCCTGCGCGTTGAAGCGGATCACGTCGCTCCACGACGTGCCCCAGGCGGTCTCGGGATAGGCGACGGTCGGGGCGATCTTGCTGAGGGTGTCGTAGTCCTCCTGCGTCAGGCCGGAGTACGCCGCGAGGATCACGTCGGGGTCGGTGTCGGCCACGGCCTCGAAGTCGATGCCATCCGTCTCGTCGAACAGGACGGGCGCCTCCGCGTCGAGCTCGTCGAGCTTGTCCTCGACCCACGGCAGGAGGCCGTTGCCGTCATCGTCGCCGAAGTTCGCCGCGGCCATTCCGACGGGGACGACGCCGAGGGCCAGCGGGACCTCGTGGTTCCCCCACGCGACGGTCGCCACCCGCTCGGGCTTCTCCTCGAGCACCGTCTCGCCGAAGGCGTGCTCGATCACGATCTCGCCGTCGCCGCTTCCTGCCGCGTCGTCCTGGCCGGACTCGGCGGCGCAGGCGGACAGGGAGATGCCGAGGACGGCCGCGGCGGCGGTGGCGGTGAGGGCACGACGAAAGCGCATGTGGATCGCTCCAGGATTCGGGAAGGATGCGGAACTCCCGCCGCAGGAGGCGGCGAGGTTAGCGTTACCTAAACAAGATAGGCGTGCCTCACTCGCGACGCAATCACGCGGAGGAGACAGCGACTGTCGTGATTCGGTCAGCGAAACTGCGCGGGCGTGCGCCCCGTCGTACGCCGGAAGGCCGCCCCGAAGGCGCTCGTGGACGCGTACCCCACCCCGCGCGCGACGTCGTCGAGCGGCTCGCCCTCCCCCAGGAGCATGACCGCGCGCTGCGCGCGGAGGGCCGCCTGCCAGCGGGAGAACGCGAGCCCCGTCTCCGCCACGAACGCCCTGGTGATCGTTCTGGCGCTCACGCCGAGCTCGGCGGCCCAGTCGCCGAGGGCGCGCGCGTCTCCTGGGTCGGCCTCGAGCGCCGCGGCGATCGGCCGCAGCAGGGCGCTCGTCGGCGACGTGACGAGGAGCGGGGTGTCCGACGGCGCGAGCACGTCGAGGATCATCTGCTCCGTGAGCAGGCGGGAGTCCGGGGCCAGCGCCTCGTCGACCAGGCGCTCGAGCAGCAGCCGCAGCAGGGGCGTGATGTCGACGGCGACGGGGCGGGTGGCGATCGGGGCGACCGCGCTCTGGCCGCTCACCGTGAAGTGGGCCGTCCGGTACCAGGTCGTCGAACTCGCGTAGCCCGTGTGGAGCACGCCGGCGGGGATCCACAGCCCGAGGGACGGGGTGATCGTCCACACGCGGGAGTCGATCGTGGCGGTCGACGCACCCCGCTCGTTCCAGAGCAGCTCGTGGGTCGCGTGCGAGTGGGGCGCCCACGCGGTCTCCCGCTCCAGCCGCTCGGACATGCCGTGGATCCGGACAGGGAGATCGATCTCGCCCGGCTCGAACACGGGGAGCGCACGATGATCGACGCCCTGCCGCTCGTCCGCCACGGTCACGCCGGCGCCCCGACCACGGCGGCGGCATCCGCCGATCCGGACTCGAGCCAGAGGGCGCCGGCGTAGCGCGCGAACCAGCTCACCTGGCGCCGGGCGTAGCGCCGGGTGAGCGCCTGCGTCTGCGCGATCGCCTCGGCCTCGCTCGTCTCGCCGCGCAGCTGCGCGAGCGCCTGGGCGTATCCGATCGCGCGGCTCGCGGTCGCGCCCCGCTCGAGACCGGCGTCGACGAGGCGCTCCGTCTCGGCGAGCATCCCGCCCGCCCACATCCGCTCGACGCGCCGGTCCAGACGCTCCACGAGCACAGCCCGCTCGGCGCGCAGCCCGATGATCCGATGCTCCTCGTGCCACGGCTCCGGCGCGTCCGGCAGCGTCGCTCCGTGGGTCGAGCTCCCCTGCGCGAGCACCTCGAGCGCGCGCACGAGGCGCCGCCCGTTGCGCGGGTCCACGCGGGCCGCGGCGGCCGGATCGCGCTCCTGCAGCCGCGCGTGGAGGACGCCGGGACCCTCCTCGGCGAGCTCGCGCTCCAGCCGCGCCCGCAGCGCGTCGTCGCGCGGAGGGAAGCGGAAGTCGAAGATCACGCTGGACACGTACAGGCCTGAGCCGCCCACGAGAATCGCATCGCGACCGCTGGCGTGGATCGCCTGGATCGCCGCGCGCGCCTCGGACTGATATTGCGCGACGGCGGCCTCCTGGGTGACGTCGAGGACGTCGAGGAGGTGGTGAGGGACGCCCCGCCGCTCCGCGACGGGGAGCTTCGCCGTTCCGACGTCCATGCCGCGGTAGAGCTGCATGGCATCGGCGTTGACGATCTCGGCGCAGCGGCCCGCGTGCGCGAGGGCCTCCGCGAGGTCGAGGGAGAACTCGCTCTTGCCCGTTCCCGTCGCGCCGACGACGGCGTACAGCCGCGGAGGACCGGCCGTCCCGTGCGCGGACATCCGCTCAGACGCCGACGCGGAGCGTGGGGAGCCCGAGCCGGACAGGGCCGCCGGGGGCCGCCCCCGGCTCCGGCACCGCGCAGCTCTCCGCCTGCGAGCGGTCCCACGCGTCGCCGGCGCGGGTGCGCCGGATCCTCAGAGGCGCGCCGTCCGGGGCGTCGGCGAGCAGGTGCGAGGGCGCGGCGTGCGTGACCACGACGGTGACGACGTCGCCGGGGCGCGGGGTGTCCGACCCCTCGGGCACCTCGAAGTGCACGAGTCGGTTGTCCTCGGCCCGCCCCGTGAGCCGATGGGTCTCGGCGTCCTTCTTCCCCTCGCCCGTCGACACGAGCACCTCGAGCGTGCGCCCCAGCTGCTTCCGGTTCTCCTCGAGCGTGATGCGCTGCTGCAGCGCCACGAGTCGCTCGTAGCGCTCCTGCACGACCTCCTTCGGGACCTGGTCCGCCATGGTCGCGGCCGGGGTGCCCTCGCGGATCGAGTACTGGAAGGTGAAGGCGCTCGAGAAGCGGGCCTCCTCCACGACGCGGAGCGTCTCCTGGAAGTCCTCTTCCGTCTCGCCGGGGAACCCGACGATGATGTCGGTCGTGATGGCCGCGTGCGGCATCCGCTCGCGCACCCGCTCGAGGATGCCGAGGAACTTCCTGCTGCGGTACGAGCGGCGCATCGCCCGGAGGATGCGGTCGCTCCCCGACTGCAGGGGCATGTGCAGCTGCGGCATGACGCTCGGCGTCTCGGCCATCGCGTCGATGACATCGTCGGTGAACGCGGCGGGGTGCGGACTCGTGAAGCGCACCCGCTCGAGACCGGGGATCTCCCCGGCGGCGCGGAGCAGCTTGCCGAAGGCCTGGCGGTCTCCGAACTCGACGCCGTACGAGTTGACGTTCTGCCCGAGGAGCGTGACCTCGATCGCCCCGTCCTCGACGAGCAGCCGGATCTCGTTGAGGATGTCGCCGGGGCGCCGGTCCTTCTCCTTGCCGCGCAGGCTCGGGACGATGCAGAACGTGCAGGTGTTGTTGCAGCCGACCGAAATGGACACCCACCCGCTGTAGATCGTGTCGCGCTTGGTGGGGAGGGTCGAGGGGAACACCTCGAGCGACTCCAGGATCTCGAGCTCGGCCTCGTCGTTGTGACGAGAGCGCTCGAGCAGCTGCGGGAGCGAGCCCATGTTGTGCGTGCCGAAGACAACGTCGACCCAGGGTGCCTTCTCCTGGACGGCCTCCTTGTCCATCTGGGCGAGGCATCCGCCGACGGCGATCTGCATGCCCTCGTGCCGGTCCTTGCGCGACTTCAGGTGCCCGAGGGTGCCGTAGAGCTTCCCCGCCGCGTTGTCGCGCACGGCGCATGTGTTGATGATCACGACGTCGGGCTCCTCGCCCGCGTCGACCTTCACGTAGCCCGCGCTCTCGAGGGAGCCTGCGAGGCGTTCGGAGTCGTGCACGTTCATCTGGCAGCCGAACGTGCGCACCTCGTATGAACGCGCGCGGCCGTCTGCGGCGAGGGCCGCGTCGGACGGATCGATCACGGTCGGGGCGCTGGAGGGGGTAGTCATGGCCCCACCATTCTACGAGCCCCGGCTCTCGGCACCTCAGCGATGCCCG
>JBQDDT010000179.1:0-5296 GCA_052092505.1 Microbacterium sp. | reverse complement strand
CTCGTGCGCTGCGCTCATGCCCACCCCCCGGAACGACGACGATTGCGACGGATCAGCCAGTAGAAGAACGGCCCGCCGACGATCGAGGTGAGCATCCCGATCGGCATGTCGGCGGAGGGGACCAGCGTGCGCGCGAGCAGATCGGCGTAGACGAGCAGGGTCGCGCCCCCGATGACCGACACGACGAGCAGCAGTCGGTGCGCCGGGCCGAGGATCATCCGGACGAGATGCGGCACGACGAGCCCGACGAACGCGATGATCCCGACGAAGGCGACGCCGACCCCGGTCAGGAGCGCCACGAGGACGACCGACGCGATCCGCAGCCGCTCGACGCGCACGCCGAGGTGCGCGGCCGTCCGGTCGCCGAGGGCGAGCAGGTCGTACTGCGGGGCGATTCCGATCGCGATCGCCGCGGCGACGACGCCGACGACCGCCACGATGAGGACCTCGCTCCAGCGCGAGCCGTTCATCGAGCCGAGCTGCCAGAACACGATCTGCTCGCGGCTCTGCGTGTCGCCGAGGAACATGATGAGCGCGAGTCCCGCGCCGGCGAACGCGTTGACGGCGATCCCGGTGAGCAGGAGGGTGACGACCTCCGTGCGGCCCTGGGCGCGCGCCGTGGCATAGACGACGAGGGTCGCCGCGAGCCCGCCGAGAAACGCGAAGGCGGCGATCGTCCAGCCGCCGAACACCGACAGCCCGAACGTGATCGCCCCCGCCGCCCCGAGGGCGGCGCCCGAGGAGACGCCGACGACGCCGGGCTCGGCGAGCGGGTTCCCGAAGACCGCCTGCATCACCCCGCCCGCGATCGCGAGGGAGGCGCCGACGAGGAGGGACATGGCGACGCGCGGGAAGCGGATCTGCCAGAGCGTCTGCTCGATCAGGCGATCGTCGGGCGCCGCCGGGTTGTCGATGCCGATCGCGCGCAGGAGCGACCCGAGGATCTGCGCCGGACCGATCGGGAGCTGGCCGAGACTGGCGGAGAGCACGACTCCCACGATGAGCAGCGCGGCCGTCACGGCGATGACCACGACCCCCCGCCACGGGCGCGTCGGGACGCGGGCGGCGCCTGCGGGGGCCGTCATCCGTTCTCTGGCGCGTAGATCGCGCGGGCGAGCGCGTCGACGACCTCCGCGGACCGCGGCCCGAACGACAGGATCGTCCCGTCGTCCATGTCCACGATGCGGCGATGCTCGCCCGCCGCGGTCAGGGCGACGGCCGGCTTCTCCTCGAGGAGCCCGTCGACGCCGCCGACCGACTCGATGCCGCCGGTCATCGTGAGGATGAGGTCGGGATCCGCGGCGACGAGGGCCTCGTCCGTCATCGGCTTCATCCCCTCCCAGCCGAGCTCGCCGGCCACGTCGACCCCGCCGAGCGCGCCGATCAGCTCGTCCGCGCCCGACTCCTCGCCGAACAGGTAGTAGACGCCCGCGTTGCCGCGCAGGTAGAGGAAGAGCATGCGCACCCGGTCGCCCTCCGCGGCCGGAGCGAACTTCGCGACCTCCGCGATGGTGTCGTCGACCTCCGCGCCGATCCGCTCGGCGAGCTCGTCCCCCGTGCTCTCGGCGCCGTAGACCGCCGCCACCTGACGGACGAGCTCCTGCGCACCGTCGAACGACGCCTCGTTGTGCACGAACACCACCGTGATCCCGACGTCGCGCAGCTGCTCGATGACGTCGCGCGGGCCGACGGTGCCGTCGGTGATGACGACATCGGGGTCCAGTCCGATGATCGTCTCCGCGTTGACCGTGTGACCGCCGGAGGTGACCGTCTCGATGTCCTCGGTGCCCGCGAACGTCGTGGACTGGTCGACGCCCACGAGGGTGTCGCCGAAGCCCAGCCCCCACACACTCGCCGCGATCGATCCGGCGAGGTCGACGGCGACGACGCGATCGGTCGAGGTGATCTCGACGTCCTCATCTGCACCGTCCTGCCGCGCGGACGAGACGGTGGCCGGAAGGCTCTGCTCCGGGTTCTCGGCGACCGGCTCGATCGCGGCCCCCGCGAGCGCCGCCGTCGACGGCCCCTCGTAGGCGCGCGGGTCGTCGAGCGCCTCGAGCGCGCTCAGCGGCTGCTGCGGCTCGGCGGCGGCCGATCCGTCGGCGCCTCCCGTGTCGGCCGAGCAGCCGACGAGCGCCGCCAGGCCGACGGCGAACCCGACCGCGAGCGCGCCGAGCCGGTGGCGACGCGAGGTCACTGCCCGTCTCCGTCGGCGCCGGGCGTCTCCTCGCGCGGTCCCGCGGCCGGGCGCGGCCTGCGTCCGCCGATGAGCACCCCGACGGTCACGCCGATGACGAGCAGCGCGAGGGCGCCGAGGCCGATGGGCAGCCACGGGATCTCGTCCTCGGCCGCCGCGGGCGCGGCGCTCTCGGTCTCCGGCTCCGCGGCGGCCGTCTCGGTCGGCTTCGCCTCCGCCGCGGCTTCGGTCGCGCAGTCGGGCAGGTCGATCGTGACGCTCACCGGGTCGAGGTCGATGCCGGCCTCGTAGAAGCCGGCGAACGCCTTCGCGCCGGAGTCGGTGAGCGTGGTCGGCGCGTCCTCGATGGCGAGGGCGCCCTCCGCGGGCTCGAGCTCGGTCCCCGTGACGATCTCACCGACCCACTCCTGCTCGGTGTCGACGGCGACGTCGCCCTCCATGTCGTTGCTCTTCGCGTCGAGGAGGAGCGCCGCTCCCCCGTCGTCCTCGAAGGCGATGGTCGGGTTCGCGAGGACGAGATCGAGCACCCCGTCGTGGCCGGTGAAGTGCACCGCCCCGGCGAAGGACACGCTTCCCGTGCCGGTCTCCGGGTCGAACGACCCCGTTCCGCCCGTCCAGTGGAAGTCCGGCGTCTCGTACGCGGCTCCGTCGGACGTCTCCCATTCGCCGTTCGCGATCGAGCCGCTGATGTACGCGCGGAAGCTCTCCTTCACGCCCCAGGAGAGCGCGCCGTCGGTGATCTCGCATCCGGATGCCGTGTCGGCCTGCGCCGCGGTCGGGGCCGCGAGGACGAGCGCCGCGAGGGACGCCGTCACGGCGAGGGCTCCTGCGCGCGTGGCGATGCGTGATATCACGAGATCCTTCTCTCTGTCTTCCGTCGGATGGCGCTACGCGGCGACCGCGCGTCGCTGCCGGATCGCGAGCACCGAGGTGCACGCCGCGATCGCCATGAGGCTCGCGGCGATCGCCCACCACTCCCACAGCGCCATGCCGCCGCTCGACGTCGGCAGGCTCGGCCCGCCGACCACCGCGGCCGCGCCCTGGTCGGCCTCCGGTGCGTCGACGACCGCGTCGGCGGCGATCGAGGTCTGCTCCTCGAGGATCGCGATCTCGGCGCCCGCGTCTGAACTGCCCTGCAGGGTCAGGACGTAGTCGCCCGTCCCCTCGTCCGGCAGGGTCCCCGACCACTCGACCGTGCCGGACTCGTCCGCACCCGCCTCGTCGTCGAGCACGATCGGCTCTGCGCCGTCGCCGCTCTCGTAGAGCACGACGAGCACGCCGCTGTCGTCCGCCTCGAACCCGGAGGCCCGCACCTGGATGCGTCCCGCCTCGCGGATCCGGTCGGCGGGGGTGAGGACCTCGAGCCCCGTCGTGGTCGGCGGCGCGGCGGCCGCCGTGTACGACGGCTCGTCCTCGCCCGCGTTCGTGTCACCGAAGGAGCTCGCGCTGGCGGTGCCGACCGTGAACGAGAGGTCGTCGAATCCGACGCTGTTCGCGCTGCCGCCGCCCGGCCCGCCCGTGAGCGAGCCGCGCACACCGACGCCGGACCAGGTCACCTCGCCGTCGTCGCCCTCGCTCTTCGTCGCGCCCGAGAGGTCGAGCGGGTACGACGCAGCGCCGAAGTTGCCGCCGTTGCCGGTGTGGAGGGTCGCGGATGACGGCCCATCGACCGTGATCGAGGGGTTCGAGACGGAGAACATCGTCATGCCGTATCCCTGGAAGCTCACGACCCCCGAGTAGCTCACCGTCCCGGTCTGAGTCTCCGGATCCCAGTCGCTGCCGGCCGCCTGCGGGAAGAGATAGCCGCTGCCGACGCCGCTGGTCGAGACGGATCCCTTCGCGCAGTGGCTGTAGCCGAAGCGCTCCTTGCCCTCGCAGGTGGTGTACGCGACGAACGCGCTCGAGACGCCCCACGTCAGCGATCCAGCGCCGGCGCCGTCCTCAGCCGGCGCAGCCGCGGCTGCCGGCGACGACCCCGAGGACTTCTTCCCGCCGCCCGCGCTCGCTCCGGGCTTCGCGGGGGTCGAGGTCTCGACGTCGCTTCCCTCGCCGACCGTGAAGGTGATCCGATCGAGCTCCTGGCCCGCCTCATAGAAGCTCGATCCCTCGTAGGAGAAGAACGCGGTCCCGGCCTTCGTGAGGGTGGTCTTGGCGCCCGTGAAGCGCACGGCGTCGCCGGAGAGCTGCCTGGTCATCCCCGACGCGAGATCGATCGTGGCGAACGTGATCGTCCTGCCGGCGTACGGGATGCGCAGCTCGGCCTTCGACGCGCTCGTGACGCGGATCGACGGGTTGGCGATCGTCACGTCCATGACGCCGTGGTGCCCACGGAACGTCACCTGCCCCGCGTACTGGACCGTGCCCGTCCTCCCGTTCCACGAGGTGCCGCGCGCGGCCTGCGGGAACGTGAACTCCCCGTTCTGCTTCGCCTGCGTCGCACCCTTCTTCGCGGCGATCTTGCCGTGCGCGATGGAGCCGACGACGTAGTCGCGGAAGCTCTTCTTCACGCCCCACTCCATGCTGCCCTCGACGGACGATCCGCCCGTGCCGCAGTCGACGACCGCGACCGTGACCTCCGCCGATCGGGACGCCGCGTAGCCGTCGCCCGATGGCGCGAAGCGCGCCGTGATCGCGTGCTGGCCCTTCGCGAGGCTCCTGGTCTTGACGGCGGCCCTGCCGTCCTTCGTCGTGATCGCGTCGCCGATCTGCGTGCCGCCGTCCCGGAAGGTGACCGCGCCGGCGATCGCGGGCTTCGCCGTCGCCTGGAGTGTGACGATGCCGCCCGTGCACACGGTGGCGCGCGAGGCCTTGGCCGTGACCGACGTCGGCGTCGTGGGGTCGGGCTGCCCGGCCTCTTCGCCGATGCCGAAGAGGACGTCGTCGAGCTTCGCGCCCGCACGGAAGTCCTCGTTCGTCTCGGCGTACACCTCCGCGCCGCCCTGGGTGAGGACCGCCGACGCCGTGACCTGGCCGTCGAGCAGATCCCCGTCGGCGAAGGTCAGGTCGGCCATGACGACGCGCTCGCCCGTGTACTCGGGGAAGCCGGAGGCTCCGGGCTGGTCCACCTCGGCCGAGAGGGTGGCGGTCGTGGTCGAGGTG
>JBQDDT010000178.1:0-5332 GCA_052092505.1 Microbacterium sp. | reverse complement strand
CGGGGCGGGCGCCCATCGAGATGATGTCGCGGACGATGCCGCCGACGCCGGTCGCCGCCCCCTGGAACGGCTCGATGTAGGACGGGTGGTTGTGGCTCTCGACCTTGAAGGTCACGGCCCAGCCCTCGCCCACGTCGACGACGCCGGCGTTCTGCCCCATGCCGACCATGAGGCGCTCGCGCATCTCGTCGGTGACCTTCTCGCCGAAGCGGCGCAGGTAGGTCTTGCTCGACTTGTAGGAGCAGTGCTCGCTCCACATGACGGAGTACATCGCGAGCTCGCCGCTCGTGGGGCGGCGCCCCAGGATCTCGCGGATCCGGTCGTACTCGTCGGCCTTGAGCCCGAGGGCGCCATACGGCTGCTCCCTCTCGGGCGTCGCAGTGGCGTTCTCGACGGTGTCGACGACGTGTTCAGTGGTCACGCAGATGCTCCAAAGGGGCGAGGGGGCCGGATGCGATCAGTCTAGTTGGGTGGGCCGTGAGCCGCCCACGTCCGGCGGACCGAGGCGCCCCGGGCCCGCGGCGGACCGCGACGCGCCTCACAGGTCGCTGAAGTCGTTCGCCGGCGCGTGGATCCCGGTGACCGCGTCGTCCTCGATCGCGAGCATCACGAACTCACGGCCCTGCTCGCCCGGTCGCTCGAGCGACTCGGCGTCGGGGACGTCGCGCGCCTCGAGGATCAGGTAGTCGTCCTCGCCGTCTCCGTCGCCGTCGTAGCCACCGCCCTCGGCGCCGGCGGCCAGCGCCTCCTCGCGGGTCGCGCCTACGGCGATCCCGCCCTCGGCGGTCTGGAAGGCGGAGCCGTCGACCTCGGCCGCGCTGACGCCGATCGACGCGTGCGCGTCGGCGTCCCCGGTCAGCGTCAGGGCCGCGTCGCCCCAGTCGTGCGTCACGATCGGATAGCCCTCGTACTGCTCGCCCTCCGGCGTGGAGCCCAGAGCGTCGCCCAGCAGCTCGAGCACGCCGTCGCCGTCGTCGAAGCCCGCCGCGTCGTCGCCGCTCGCGATGCCGTCCAGCGAGACCTTGACGACGGGGGGATCTGCGATCGCCGTCCCCGATGGCGTCGTCGCGCACCCGCCGAGGGTCGCGGCGAGGAGGACCACGCCTGCTGCGTGGGCACGTCGGAGCATGGGGCGATCGTACCCGGGGCGTCGGGCCACGGGACGCCTCGTCGGGGAGGGCGCGGCGTCCTACACTGGTGCTCCACCGGCTCCCTCGACGCGGAAGGAGCGCCATGTCGTCTCCGTGGCTCGTGCCCCGTGACCCCGCGGAAGCGCGCGCGGAGGTCGAGCGCGCGCACGGGGAGCTCCTGGCCGGCAACAGCTCGGGCGCCGGGCTCGCGCACGTGCGGCCGCTCGTGCGCGACTCGTGGGCGCGCTCGGTCGGGAGCCGCGTCGGAGCGGAGGCGCTTCCCGAGCTCGAGCTGCACGGCGACGCGCTCGACGCGTACCGCCTCGGCCATCCCCTCGCCGGTGCCCTGGCGCTGATCCGCACGCTGCTGCTGCCAGGGGGATCCGACGACGCCGGTGTCGTCGTGGCGGTGGGGGACGCGGCGGGGCGGCTGCTGTGGATCGAGGGCGATCGCGCCCTCCGCTCGCGCGTCGGCGACATGGGGTTCGTCGAGGGCGCCAACTGGGCGGAGGAGCGCGTCGGCACGGCGGCTCCCGGCACCGCCCTCGCGCTCGGCCGCTCGGTGCAGGTGCGCGGCGCCGAGCACTTCAACCGCCTCGTCCAGCCGTGGTCGTGCACGGCGGCGCCCGTGCGCGATCCCGACACCGGGCGCCTGCTCGGCGTCATCGACGTCACCGGCGCCGACGAGGCCGCGACGCCGCAGGCGCAGATGCTCGTCGACGCGACCGCCAGGGCCGTCGAGGGCGAGCTGCTCGTCGCGCGCCTGCGCGGGGGAGCGACGGGGGCACCGGTAGCGCGCCGGGCCCTCGCCGCGGCCCAGCGCGCGACCCTCAGCGTGCTCGGGCGCGACCGGGCGCTGCTGACCGTCCCGACCGATGCGGGCGAGCGGGTCGTCGAGCTCGGACTCCGCCACGCCGAGATCATGCTGATGCTCGCGTCGCACCGGCAGGGGCTGACGGCCGAGCGCCTCGCCGAGCTCGTCTACGGCGATCCGGCGGCCATCGGCACCCTCCGCCCCGAGATGGTGCGCCTGCGGCGGCTCCTGTCCGGCACGGCCCCGGCGCTCGTTCCCGATTCGCGCCCGTACCGGATCCAGGAGATCGAGACCGATGCGCAGCAGATCCTCGCGCTGCTCGACCGCGGCGCGCACCGCGTAGCGCTGGCCGCCTACCGCGGCGACGCCCTCCCCGACTCCGTCGCCCCCGGCGTGGAGGAGCTGCGCGAGAGCGTCCGCGCGTCCCTGCGCGAGGCGCTCCTCGCCGAGGCGGGGGTCGATGTGCTGCTCGGCTGGCTCGACACCGACGCCGGATCCGACGACGAGGAGGCGCTGCGGCAGGTGCTGCGGATGCTGCCGCCGCGCTCGCCGCGGAGGGCGGGCGTCGTCGCCCGTCTCGAGCGTCTGGGCTGACGCCCCGGCGCCGACCGGCCGTCACCTCGCGCAACCCGTTGCAACCCCCGGCGACGTACCGTGATCGCAACCGCTCGCGGGCGGATCCCCGCGAACGTCACGCAGTCGAAGGAGACAGCAATGACCGTCTACACCCCGCCAGGGCAGCAGGACTCCGTCGCGAGCTACCACCCGCGCTACGGCCACTACATCGGCGGAGAGTTCGTCGACCCGGTGAAGGGCGAGTACTTCGAGAACATCACGCCCGTCACGGGCCGGCCGTTCACCGAGGTCGGCCGCGGCACGTCGGAGGACATCGACCGCGCGGTCGACACCGCATGGAAGGCGTTCGCCTCCTGGAAGCGCACCAGCCCAGCCGAGCGCGCCGTCGTCCTCCATCGGATCGCCGACCGGATCGAGGAGAATCTCGAGCGGATCGCCGTGGCCGAGACGTGGGACAACGGCAAGCCGGTGCGCGAGACGCTCGCCGCCGACATCCCCCTCGCCGTCGACCACTTCCGCTACTTCGCCGGCGCCCTGCGCGCGCAGGAGGGCGGCATCAGCCAGATCGACGACGACACGGTCGCCTACCATTTCCACGAGCCGCTCGGCGTCGTCGGACAGATCATCCCGTGGAACTTCCCCCTGCTGATGGCCGTGTGGAAGCTCGCCCCGGCGCTCGCGGCGGGCAACTGCGTCGTGCTCAAGCCCGCGGAGCAGACCCCCGCGTCGATCCTGTTCCTCTTCGAGATCATCGGGGACCTGCTTCCGGCCGGCGTGGTCAACATCGTCAACGGCTTCGGCATCGAGGCCGGCGCGCCGCTCGCCTCGCACCCGCGGATCCGCAAGATCGCCTTCACGGGCGAGACGACGACCGGCCGCCTCATCATGCAGTATGCCTCGCAGAACCTCATCCCCGTGACCCTGGAGCTCGGCGGCAAGAGCCCGAACATCTTCTTCGAGGACGTGGCCACCGCCCAGGACTCGTACTACGAGAAGGCGAAGGAGGGCTTCGCGATGTTCGCCCTGAACCAGGGCGAGGTGTGCACGTGCCCGTCGCGGGCGCTGATCCAGCGATCGATCTACGACGACTTCCTCGGCGACGGCCTCGACCGGGTCGCGAAGATCGTGCAGGGGAATCCGCTCGACACCGACACGATGGTCGGCGCCCAGGCGTCGAACGATCAGCTCGAGAAGATCCTGTCGTACATCCAGATCGGCAGGGACGAGGGCGCGAAGGTCCTGACGGGAGGCGAGCGCGTCGACCTCGGCGGCGACCTCGCCGACGGCTACTACGTCGCGCCGACGGTGTTCGAGGGGTCGAACAGCATGCGGATCTTCCAGGAGGAGATCTTCGGGCCCGTCGTCTCGGTGACGGGGTTCGACACGTACGACGACGCGATCGCCGCGGCCAACGACACGCTCTACGGCCTCGGCGCCGGCGTGTGGAGCCGCAGCGCCGACACCTGCTATCGCGCCGGCCGGGCGATCGAGGCCGGCCGGGTGTGGACGAACACCTACCACCAGTACCCCGCCCACGCGGCGTTCGGCGGGTACAAGCAGTCGGGCATCGGCCGCGAGAACCACCGGATGATGCTCGACCACTACCAGCAGACGAAGAACCTCCTCGTCTCGTACGCGGAGGGGCCGATGGGCTTCTTCTGATCGGATCCACCCGGTCGGGCCGCACGCTCGGCCCGACCGGGTTCCCTCCGCCCCGTCCGGGGAGGAGGATGGAGAAGGCAGCGAAGGAGGTGCGAGATGACCGGCACCTGGAGCAGGGTCGCCGTCACGGACGAGGCCGCCGCGCTGCTGCGCGAGCTCACGGCGCAGCACGGCCCGCTGATGTTCCACCAGTCCGGCGGATGCTGCGACGGGTCATCGCCCATGTGCTACCCGGTCGGCATGTTCGTCACGGGGCCGAGTGACGTCCTCCTGGGCGAGATCGACGCCGGCCTCGACCGGCCGATCGAGGTCTACATGTCGCAGGCCCAGTTCGAGTACTGGAAGCACACCCACCTGACGATCGACGTCGTGCCGGGCCGCGGGGCCGGGTTCAGCGTCGAGGGCCCGACGGGCAAGCGCTTCCTCATCCGCTCGCGCCTGCTGGACGACGCCGAGCTCGCGCACTTCGGGCTGGTGCCGTCGGCCGAGTGAGGCGCCGGCGGGTCAGGCGCGGCGGGAGGCGGGTGAGCCGAGGTGGCGGGAGATCGCCCGCGCGGCCATGGACAGTGCAGGAAGCACCGACTCCGGAGGGCAGCTCCCGCGGCGGATCGTCGCGCCGATCGCTGAGATGACGCGACCGGCCGAGCCGTAGACGGGGACGGCGATCGCCACGGCGCCCGCGGTGATCGCCTCGTCGACGATCGCGTAGCCCGCGCTGCGGATGTCGCCGAGCCGACGGCGCAGCTCCACCGGATCCGTCACGGTCTTCGCCGTGAACCGGCGCATGTCGCTCGCGAGGACCTGCTCCTGCACCTCGATCGGCGCGTGGGCGAGCAGGACGTGACCCGTCGCCGTCGCGTACATGGGCCAGCGCCCGCCGAAGCGGGTGAGCACCGGCGCCCCGCGGCGGGAGCGGAGCGATTCGACGTAGACGATGTCGGTGCCGTCGCGCACGCTGAGCAGCACGTCCGCGCTGAGGGCCGAGTGCAGGTCGCTGAGGTACGGCAGGGCGACGGTGCGCAGTCGCAGCCCCTGGGGCTCGAGCGCACCGAGCTCGAGGATCCGCATCCCGATCGTGTAGCGGCCGTCCTCTCGCCGATCGAGCGCGCCCCACTCGCGCAGCTCGCCGACGAGGCGGTGCGCGGTCGAC
>JBQDDT010000177.1:0-5341 GCA_052092505.1 Microbacterium sp. | reverse complement strand
TGGTTCGAGCCGGCCAGGTAGTCACCGAGGCTCACGGGGCTGTAGGAGCCGACGAACACCGCCCCGGCGCTCGTGTACCGGGCGACCGCGTCCGTCGCATCGGCGAGGTGCAGCTCGAGGTGCTCCGGAGCGTAGGCGTTGCTGAACGCCTCGGCCGCGTCCTGATCGTCCACGAGCACGATCGCGGACTGGGGACCGGCGAGGGCCGCCGAGACGCGATCGCTGTGCCGCGTCGCGGCCGCGACCCGCTCCGTCTCGGCGGCGACCGCGGTCGCCAGCGGCTCGGACGTCGTCACGAGGACCGCCGATGCCTGCTCGTCGTGCTCCGCCTGGCTGACGAGGTCGTAGGCCACGAGACGCGGATCGGCCGCGCCGTCGGCCGAGATGAGGATCTCCGTCGCGCCGGCCTCGGAGTCCGTTCCGACGACTCCGGCGACGACGCGCTTCGCCGAGGCGACGAAGTTGTTGCCAGGGCCGGTGACGACGTCGACCGGGTCGAGGCCGATCGTGTCGACGCCGTACGCGAACGCGCCGATCGCCCCGGCTCCGCCGATCGCGTAGACCTCGTCGACGTCGAGCAGCGCGGCGGCCGCGAGGATCGTCGGGTGCACCCTGCCGCCGTGCTCCGCCTGGGGAGGCGAGGCGAGGGCGACGGAGGCGACGCCGGCGACCTGGGCGGGGACGACGTTCATCACGACGCTCGACGGGTAGACCGCCTTCCCACCGGGCACATAGACGCCGACGCGCTCGACCGGCTGCCAGCGCTGCGTGATCCTGGCGCCGTCCGCCAGCGTGGTGACGCGCGGATCGGGAACCTGGGCCGCCGACGCGTTCCTGACGCGCGCGATCGCCTCCTCGAGCGACTCGCGCACCTCCGGATCAAGCTGTGCGAGCGCTTCCGCGAGGTGCTCGCGCGGCACGCGGATGTCGTGCCCGCGAACGCCGTCGAACCGCTCGGTCTGCTCGCGCAGCGCCGCCTCGCCAGAGGCGCGCACGGCGGCGACGATGTCCGTCGCCGCCTGGAGCGCGGCCTCGCGAGCGTCGGTGGCGCGGGGAACGGTCGCGAGCAGCTCTGAGGAGCTCAGTCGCTTTCCACGCAGGTCGATCGTCCGCATCGTCGTCAGATCGCCCCACTCAGCCGCGCGTCACGCCGGTCGTGTCGTGCAGATAGCCGACACGGCCGTCGTCGTGCCGGACGACGAAGACCTCGCCGCGCTCCTCGAGCACGAGCGCCCACGCCGTCGGGCCGATCCGGAACAGCGGCGAGCCGGAGGCGTCGACGACGTCGCGCTCGACGGGCACGAGCGCCCAGAACGGCTGCGCGTTCGTGACGGGGAGCGCCGACGGGTCGGAGGCGCCGGACGGGGCCGGTGCCGCGTCGACGGGCCGCTCCGAGGCGGCCCGCTCCGCCGGCGCCGCATCCGGGACGATCTCCGTCTCGCTCTGCGGAACCCGGAGCACCGTGTCGTCCTCGAGCTCCGTCTCGTCGACCTGGTCGTCGCCGATGTCCTCCGCACCCTCGTCCTCGGGGACCGAGATCGGTCCCGTGCGGCGATAGGCGGGCGCAGGCGCCTCCCCGTCGTCGGTCGAGAACGCGGCGCCGTAGTCGATGCCGGCCGCGCTGTGCGCACGCGCCGAGCGCGCCTCGCCATCGGCCTGCAGCTCGTCCGCTCCGGAGCCGTCCTCCCCCTCCGGGGCGATCGGCGCATCGGCCGGGGCGGGCGCCGGCGGGGCGGGCGCCTCGTCCTGCGGACGCTCCTGTGCCGACTGCGGCGCCCGCTCGTCGACCGGGGCGCCCGGAGCCGCAGAGGACTCCGAGGGGAACGTCGCGCCGGCGTCCGGCGCGGTCGTGGCCTCCTCGTGCGGCGCCGGGGCCGTCCGGTCGGCGGGAGCCTGCTGGCCGTACGGCGCCTGCTGACCGTACTCCTGCTGCTGACCGTAAGGAGACTGCTGGCCGTAGGGGGCCTGACCGGAGGACGGCTGCTGACCATGCTCCTGCTGCTGGCCGTACGGCTGACCGTAGGGGCTCTGCTGACCGTACGGAGCCTGGCCGTACGGAGCCTGCTGCTCGGTGGGAGCCTGCTGGCCGTAGGGGCTCTGACCATACGGGTTCTGTCCGTAGGGCGCCTGCTGGCCATACGGAGGCTGCTGGCCGTACGGGGCCTGCTGACTGTACGGAGCCGGCTGACCATAGGGCGCCTGCTGCCCGTACGGGCTCTGCTGGGCGTAGGGCGACTGCTGACCGGACGCCTGCTGCTGGCCGCCGTCCTGCTGACCCTGCCACGGCTGCTGCGGCTGGGGCTTGGGCTTCTTCGACGGGACGACGAGCGCGCGCGCCGGGCGAGCCGCGCGTGCGGCGACGACCTCCTCGCGGCCGTCGAAGTCCGCACGGAACGGAGGCACGAAGGGTGCGGCGACGGTGAAGAACACTCCGCCGAGCGACACGACCGCGCCGACCCAGCCCATCCAGGTCACGAGCCCGGCGCCGCCGAGGCCGATGGCGGAGAGGACCGCGTCCCAGAACGCGAGCGCGTAGAGCCCGAAGGCGATCGAGGCGAACTGGTCGATACCCAGGGAGCCGATGCGCAGGTCGGCGACCGCGGGGACGAGACGACGGAGGGCGATGAGCGCGGTCGCCGCGATCATCACCACGGTCGCGACGATGGCCAGGAGCCCGAAGCTCCACATCGGGAAGTACGTCGGTCCGGCGAGTTCGCCGAACATCGCTCCGGCGCCCATGCCCCCGAAGGAGAGCACGGAGAGGAACGAGAAGACGATCGACACGACGCCGATCGCGACGAGGATCAGCTCGCGCAGCGAGAACTTCCAGATCGCCGGGACGCCGCCCCGACTCTGCTCGGGCTGCTCCTCCGCCTCGTCGGGCTGAGAGACCGGCGGCTCCGGCAGGAACCGCATCTCGCGCTGAGCCGGCTGCGGGGCCGGAGCCTCGTTCTGCGGTGCGGGTGCCTGCTGCTCGCCGGGAGCCGGGGCTCCCCAGCCCTGCTGGCCGTAGTTGTCGTTGGACACGACGATCGTCCCCCTCTGTGCTCGTGAGAGCGTTGCTTGCACAGGAATTGCCCTCCCGATCCTAGCCCGGCCGGCCGATCGGTTCCCTGTGCCCTGTCTCTGATGTGGCTGACCGGCTCAGCCGAGGCACTGCGGCCCGAGCAGCGACTTCAGGTCCCCGAAGAGATCCGGCGTCACTGCGACGGGCATCGGCACCTCGAACACCTTCGCCGACCCGCCGCGATGCATCTTGAGGCGCACCTCCGTCTCGCCGGAATGGCGTTGCAGGACCTCGGCGAGCTCCTGGACCGTGCGCTCGGTCGCCCTCTGCTCCGGCAGAACGAGCGTGATCGGGGCCGAGCTGTCGATCGTGCCGAGATCGGGCGCGAAGGCGGACTGCGCGTGCAGGTTGAGGCCGTCGTCCCGGCGGGAGACTCGGCCCCGCACGACGAGAATCGAGTCCTGCACCAGGATCGGCTGGAACTCCGTGTACGTCTTCCCCATGAACATGACGGTGACCTCGGCCTCGAAGTCCTCGATCGTGATCATGCCGTAGGGATTGCCGCTCGTCTTCGCGACGCGGTGCTGCGCGCTCGTGACGAGCCCGGCAACGGTGACCTGGTCACCGTCATCGAGGGTCTCCGACGCGAGCAGCTCGGCGATCGTGATGCTGCGGTGCTTGGCGAGCGGCACCTCGAGACCGGCGAGCGGATGATCCGACACGTACAGCCCCAGCATGTCGCGCTCGAACGCGAGCTTGTCCTTCTTCGTGTACTCGGGCCGTTCCGGGACCTTCTGCACCTCCTGGGGCTCGTCCCACAGGCTGTCGAAGTCGAACCCGACCTCACCCTGCGCCTCGCGACGCTTGTCGAGCACGGCCTGCTCGACCGCGTCCTCGTGGATCTCAACCAGTGCCCGTCGCGTGGAGCCCATCGTGTCGAAGGCGCCGGCCTTCACGAGCGACTCGACGGTGCGCTTGTTCGCGACATGCGGAGGCACGCGCTTGAGGAAGTCGTGGAAGCTCGCGTACGGCGCATCGGAGCGCGCCGCCACGATCCCGTCGACCACGTTGGTCCCGACGTTGCGCACGGCCCCGAGGCCGAAGCGGATGTCGTCGCCGACGGCCGCGAAGAAGTTGATCGACTCCGAGACGTCGGGCGGGAGCACCTTGATGCCCATGCGACGGCACTCGTTGAGGTACATCGCGAGCTTGTCGCGCGAGTCCCCGACGGAGGTCAGCAGCGCGGCCATGTACTCCGCCGGGTAATGGGCCTTGAGGTAGGCGGTCCAGTAGGAGACGACTCCGTACGCGGCCGAGTGCGCCTTGTTGAACGCGTAGTCCGAGAAGGGCAGCAGGATGTCCCAGAGCGCCTTGATCGCCGCGTCGCCGAAGCCGCGGTCCTTCATCCCCTGGGAGAAGCCGACGTACTGCTTGTCGAGCTCCGACTTCTTCTTCTTGCCCATCGCGCGGCGCAGGATGTCGGCCTGTCCGAGGCTGAAGCCCGCCACCTTCTGCGCGATCGC
The DNA here is from genome assembly GCA_052092505.1 of Microbacterium sp. Classification (GTDB taxonomy): domain Bacteria; phylum Actinomycetota; class Actinomycetes; order Actinomycetales; family Microbacteriaceae; genus Microbacterium. The sequence goes on along the minus strand of JBQDDT010000177.1, from coordinate 811 downwards.
CATCACCTGCTCCTGGTAGATGATGAGACCGTAGGTCGTGTCGAGGATGTCGCGCAGCGGCTCCTCCAGCTCCGGATGGATCGGCGTGATCTGCTGCTCGCCGTTCTTGCGCAGGGCGTAGTTCGTGTGCGAGTTCGCGCCCATCGGGCCGGGACGGTACAGGGCGATGACGGCGGAGATGTCCTCGAAGTTGTCCGGCTTCATGAGCCGCAGCAGGCTCCGCATGGGGCCGCCGTCGAGCTGGAACACCCCGAGCGTGTCGCCGCGGGCGAGGAGCTCGTACGCCGCGCGGTCGTCGAGCGGGAGCGTCTCGAGGTCGATCGCGACGTCGCGGTTGGTGCGGACGTTGTCGAGCGCGTCCGAGATGATCGTGAGGTTGCGCAGCCCCAGGAAGTCCATCTTGATCAGGCCGAGGGACTCGCATGCCGGGTAGTCGAACTGCGTGACGATCTGCCCGTCCTGCTCCCGCTTCATGATCGGGATGATGTCGAGCAGCGGGTCCGACGACATGATCACGCCGGCCGCGTGCACGCCCCACTGACGCTTCAGCCCCTCCAGGCCGATCGCCCGGTCGAAGACCGTCTTCGCCTCAGGGTCGGTCTCGATCAGCGCGCGGAACTCGCTGGCCTCCTTGTAGCGCGCGTGACTGGAGTCGAACATGCCGGACAGCGGCATGTCCTTGCCCATCACGGGCGGCGGCATCGCCTTCGTCAGGCGCTCCCCCATGCTGAACGGGAAGCCCAGCACGCGGCCGGCGTCCTTCAGCGCCTGCTTCGACTTGATCGTGCCGTAGGTGACGATCTGCGCGACG
>JBQDDT010000176.1:0-5397 GCA_052092505.1 Microbacterium sp. | reverse complement strand
TGGGTGTGGTCGCGGGCGGCGCGGGGCGCGCTGCGCTGGCAGCCGGGGAAGCGGCAGGTCTCGTCGCGCGCGACGAGGAGCCGCCGCTGTGCGGTGGTGGGCGTGTAGCGGTCGACGGTGCGCAGGGCCCCGGTGTCTGGATGGTGGAACAGGCGCACCCAGTGGGTGGCCGTGCCGGCGAGGCGCCGGGCGAGCGACGCGGGGATCGCACCGTACCCGGTGAGGGCCGCGGGAGCAGCATCGTCGGCCCCGGTCAGCGAGGGAGCGGGAAGCGTGACCTGCACCCGCCCCTGGAGGGCGCCGAGGACATCGATGCCGTCGCGGTCGTAGGCGTGATGCGCGTTCGGCTGCCCGGCCAGCAGGAGGTCGGTGGCCAGGTCGGCGCGGATCTGATCGAACGTGCGCTCGTCGACGACCGACGCGTCGCCGGTGGCGGAGTCGCGCTGCTCGCCGCCGTCGGCGGCTCGACGATCGTGGGCGACGCGGCGGGTCATGCGGGTGAGGCGGTCGTGCATGCCGTGGATGACGGCGGCGGTGTTGACCACGGTGAGCTGCGCCATCCCGTCGTCGAGGTCGCGCACGCACACGCTCCGCTCCGCCCTGGCGCGCCTGGCCCGTTCGGCCGCGGGGGCGGCTTCGATCTCGCACGCGATCCGTCGGGCAGCCTGACGCGTTCCCCGCGGCGTCTCGGCGAGCGCGTGGGGGAGGGCGAGCTCCTCGAACAGGGCGCGGTCGTCGCCCTCACGGAGGCGCGCGCCCTCGACGGCGAGCGTCCAGGCGCGGTCCTGGTCGATCCGCCCGACGTCGAATGCGGCCCGCACGCGCGGGAAGTCTCTGGCGATGCTCGATGCGGCATCCAGGTCGACGGCGGCCTGGAAGCGGGTCACGCGCGTCCCTGCGGCGACCTCCGCGATCATCGACCGGAAGGGCAGATCGTCTCGCGTCATGACCGCGTCGCCGTTGCGACGCACTCCGGTCGCCACCGGCCGATACCGCCCCTGCTGAGCGCGGGCGATGCCCATCAGCCCCGCCAGCTGCTCCGACCGTCGCGCCTGGAGCCGGGCGATCTCCTCGTCCAGCCGTGCCACCTCGCCGAGCCGGGCACGGGCCTCGGCCCGCTCCGTCTCGGTCGCGTCCCACAGGCGGGACATCGGTGGCTTCGTCATACCCTCACGATAGAACTCACCACCGACATTCATGATGACATGGAGGGCATTTCATCGTAGATATCAGCGATCTGTGGAGAGCGGCCCGAAACGACGCCCTGTGGAGGTCGCCGTCGCCCCGCGATGCGCACGGGGTGCGTCTCGATCGCCGACCGTCGCACCGCGCACTGGCCTGATCGCCATCGTGCCGTGGGCTCAGGCGGGCGAGGAGAGCCTGACGGTGCGCCCGCCGTCGACGACGATGGTCTGCCCCGTGAGGAACCCGGCCGAGTCGCCGGCGAGATAGACGGCCAAGTCGCCGATGTCGCGGGGCGTTCCCGTCCGGCCGGCGGGGTGCAGCCCCACCAGCCGCGCCGCCAGCTCGTCGGGGTCGCCGAGCGAGGCCAGGTAGTCGTCGCTGAGGTCGGAGGCGATCCACCCGGGCGCGATGCTGTTCGCCCGGACGCCGTGCACGCCGAGATCCACCGCCATCGCACGGGTGAGCGCGTGGATCGCGCCCTTCGACGCCGAGTAGGCGATGTGGCCGGGGTTGGAGCCGAGTCCCTCGACGGAGCCGAGGTTGATGATCGCACCGTTCCCCCGCGCACGCAGGTGGGGCAGCGCCGCCTGTGCGAGGAACACCGGGGTCGTGACGTTGATCGCCATCGTCCGCTCCCATTCGGCGAGTGACATCGAGTCGAGCTCGCGCTCCATCATGATGCCGGCGTTGTTCACGAGGATGTCGATGCCTCCGAACGCGTTCGCTGCGCGATCGACGACGGCCGCGAGCGCCCCGGGGTCCGAGAGGTCGGCCTCGATGCCCTGCACGTCTCCGCGCCGCGCCAGGTCCTCGGGCACGGGCGAGCGCTGCGCCACCACCACCTTGGCGCCCTCCTCGAGGAACCGGTCGACGATCCCCCTGCCGATCCCGCGTCCACCGCCCGTGACGATCGCGATCTTTCCATCGAGCTGCTGCATCAGGTCCTCCATCGGATTGCCGGTGTCATCCGGGAACCGAATCGCCGCGAAGCGCATTCCCGCCTCGCCGTGCGGGAGCTCACTCTCTCCGTCGCGCCCGCAGCACGAGCGCGACGGTGGCGAGCGCGATGACGACGAGCCCGTAGGCGACGCACACCGTGCTGAGCCCGACGACGCCGACGAACGCGCCGGCGGCGACCGATGGCACGCCGAACGAGAGGTAGGCGAGCAGATAGATCACGGCGAAGGCGTCGGCGCGTTCCATGGCCGGGATGCGCGGGGCGAGGGAGGCCACGACGCCGGAGAACGCGGTGCCGAAGCCCATGCCGGTCACGGCCGTCGCGCCGAGATAGAAGGGGAGCGACTGCGCTCCGAGCGCGATCAGCGACAGCAGCGTGCCGACCGCGAGCGCCACGGTGCCGAACATCACCGTGGTCCGGGCCGACCTCCGCCGCATCGCGAAGGCCGTGACCGCGCCGACGCCGGCGAGCATTCCTACCGACAGTCCCTGCCACACATGCGCGGTGCCGCCGAGCTCGGTGCGCACGATGTTCGCGCCGAGGGAGAGGAACAGTCCGCCGGTCGCCCAGCCCGCGATCACGGCGGGCGCCGCGCGCCAGAAGTCCGCGCGGATGCCGGAGGGGATCGACAGGCGGAAGCTCAGCGACGCCCAGGCGCCAGGCCTGCGCGGCGCCGTCTCCGGGGCGAGAAGGAACAGACCGGCGAGCACGATGTAGGCCGCGGTGAGCGGGGCGAACACGGCGACCAGCGGAGCCGAGGCCGCATCGAGCACGATCCCCGCGATCAGTGCGCCGAGACCGAGTCCGATGCCGGGGCTGAGGGCGTTCCACAGTGCCGCCGTCTTCGCCCTCCCTGCCGGTGCGAGGTCGAGCGCCGCGGCCGACAGCGTCGAGATGAGCAGTCCGCTCGCGACGCCCTGGAGCACGCGAGCGAGCACGAGCAGCGCGACGGAGTCGGCGTGCCAGAACAGCAGCATGCTGCCGGCCAGCAGAGCGAGCCCGGCGACGGCGACCGGCCGGCGGCCGATGTGGTCGGAGAGCGATCCGGCGGTGAGCAGCGTGAGCAGCAGTGATACGGCGTACACGGCGAACACCGCGCTGATCGTGATCGCGTCGAAGCCGATCTCCTGCGCGAGCACAGGATAGAACGGCGACGGTGCGCTCGCCCCGAACATCATCGTGATCTGCGCCACGATCGCGAGCGCGAAGCTGAACCGGGTGCGGAGGCTCCGCGTGGAAGCGGCTGCGGGCGCTGCGACAGCGATCGGCTCGGTCGTGGTCATGACTGCTCCCCGCGGTTCGAGAAAAGTGGAACCATCGGAGAATACGCGCGTTCCCGCGATAGTTCAACTATTATGGAACCATGCCGGCCGATCTCCCTCACCCCGAGCGCTCCGAGATCCAGCTCACCGACGTGCTCTTCGCGCTCAGCGACCCCGAGCGCCTCGCGATCGCGCGCCAGGTCGCCGACGGGCCCGTCGATATGGCGGCCTGCCATGCGAGCGACCCCAACCTTCCCAAGTCGACCAAGTCGCACTTCATGAAGGTGCTTCGCGAGGCCGGCGTCATCCGCAACGAGCCCAACGGGCGCCGTCGCACCCTGACCCTGCGCCGAGACGATCTCGATGCGCTCTTCCCCGGCCTGCTCGACGCGGTGCTGCGCGGCTGAGCGGTCGGCGCGGAGGCCGGTCGGTCTCGCGAGAGATTCGTGGAGGGGATGATGGGAATCGAACCCGCGCTGTCTGCTTGGGAAGCAGAAGTTCTACCATTGAACTACATCCCCGCGCGCATGCGCAGGATCGATCCTAACAGCCTCCGCGGGGTGCCGAGTCCGGCGGCCGGCGGCGTGATCCTCCCCCTCCCGGCGTCGGCGGGCCGGGATATGCTCGCGGTGTGCCGAGCAGGGAGCAGTACACCGAGACATACAGCTCGGTTCCGCCGCGCATCACGCGGCCGTACCTGATCCCGCCCATCGAGGACGACCCGCTGCGGGTCGGCGTGCAGGGTCGCCGGCCGCGGCGCCGCGGCCCCGTGCCGTCCGCGACCGCTCCTGGCGACGCGACCTCCGTCCCGTACACGGTCGGCGGGGCGCAGGCCGCCCCGCCGACCCCGCCCCGGCGCTCACGGCCCGCCCCGGCGCGCGACGCCCGGCCCTCCGCGACCACGGTCCAGGGCGCGGGTGCCGCCCCGCGGCCGCGCCGGCAGCGCTCGGTCTTCGGATGGGTGGTGACCGTCTTCGTCTTCCTCGTGATCGTCGTCGTCGCCGCCCGGCCCGTCGCCGAGGGCATCCACGACGACCTGTTCGGCGGCGACTCCGTGCCCATCGAGGACGACACGCACGCTCCGGACGAGACCGACGAGCCGTTCGATCCCGACGCGCTCGGTTCAGCGCCGTCGACCGACGAGCTCGCGCGCATGCTCGCGCACGCCGACGAGGCCGCCGGGTACGAGTTCGAGTCGTTCGTCGTCATCGACTCGGAGACGACGAGCGACGACGGCACGGTCTACCTCGCCGTGCTCTCCGCGTTCCCGCCCTTCTCGCCCGACGAGATCTTCTACGACCGCGAGATCGAGCTCCGCTTCCCGGACGACGACCCCGGTCTCTCGCGGGGCGATCTGCTCCACGGCACGTTCCGGATGCCCGACGAGAACCCCGACTACACCCCCACCGTGGAGCCGATCGACCTCGAGTCGGCCGAATACCATGACCTCGCCGACGACATCGAGATCGCGCAGGGCGAGACGGACGAGCTCGGCTACGTCGGCTTCGAGATGACCGTCACCAACTCCGCCGACATCCCCATGACCTACGCCGTGACGCTCTCGGTCGAGCCGACAGCGGGCGCCGGCGGCATGGACACCACGGCGTACGTCGGGACGGACGAGATCGCGCCGGGCGAGACGGTCGTGCTCGAGGAGGAGACCCTCGTCCCCGGCGCCGACGGGGGAGAGCTCGACTTCGCCGTCACGGAGACCGATCGCTACTGATCCCGTGGTGCTCCGCCCGAGCACGAGAAACTAGGCTGTATCCGTGCTGCTCTCGGATCGCGACATCAAGGCCCAGCTCGCCGACGGCCGGATCGGCCTCGACCCGCTCGACGAGGCGATGATCCAGCCCTCCAGCGTCGACGTGCGCCTGGACCGGTACTTCCGGCTGTTCGACAACCACAAGTACCCGTTCATCGATCCCGCGGAGGATCAGCCCGATCTCACGCACCTCGTCGAGGTCGAGCCGGAGGAGTCGTTCGTCCTGC
>JBQDDT010000175.1:0-5451 GCA_052092505.1 Microbacterium sp. | reverse complement strand
AGCCGGGCCAGCAGCGCCAGGGCGGCGGACGCCGCCGCGGGCCGCGCCGCGCATCCTCACCGCAGGGCTGATCCCGTCGTCCGCCGACCGGGCGCGCCGCGTCGCCGCTTCGTCACCTCTCGACGCACCACTGCGGAACGCCGCGCGCCCGGCGACGGCCTCGCGGTCGCCGGGCGTCAGTCGCCCGGTTCGGCGTACGCGGCCAGGAACAGGTCGATCAGAGCATCGATGGGCTCCTCGTCGACCGGCAGCGTCGACAGCAGCCACCGGTAGTACAGCGATCCGACGAGAACCTCGACGACGCGCTCCACGTGCGGGATCCTTCCGAGCTCGCCGTGGCGCTGGGCGAGTCTGACGCGCTCCAGTGTCCGGAGTTCGACGGTGGCGAGGAATCTCGTGTGGATGATCTCTCTCAGGCGCGCATCCGACTGCGCATCGGCGACGACCGCCCGGTAGATGGGCCCCAGTGGGGCGCTCGAGAGCGCACGGGTGGAGCGCAGGAACTGCTCGCGCAGGTCCTCCCGGATGCCGCCGGAGTCGTGGTAGTCCAGATCGCTGACCCAGGCGTGGTTGAGGGTGTCGAGAAGGAGCTCGGAGAGCGACCGCCAGCGCCGGTAGATCGTGTGCTTGCCGACGCCCGCTCGCCGAGCGATCGCCTCGATCGACAGCCCGCGGTATCCGACCTCCGCGGCGAGCTCGAGCGTCACCTCCAGCAGTTCGAGCGTGCGCTCCGGCCCACGTCGACGCGGGGGGCCGGACGGAGGAACCATGACCTCACTCTAGCGCAACGGCACGCATCGTGCCGTTGACGCGAGCTCCGCGACCCCCTAACGTGACCGATATCGACACGGCCTGTGCCGATACATCGTTCGCACCTCCCTCTGGAGCGCCAGCGGGAGACGGGCACGAGGAAGTGAGGACACGATGAACGTCGCACTGTGGATCGTCGCCAGCATCTTCGCGATCGGCTTCGTCGCCGGAGGCATCGTCAAGCTGACCTGGTCATACGAGAGGTACGCCGCGAGGCTGCACTGGCCGGAGGACTTCACTCCGGGGAAGGTGAGGTTCATGGGCGTCCTCGAGATCATCGGCGGACTCGGGCTGGTCCTGCCGGGGCTGCTCGGAATCGCCCCGGTTCTCGTTCCCGTCGCCGCCTCGGGCATGGCGCTCTACATGGCGGGTGCCGCGACCGAACGGATCCGCCGATCGGAGTACACGGAGATTCTCGGGGACCTGCTCTTCCTCGGCGGGATGCTCTTCGTCGCGTGGGGACGCTTCGCGATCGTGCCGTTCGCCTGACCGAGGCCCGGCCGCGCGCCGTCGCGGGGCCGGGCCTCTTATCCGGTTCTTACGCGCCGGCCCTAGGGTGTTCCCATGTCCGCACAGAAGAAGCCACTGGCCGCCCTGACCATCGGCGCCGCCGCCCTCGGGCTGGTGCTGACCGGCTGCGCGAGCGGCGGCGGAGACGCGTCCGACGACGACGCGGCACCCTCGGCCGCGCCGAGCGAGCAGGAGACGACCGAATCGGCTCCGGACGACGGCGGATCCGCCACCGAACGCGGGGCGGATCTCGCCACGACCGAGTTCGCCGTCTCATGGGAGGACGCGCTCGACACCGCGCAGAGCGGCTTCGACGGGCAGCTCGCCGAGATCGCGTTCGACTGGCAGCGCGACCGCTACGCCTACACGGTCGAGTTGGTCTCCGACTCCGACGAGTACGAGGTGCGCGTCGATGCCGAAAGCGGCGAGACGTTCGACGAGAGGACAGAGGCGATCGAGTCCGACGACGCCGATGAGACGCAGCGCGAGGTCGTCGACGTCGACGCCGTCGTCTCGTGGGATGACGCGCTCGCGACGGCGCTCGACGCGCAGGACGGCTCCGTGAGCGAATGGAAGCTCGAGGGCACGGAGCGCGGCTCCCAGTACCAGTTCGACATCGAGACCGGGTCGGGCGACGACGCCGAGGTCACGATCGACGCCGAGACGGGCGATCTCCTCGAGACCGACGACTGACCTCTCCTCGGGCGGCTCACGGCTGGATCCCGGCGATCGCGGGCCGGAACCCGAGCCGCGGATTCTCGCAGCACCCCGCACGGCAGACGTCGAACCACGGACCGATCGCCGTGGCGTTCGCGCGCTCCCCCGCGGGGCGCCCCGAGACGCGCTCGCGGACGAGGTCGACGAGGGCGCAGACGAAGTCAGGGGCCGTTCCCGGCGTCGGCGTCCGCCTCATCCACAGTCCCCGTCGCTCTGCGGTCTCCCGCGCCTCCGTGTCGAGATCCCACAGCACCTCCATGTGATCGCTCACGAACCCGAGCGGCACGACGACCACGGCCGTGCATCGCTCGAGCGCCTCGATCGCGTCGTTGACGTCGGGCTCGAGCCACGGCTGCGACGGCGGCCCCGAACGCGACTGGAAGACGAGCTGCCAGCGGAGGCCGGGAGCCGCGCTCGCGATCACGTGCTCCGCCACGGCCAGGTGCTGGGCGACGTACCCGCCGCCCACGACGTCGGGGAACAGCCCGGCGCCGGAGCGTTCGGCATCGGACGACGGGATGCTGTGCGTGGAGAACAGCACCTCGATGGCCGAGTCGGCGTGGCCCGCCCGGCGGGCGTCGGCGACGGCGTCGCGGAGGCCGTCGATGAACGGCTGGATGAAACCGGGGTGGGAGAAGAACTGGCGGACCTTGTCGATCTGCAGCGTGCTCTCCAGACCGGCCGCCTCCAGCGCGTCCGCCCAGTCCTCCCGATACTGGCGGCACGAGGAGTAGGAGGAGTACGCGCTGGTCGGGATCGCGAGCATCCTCCGCGCGCCGCTCTGCGCCGCCTCGGCGAGCGCCTCATCGAGGTAGGGCGCCCAGTTGCGGTTGCCCCAGTGCACGGGCAGCTCGAGCCCGGCGCGCGCGAGCGCGTCCTCCAGCGCGCGCCGGAGCAGGCGGTTCTGCTCGTTGATCGGGCTGACCCCTCCCCTCCGTCGGTAGTGCTGGGCGACCTCCTCCAGTCGCTCGTCGGGGATCCCGCGACCGCGCGTGACGTTCCGGAGGAAGGGCAGCACGTCCTCCTGTCCCTCGGGCCCGCCGAATCCCGAGAGGAGGACGGCGTCGTAGCGCATCGGCCCCGTGGCGAACTCGGCGCCGCCGCACGTCGTGGGCGTCGCCGCGGGGACGGCGCTTCCTTCGTCGATGTGGACACGCGTCGCCGTCGGCGGCTTCTCGGTGCGCGGCGCCTCGTGGTCTGCGGTGCCGCTCATCGCGTGCGCTCCTCGTCATCGGCCGGCTCCGGCCACGCGACGTTCCTCTCCCACGGCGCGATCGGCCCCTCGATGAGGACGAACGACGGATGAGGATCCGGCGCGTCGACGCTCCGCCACCGCTCCCACTGCTCTGCGCTGCGCCGCCGCAGCTTGGCGAGCAGGTGCGCCCACTCGTAGGCGAGCTGTCCGGTGCTCACCGGCAGCGCGGCGGCGGGGCCGGTGACCCGGATCCTCCCTCTCGCGAAGCGGTAGCCGCGCGCGTCGGCCTCGTCCGCGACGGCGCCGAGGTAGCGCCCGATCGCCGCGAGCGGCTCGTCGGCCGCGCGGAACCGCTGCAGCTGCGGGTGGCGGGAGTAGCCCTTCCGCGGGTCCGCGATCACCGCCTGCGCGAGCAGGCCCTCGCGCCAGCACGCCGTGAGGCCCTGCCGGTCGAGGTGGCGCGGATGCAGCGACCACAGCCTCATGCGGATCCCTCCGTCGCGCGCTCGGCATCCCGGAGGATGCTGTTCGCCATCCCCCGGAAGATGATGCCGTGGAAGGGGAGCAGGACGACCCAGTAGAGCCGGCCGGACAGCCCCTTCGGGAAGTAGATCGCGCGCTGGCGATAGCGGCTCCCCGTGCCCGTTCGCGCGACGCCGAGCTCGAGCCACCCCTGCCCGGGCATGCGCATCTCGGCGCGCAGGCGGAGCATCCGGCCGCGCTCGAGGTGCTCGACGCGCCACAGATCGATGACGTCGCCGCTGCTGACGCGGGACGGGTGGCGCCGGGGACGCCGGCCGGCGCCGCCCACGAGGCGATCGATCCATCCGCGCGCGGCCCATGCGAGAGGGAAGGAGTGCCACCCGCGTTCCCCGCCGATCGCCTCGATCACCGCCCAGACGGCCTCCGCGGACGCGCCGCTCTCGCGCTCGCGGACGTCCGTGAGCACGGTGTGACCGGCCCAGTCGGGGTCACTCGGCAGCGGATCGCTCGGAGCTCCCGGCACCGAGGCGTTCTGCCAGGTCGTCTCGATCTGCCCCTCGACCTCGCGGCGCAGCGCCAGCCGCACGGCGCTCCGATAGGGCAGCAGGCCCTCCTCGGGCGGCGGGATGATCCGATCGATGTCGCGCTCGGTCACGACGCAGTCGTTCTGGAGCGAGGCGATGATCGGCACGGCGAGACGGCGAGGGATCGGGCTGACGAGACCGACCCACTGCGATGCGAGCCAGGGGGTCAGCACCGGGAGGGCCGCGATGTGCCGTTGGGGCAGCTCCGCCTCGACGGCGTAGCCGTTCATCATCTGCCCGTAGCGGAGGACGTCCGGCCCGCCGATGTCGAACGCGCGGTTCACGTCGCCGTCGATGACCGCGGCCTCCGCGAGGTAGCGGAGCACGTCGCGAACGGCGATCGGCTGCACGCGGTTGCGCACCCAGCGCGGGGCCGGCATGTACGGGAGCACCTCGGTGAGGTGGCGGATCATCTCGAACGACGCCGAGCCCGATCCGATGACGATGCCCGCCTGGAGCACGACGGCCGGCACAGGGCCGTCCAGGAGCACCCGACCGACCGCCGCGCGCGATGCGAGGTGCGCAGAGAGCCGTCCCCCGGCGGGGTGCAGACCGCCGAGATACACGATCCGCTCGACCCCGGCGTCGGACGCGGCCTCCGCGAACACCGCCGCCGCCCGCTCGTCGGCCGCCGCGAAGTCGCGGCCCGCGCTCATGGCGTGCACGAGGTGGTATGCGACCTGTGCGCCCGCCATCGCGTGACGGGTCGCCTCGGCATCCGTCAGATCCCCCTCGACCAGGGTGACGCTCTCCCGCCAGGGGACGTCGCGCAGCTTCCACGGGGAGCGGACGTACACGCTCACGTCGTGCCCCGCCTCGAGCAGCTGGGGGACGAGTCGGCCCCCGATGTACCCGGTCGCTCCGGTGACGAGCACGTGGGTCATGAGAACAGTCCTTCCGCGGCGCAGAGGATGAGGAGCAGCGTGAGCGCGAACCCCACGGCGTAGTTGATGACGAGGAAGCGGCGCCAGGCGCGATTCGCGGTCGCGGAACGCGCGTCGCTCACACGGGCGTATCGCGCGACGGCGACGAGGTAGGGCACCGCGGCGAGCGCGGAGAGAAGCGCAGGCGGGGGGGTGAGGAGCGTGAGGAGCCCCGCGAGCGCCCACAGCGCCATCGCGACGGGGGGCGTGCTGGCCGGGCCGGGCGCGG